>JBCCLJ010000165.1:0-16124 GCA_039026915.1 Acidobacteriota bacterium
AGGGGCAAACGCAGTCCGTCAACGGAGGCAACGCGGGCTGCGTTTGCCCCTGCGACTCTGCCCGACTTTGGACGGGCGAATGAGAGCGACAGCCTTTCGAGACCTGAGTAGCTGGGCTCATTCGCCTTCGCGGAGGCCGCACAGCGGCCGGAGAATCCCCATGGCTAGCGAAATCCCGTGGTACCACCACGGGTTTGTCGGGCCAAGCGACGCGGCCGCAGGCCGCATGGAGCGCGGAGGCCGCACAGCGGCCGGAGAATCCCCATGGCTAGCGAAATCCCGTGGTACCACCACGGGTTTCGCTAGCTGCCGACGATTCGCTCGACGACCTGGCAGAGCTCGTCCGGACCGAAGGGCTTGCGCAGGTACACCGCCGAGGTCGAGCGCTGGCGCAGCGCAACACCTGCCGCATCGCCGTAGCCGGAGGTGAAGATGACCCGGGCGTCCGGTCGTCGCTCGGCCAGGCGCTCGGCGAGGTCCGGGCCGCTCATGCGGGGCATCACGACGTCGATGACGAACACGTGGATGTCGCCGGGATGCTCGGCGCAGATGCGCAGCGCCAGCTCGCCGCTGCTCGCCGTGAGCACTTCGTAGCCCTCGTCTTCGAGCGTCATTTCAGCGAGCGTCAGGATGCTCTCCTCGTCATCGACGACGAGGATCGTCGAGGACTGAGGTTCGGTCGCGGCGGCTTCGGGCATGGGGGAATTATAGCTTTGTCGACATGACCGAACGCAACATTAGAAACGCCGTCACAACTTGTGGTTGGCCCGAGTGTTCGCCACGGTCACCAGCATCTTCGGCTCCTCGCGAAGGGGCCTGGCCTCGGGCGTTTCAACCCTCGAAAATCGAGATCAGAACCTTCAGAAACTGGTCCGGATGATCGATGAACGGCCAGTGCCCCGAGTGGCTGACGCCGTGCGCTGCCACTCCGGCCTCGTGCAGGAGCCCGCGAGAGTGCGTGCCCGTGCCGCCGGGATCGCCGTAGACGTAATCACGGGGGATCGTCAGCCGTCCCATGCGCCGCGCCAACTGCTCGCCGCGGGAGAGCTCGACGAGCTCGCAGGAGTTTTGATGGAGCACGCGCGGGTCGCACACTTTGAGGCTGGCGTAGTAGGTGCGTGAAGCCAGCTCGTGCACGCCTTCGAGGTAGAGGACGTCGGCGGCCTCCTGCTGACCGACGCGGCACCAGACCTCGAGCGACTGCCCGGCAGCCCTAGCGCTCAGCGTGCAGTCCGAGAGCGAGAGGTTGCCTTCGACGTTGACGAGGCGGTCGACGAGCTTGGCCTCGCTCTCTGTCTCGCTTTCGCAGAGGAACTGTCCGATCACACCGCCCATGGAGTGGCCGACCAGGAGGGTGTCCAGCGGATCCCCGCTCAGCGTCTCTTCGAGGCGCTCGCGCAGGAACTCCGCGTGCTCCGGGATCGTCGTCGGCGACTCCGTCCAAGCGGATTTACCGTAGCCGGGCAGGTCCCAGGAAAAGAGCCGGTAGGGCGCGAGGAGCGGGTCGTTCCAGATCTTCTCGAAGCAGAGTCCCGACTCGCCCAGGCCGTGGACGAAGACGACGTTCGCTCGGGGCTCCGCCGCTTCGCAGCGGTGGCGAAGGAACGCCGGTCCAGAGAAGGTGTGGTCCGGATGGAGCGCGCGCTGGCTCACTCTTCTTCCGACCCGGCCGGCCCGTCGGAGCCGTCCAGGCGCTCCGCGGCGGCCTCCTCGACGTCGGCATCCGCACGCGCCTTCACCACGATCAGTGTGATGTCGTCGTGCTGCTCGGCGTCGCCTTTGAAGGTCCAGAGATCGGCCAGGATCGACTCGCGAATCTGACGGGCGTCCATGTGAGACGTGCGTGCAAGCCTTGCCGCGAGTCGCTCGTCGCCGTACGGGTTGTCCTTGTGGTTCGTCGTTTCGGTGAGGCCGTCGGTGTAGAAGACGAGGATGTCGCCGGGTGAGAAGTCGGTCTCCGTCGTCTCGTAGCAGCTACCGAGACGGGTACCGAGAGGCGGTGAGGCGCATTCGATCTCGACGACCCGGTCCTCGGCCATGCGGTAGTGCAGCGGTGGGGGATGACCCGCCGCCGAGACGGTGGCGCGACACGCGTCGAGATCGAGGACCGAGTAGAGCAGAGTGATGAAGGTGCGACGTTCTGTGGTGTCGCGCACCATGCCGTCGAGCCGCGTCAAGATGTCGTCCGGATCGAGCTGTTCTGGCTGCAGGAGATAAAGGCAGGAGCGCAGGCCGGAGAGAAGCAGAGCGCTGGCCACGCCGTGGCCGGAGACGTCGCCGATGGCGAGCTCGGTGCCGCGGTCGGACGCTTTGAAGTACTCGTAGTAGTCGCCTCCAACCTCGGCGGCGGGCAGCGAAACGGCAGCGATGTCGAGGCCTTCGATCCGCGGTGCCTCGCGCGGCAGCATGCTCAGCTGCATCTGCCGGGCCGAATCGAGCTCGCGGCGCATCCGCAGACGTTCGCGGTTGCGACTCGCCGCGATGCGGTAGCGATGCAGATAGTCCGTCGCGTCTCGACGGCTCGAGACCTGGTTGACGTACCAGGAGAGGGCGACCGTTCCCGTCTGGATCAAGAGGCGCGGAGACAAGAGCGTCTCGCCGTTTTGCAGCGCCACCGTGACCGGTGCCGCGATCCCCGCGATCCAGGTGATCGGAAAAACCAGCGCAGCCTCGAGCCGCGTCAGTCGGAAGGTGCTGAGGACCAGCGGGCCGACGATCGAGACGATGCGCAGCGCGAGATCGGTGCCCGGCCGCATCGCCACCGGTGCGGCGAGAAGCACCAGCGCGCCCAGGATCAGCATCCAGGAGCCGATGCGCGAGTAGAGACCGCGATCTCGCGCCGTGAACAAATGGCGCGCGAGCGCCAGTGTGATGACGGGTGCGGCGACGTGGAGAAAGCGGGATTCGACGAGCGCGAAGACGAGCTCGGCCAGGGCACCCGCGCCGATGACGAGGCAGATCAGACGCAGGCGGCTGGCATTGATCGCGTCGAAGTGCTCGTGCAGCGCTTCGCGGTCCGTCGTCGGTTCGCCCGAGGCGATGTCTCCGAGGTGCTCGGTCATGAGCTCAGATGCTTCAAGGTCAGGGGTGCTTCAGCCGGTTTCGAGATCGCGCCCCGCACCCTGACGGGCAGCGGTCACCGCGGCTCCCAGTAGACCGCAGACCGCCATGAAAGCGAAGAGCGAGAAGAGCTGGAGGAAGTCGAAGATCGTCGTGGGAGTGAGGAGGTCGCGAAGGTGGAAGAGATAGTCGAAGCCGGAGTCCGGATCGGCCCGCAGCGCCTTGAGCGCTGCCAGCAGAGCGACGAGTGCGGCGCCGAGGGCGCCTGCGACGCCGGCGACCAGGAAACCCGCGGAGGCCAAGCCGCTCCTGCTCAAGGAGTTCGAGATTGTGGGGGGCGAAGTTTCATTCTCTCGAGCACGAACTTCGAACTGAGGGTCGCGCACTCCCCAGGGCACGAAACGCCAGAGCATGATCATGCCCGGCAGTCCGAGTGGAATGGTCACCAGGAAGAAGTTCGACCAGCCGACCGCGTCGACCGTGAAGCCGGCGACCGGCCCCGAGACGATGCGGCCAAGACCGAAGAGCGTCGAGAAGAGGGCGTACTGGGTCGCCGAGAAGCGCTTCTGCGTCAGCCGGAAGAGCAGGATGGAGAAGGCTCCGGTACCGAGCCCCTGCGTCAGATTCTCGAAGGACATCGCCGTGTACATGAGCCACGGACTCGGCGGCTGGTTGGCGAGCAGCACGTAGCCGAGATTCGAGAACATCTGCAGAAAGCCGAAGATCCAGAGCGAGGGGCCCAGGCCGATGAAGTTCGTCGCGATGCTTCCGAGCAGCGCGCCGGCGAGCGTCATGATCAGGCCGATGTTGCCGAGGGCGAAACCGCGCTCGACCGCCGTGTAGCCGACGTCGTTGAGGAAGGGGCGCAGCAGGGCCTGCGCGAAGTTGTCTCCGGCTTTGAAGAGCAGCACGAAGAGCAGGATCTCGAGGGCGCGGTGACGGCTGAGGAAGCCGATGAATGGGTACCAAATGGCTTCCTTCATCGTCTTCGGATCTTCGAAGCGCTGCGGCGGCTCGGGAGCGAAGACCGTGATCAGCAGCATCGGCAGGTAGAGCAGCCCGAGCCCGATGCAGACCCAGCTCCAGCCGACGCTCGCCGCCGCCGTGATCGCCCAGCTGCCGGCGACGAGCATCGCCGCGCGGTAGAGCGCGATCCGAGCGCCGACGGCGACGCCCTGCTCGTGCTTGTTCAGCACGTCGATGGCGTAGGCGTCGATGGCGATGTCCTGCGACGCCGCCGCAAAGGCGACGCCGAGCGTCAGCGCCAGTGCGACCCAGGGAGCTTCGGGGCGATCACCGACACCCGCGAGACCCAGGGTGCCGACCCCGAGGGCGAGCTGAGCAAGAGCCGCCCAGCCGCGCCGCCGGCCGAGGAAGGGAAGGCGGAAGCGATCCATCAGCGGCGCCCACAGGACGTTGAACGTCCAGGGCATCTGGGCCAGCGTGAAGAGCCCGACGATGCGGATGTCGACATCGGCCGAGCGCATCCAGTCGGGAATCGCGATCCAGACCAGCCCCAGCGGCATTCCGGAGGAGAAGGAGAGCAGCACGACCGAGGCGGTGCGCCAGGAGCTCAGCGCAATCGCCAGGCTGCGTAGCGTGCCGACCTTCTCCGAGTGGGCTCCCCCCGACTCGCCGCCGCCCCCGGCGGGCGCGGGGGTCCCCTCAGCGTCGCCTTCCGGCGGCGAAGAAGAGGTCTCCGAAGGTGTCTCGGGCATGCTTGTCAGTCTTTCACCGAGGTCCCGCCGGGTCCAGCTATCCTGGGGGAAATCAGTGGGTTACGGGACTCCAGGAATCTTTGGAACAAAAGTCGATTGCGATCCGTAGTGGCTAGTGAGCGCGCACTGAAGCCTCGCTCACTCATGGAGGACTCCATAGAATGGCAGCCAGTATGGTCCGCAGTAACCCTTTGCATCGTTCCCGCAACGACCGCGTCCTCGCCGGCGTCTGCGGTGGGTTGGCCCGCTGGCTCGGCTGGAGTCCGAACATGGTGCGCCTGCTCTACGTCGTCGGCTCGGCCTTGTCGGTGGCTTTCCCCGGGATCATCGTCTATCTGATTCTGTGGGTCGTGATGCCGAAGAGCTGACCGCGACTCGAAATCACGAATCGACGTGTCGATAGCTCTCTGGCTCCTCGGGGCTCTCGCGGGGAGCCTCACCGTGGGCAGTCTGCTCGCCGTCGCCGTCGCCGTCGCGCTCGCGCTACGGCACACGAGAGACCCGCACGAGGGAGGCGGTCGCTTGGAGGGAGCGCCCTTACTTGCGGCGATCACGGGAATCATCCTGCTGGCGGTCGTCGGGCTGATCGGCCTCCAGGCCCTGCGTCGGAACTCTCTGGAGCCCATCCTCTGCTCGTGGATCGGTGACGAAGAGGCTCTCCTCGTGCAGGTGCGCGACGAACTCAGCGCCAGCGTTCCTCCATCGGTTGATCTCAGCAGCGAGAGCGGTGGCTACCTCGCGGACGAGCCCGAACGCCGCGGAGCGTTCTGGGTCTGGGAGCTGCCGACCGTTTCGACGCAGGTGGAGACGTTCTCCGGGGAGTTGATTCCAGCGTTCGATTCTGCGGGCAGCGTCACGGTCTTCCTCGATCCCGAGTTCGATTCGGCTACGTCCCCCCGCGCGGCGTGCCGCCTGACCTTTCACGGGCCTTAGACGGCTGAAGGCAGCGGAGGGCGGAGCTCCTGCTGGCGCCGCCCCCGGACCGCGCTAGCATGCTGCCATGCCCGATGACGACCTCCTTCGCCGCCTCGAGCAGCTCCTGCCGCCGGGTCGCCTGCACAGCACGGACTCCGTGCTCGCGGCCTACGAATCCGACGCTCTGACGGCCTTTCGGGCGCGTCCGCTGGGCGTGGTTCTGCCGGAGAGCGGCAGCGAGGTCGTCGACGTCGTGCGCTTTTGCAACGCGCACGCTCTGCCCTTCGTCGCGCGGGGGAGCGGCACGAGCCTTTCGGGCGGCTCGCTCCCGGTCGACGGCGGTCTCGTCATCGGCCTCAACCGCCTGAACCGCATCCTCGATCTCGACCCCCAGCGACGCCGCGCCGTCGTCGAACCGGGCGTCATCAACCTGGCCGTCACCGAGGCCGCGTCACCGCACGGTCTCTACTACGCCCCCGATCCGTCGTCCCAGTCCGTCTGCACGATCGGCGGCAACGTCGCCTTCAACTCGGGCGGCGCGCACTGCCTCAAGTACGGCATGACGAGCAATCACGTGCTCGGCATGAAGGTCG
This sequence comes from Acidobacteriota bacterium, assembly GCA_039026915.1. Lineage (GTDB taxonomy): Bacteria > Acidobacteriota > Thermoanaerobaculia > Multivoradales > Multivoraceae > JBCCLJ01. Next base: position 6,287 of record JBCCLJ010000165.1, read on the forward strand.
TGCTCGGCAACGGCGAGCTCTGCACTCTCGGCAGCCCCAGTCTCGAGCAGGTCGGTCCTGACCTGCCGGGGCTCTTCGTCGGCTCCGAAGGCCTCTTCGGAGTGGCGCTCGAGATCACTCTGCGGCTGCTGCCGAAGCCCGAGTCCTTCTTCACGCTGCTCGCTTCCTACGACTCGTTGTCGGCCGCCGGCGAGGCGGTCTCGGCCGTCGTCGCTTCGGGACTCCTGCCGGGTGCCATGGAGATCATGGATCGCCTCGCCATCGAAGCGGCCGAAGCTGCCGTGCAGGCCGGCTATCCGGACGCTGCTGCGCTTCTGCTCGTCGAGCTCGACGGTGAGGCGGACGAGGTCGCGGCCGAGGCCGAGGAGCTGCACCGTCTGATCTCGGGCACGGGCCCGAGCGAGACGCGCATCGCAGAGAGCGCAGACGAGCGCGCCCGCATCTGGAAGGGACGCAAAGGCGCCTTCTCGGCGGTCGGCCGCTTGAGCCCCGACTACATCGTGCAGGACGGCGTCGTGCCGCGCAGTCGCCTCGGCGAGGCGCTCGCCGCGATCGAGCGCCTGTCCCGCGAGGCGGGACTGCGGGTCGCCAACGTCTTTCACGCCGGCGACGGCAACCTCCATCCGCTGATCCTCTTCGACAACGGTCGCGACGGTGAGCTCGAGCGCGCCGAGGCTCTCGCCGGAGAGATCCTGCGGCTGTGCATCGACCTCGGCGGCTCGATCACCGGCGAGCACGGCGTCGGTGTGGAGAAGAAGGACTACCTTCCCGAGATGTACTCCGCCACCGATCTGAGCGTGATGCAGGAGCTGCGACTTGCGCTCGACCCGGAGTGCCTCTGCAATCCGGGGAAGATGCTGCCGGTGGGAGAAGCGCCTTCGCTCGGACACCGGGGGCCGCATCCCCTGGAGAGTGCCGGCGTGATCTCCCGTGAGTAGCGCACAGGAGACCGAGCTCTTGGCGCCGGCGGAGCCGCGCGAAGTCCCGGACATCGTTCGCGCTGCCCCCCGGCTCTACGTGCGAGGCGGGGGCACCAAGCCCTGGTACGCGGCCTCCGAGGAGTCGGGGGTGGCGACGCTCTCGACGCGAGGACTGAGTGCGATCGTCGAGTACGAGCCGGCCGAATACACGATCACCGCGCTCGCCGGGACGCCGCTCGCTGAGCTGCAGAGCGAGCTGGCGAAGCACGGTCAGTCGTTGCCCTTCGATCCGCCGTTCGTCGAGGCCGGCTCGACGGTCGGCGGCTGCGTCGCCACGGGAGTCAATGGACCCGGTCGCGTGCGCTATGGCGGCCTGCGCGACTTCGTGCTCGGAGTGCGCTTCGTCGACGGCCGCGGCCGCGAAGTGCGCGGCGGCGGCAAAGTCGTGAAGAACGCAGCCGGCTTCGATCTGGCGAAGTTGATGGTCGGCTCCTGCGGCAGCCTCGGCGTGCTGACGGAGGTCACCTTCAAGGTCTTCCCCGTTGCGGCCGCCTCGCTCAGCATCGCGCTGCAGGTGTCCGATCTCGACGGAGGTCTGCGCGCTCTCGAACGAGCGGCGACCTGCGGCACCGAGCTGGCGTCCCTTCAGCTGGAGCCCGACCGGCTTCTGGCGCGTCTCGGGGGGCGGGCGGAGTCGCTCGAGCGGAGAGGCGAACGCTTCCTCGAAGCGGTCGGCGGTGGGAAGCTCCTCGCCGCCGCCGAGGACCGACTCTGGCGCTGGGAGAGCTTTGCCCAAGACCGCGTCACCGTCCGGGTACCAGTCGATCGAAGGAGCGCCCGAGGTCTGCTCGAGGGTTTGCCGGGCGAAGTCGGCTGGCGGGTCCTCGGTGCAGCCCACTCGGTGCTGCTCGAGCTTCCAGAACAGCTCCTGGAGGATGTCGCCAAGCAGCTGCGGCGACACGACCTGGTCGCGCAGATCCTTCACGGGGCGCCTGCCGGTCGCCTCGGTGGAGGCGCGGTCAGCGAGCTCGAGGCGCGGGTGACCGGCGTTCTCGATCCCGACGCGCGATTCGCTGCGCCGGCTCTGCGTTTGTTGCGCTAGCGCAGTTCCGCAGCTGCCGGAACAGCTCTGCGACGCGCTGACGGCCCTCGCTCCAAGGCCCCGAGGAGGGAGTTGTACGGCGTGTTGCCTTGGTTCCCGATGCCCATGAAATCGGGGGTTTTTCCGGTCTTCGCAGACACCTAAAAGCTCCTTCCCTTGTTCTTTACTCGACCTTCACTGGCGGGCTGTGGAATCCGCCTGTCTATCGCACAGTCGTGCATATCCCTTTCGCGGTCCGAGCCTCTCCCCAGAAGGCATCGCCGCCTCCTCAGCAGAACAGATGGAGTGAAGAACATGACTTCGCAACCGAAGGAGCTCGTGCTCCGCAAGACCCTTGGGCTGGCACTCGTGCTGTGCCTACTCGCCACTGCCGCGTTTGCGCAGGGCGGCAGCGTCACCGGTTTCGTGCTCGACGCTCGCACGGGACAGCCCGTTCGGGGCGCCACTCTCGTCTTCGAGGGTGGCGACGTCACGCTCACCAGCGATCTCAACGGCGTCTTCCAGTCCGCACTCAGTGAGGGCACCTGGACGGTCCTCGTCACCGCCGAAGGCTACGAATCCCAGAAGGTCGTCGATGTCGTCGTTGCGGCGGGCGGCGTTGCCAACGTGAGTGTCGTCCTCAACCCGACGGGCGATAGCTCCAACGACGACGCTCAGTCCGCCATCTCTGAAGAGGTCACGGTCACCGCCGAAGCGATCGCAGCAACCGAGACCGCACTCCTCGCCGAACGGAAGTCGGCTGCTCAGATCGTCGACAACATCGGCTCCGAAGAAATTTCCAAGAACGCCGGTTCGGACGCTGCCGGCGCCCTGAAACGCGTCACCGGCATCTCGGTGCAGGACAGCAAGTTCGTCTTCGTGCGCGGCCTCGGCGAGCGCTATAGCAACACCCAGCTCAACGGCTCGAAGATGCCGTCGACCGAGTTCGAGCGTAAGGTCGTTCCTCTCGATTTGTTCTCGTCGGGCCTGCTGGAGAAGATCACCGTCTCCAAGTCCTACACCGTCGACCAGCCCGGCGACTTCGCGGCCGGCGTCGTCTCCTTGGAGACGAAGCAGTTCCCCGCGCGCCAGCGCTTCAGTGTCGGCCTCTCCGCTTCCAGTAACGAGCTCGCGACCGGCGAGGACATCCTGCGCTACCCGGGAGGTCTCTCGTTTTCTGGAGGTGGTGGGCAAGGCCTCCCCGCGGGATTTCCCGAGGAGCGAATTCGTCGGTTCAGCTTCTTCAGCGATCAGGGCTTCACCAACGAAGAGCTCGAAGGACTCGGTGAATCTCTCATCGGTGACTGGACGCCGCAGCGCGACTCGGCGCCGATCAACTCGGGCTTCAACATCACCTACGGCAACTCCTACGATCGACTCGGGCTCGTCCTGAGTGGCACCTGGGGCAACTCCTTCAGTGCCCGAACGGAAGACCGAGACTTCTACCGGTTCTCTCTGGGAGAGCCGGCTCGAGAGAGTTTCTATGACATCGAGTACGGCACGGAGTCGATTCGCCAGTCGCTCATGGGTAACCTAGCCTATCGCCTCGGCGACAACACGCAGATCCGTTTTCGCGGACTCCTGACGGAACTCGCTCAGGGCGAAGGCCGGACGCAGAGCGGCTTCTTCGCCAACGCGACGAACAACATCATCGACAACCGCATCCAGTTCAAGAATCAGGATGTGCAGAACTTCCAGCTCTCCGCGGACCACTTCTTCGCAGGCGCCGGCTCTGGAGGCAGCCTGCTCGAGTGGCGTGCGGCGGTGTCCTCAGCCGAGACGGGAGAGAACCTGCGGCAAGCGCTCTACACCGAAGTTGGTGACGGCACCTTTCAGCTCGAGCCGTTCGGCCAGTCTGGATTCCTCTTCTTCAACGCGCTCGAAGACGACCTCAACGACTACCGCGTCGACTGGTCGACTTTCTACGCCGGAGACAACTCCTTCGGTTCCCTGAAGGTCGGTCTTGCGGCGACCGAGAACGAGCGCAACTTCGACGGCCGCCGTCTCTTCTTCAGCGGCCGTCCGCGAGGCATTGACTTCACGCAGAACCCCGAGGACATCTACACTGCCGAGAACATCGAGCGCGGCGCATGGGTTCTTCGAGAGGTAACGAACAGCACCGACAACTACTTCGGAACGCAGGACATCCTCGGTGCCTACGCGCAGGGTGACTGGAGTTTGGGTAAGTGGCGCTTCATCGGCGGCCTGCGCTTCGAGGAGCAAGACCAGGAGGTCTTGACGATCGACCGCTTCGATCGCGGCGTGACCGGCGATCCTGCGGGCTTCGAGGAGAGCAACCTGCTGCCTGCCTTCAGCATGGTCTATTCCTTCAGCGACCGTCAGTCGCTGCGCGCATCGGTCAGCCGAACAGTCAATCGTCCTGAGTTCCGCGAGATTGCTTCTTTCGCGTTTCTCGGGGTGCTCGGTGGCTTCACGATCTTCGGTAACCCGGATCTCGATCAAGCGACGATCGACGCGGTCGACGTGCGCTGGGAGTGGTATCCGTCAGCGAGCGAGATCATCGCTTTCAGCCTCTTCTACAAGGACTTCGACAACCCGATTGAGCAGGTCGCGATCCCGGGCTCGATTCCGTCGCTCAGCTTTGCCAACGCACAGGGTGCCGAGAACGCGGGCTTCGAGCTCGAGGTCAGGCGGTCTTTGGCCAAGTCTGGCTTTTTCGAGGACGTCACTGGCATCGTGAACTGGACTTTTGTCGACTCGCAGATTCAACTCGACCCCGAAACGACGGATTCGACGAACCTCGATCGACCGCTCGCGGGGCAGCCTGACAACGTCCTGAACCTTGTGCTGGAGTGGGCCCCGCGGGACGGCAAGACCGCAGTGCGCCTCCTCTACAACTTCAAGGATGACACGATCCTCTTCGGTGGGCGCCGAGGCCTCGAAGACGTGATCGAAGACAGCCGCTCGACGCTCGATCTCGTTTGGCAGCAGACGCTGTCTCGAGGCTTCAACTTAACGGCCACTGCGACCAACCTGGCGGACGAGGAGAGGTTCTGGACCCAGGGTGGAGAGTCCTGGCGGATCTTCAACGAAGGTGTCGGCTTTGGCCTTTCGATTGGCTACAGCTTTCAGTAGTCGCTTGTCTTCCCGGGGCCGCTTGGGCGGTCTCTCTTCGAGAACTCTCATCCGTCACAAGGAGACGAATCGATGAGACAGACCATTCTGGTTTGGGTCGTTGCGGCGACTCTGGGCCTGACGGCTGCGAGTTCCGCAGCCGCCAACGCCGACCTTCGCACGCTTCGTCAGGGCGCTGCCAGTGATCCTGTGACCTTCGTGGCGGGCAGCCCTCGAGTGCTGATCGTCTCGGACTTCTATACCTATGGCACGGTGCCGTTCCCGAGCGAGCCGATCGTCGATCTTTGGATCGACCCAAGCGGCTTCTCGGCGCCTGTCGCGATGTATCTCTATCTGCTCGACCGCGATTCAGGGGACGAGACTTTTCTGACCTTGAACACATCGACTGGGACGCTCGAGGCGACGCCCACGATGACGCCGCTCCTTGGCACTGCCGGAGCACCGATTCTGGTGCCGAAACCCGATCTCACCGGTGGCGTGTCGCTCTTTGGAAACCGCAGCATCTTCGGCGATATCCCTGGGCTCGATACGAGCACGGGGCAGTACGCCCTTCTCTTCGAGCTTCGCAACGGCAGCGGTGACGTTATCTCTCGCGACAACGCGATGTTCTCGTACGTCGACAGCGCCATCGTCAAGGGCGGCAACATCGGCAGCGAGACTTGGACGGCGAACAACACCTACGTGCTGACGCAGCAGGTGTTCGTCACCAACGGCAGTACGCTGACCATCGAGCCGGGCACGGTCGTCATGGGCGAGCCGGACGCGGTCTCGAGCTTGGGCATTCGTCAGGGCGCGCGCCTGGTCGCCGACTGCACGGAGACGAAGCCGTGTCGCTTTACCTCGACGGCACCGCGCTTCGAACGGCAGGCCCAGGACTTCGGCGGCATCATCATCAACGGCTTCGCGCCTACGAACCTGGGGATCAGTCCGCCGCCCGAAGGTGAGGGAAACACCGGACCCTACGGTGGCACCAATACCCAGGACAGCAGCGGCATCTTGAACTACCTGGTGATCGAGTACGCCGGCAACGTCTTCAATTCCGAGGATGAGCTCAACTGTCTCGCTTTGCAGGGCGTCGGCAGCGGCACGACCTTGAGCAACATCCAGTGCATCGGTGGCTCCGACGATGGTGTCGAGTTCTTCGGCGGTACCGCGAACGCCAGCAACCTGCTTCTCGTCAACAACGAGGACGATCAGCTCGACTGGACCAACGGTTGGGTAGGCACGGTCACCAACGTCTGTGCAGTACACAGCGGCTCGCCGGCCGGTGGGTCAGACGACTCCAACAACTGCATCGAGGCAGACAATGACGGCAGCAACAACGATTCGGTGCCGCGTTCGAACCCGACGATTACGAACTTTGCTTGCGTCCGAGGGCCAGGATCGACTTCGCCGATGGGTGAAGGACTGCTGCTCCGGCGAGGTACCGGCGTGAACCTCACCAACGGGGTGATCTCCAACGTCTTCATCGGCGAGGACTCTGACTTCGCTGTCGATGTCGATGGCTCCTCGAGCCAGGCTCTCATCGGGACTCAGTTGAATGTCGACGCGGTCGTCGACGGGGTCCCTGGAAACGCAATCTCCAACGTGCCTGTGCCTGGTGTTCGCCAAGGCGACGGCTTCCTCGCCAACGGCGGCAACTTCTTTCAGCCGCAGTTGGCGCCACGGAACGGTAGCCGCGGCTGCACGACCCGCGACAACGACTGGACCAAGGGCCTTTGGGTGCAGAACGACTGGGGGCAGGTCAACTAGCTCTCGCTCCAGGAGACAAACATCATGAAGCTATCCATCAAGTTCTTGCCCTTTCTTGTCCTGATCGCGGGCTCGCTTGCACCTGCGCTGCCCCAAGACTTCGGTGCCGCTCTCTCGGGCGGCGGTAACGGCGGCTCAGCCGCTTTTCGGCTCGCCAGTGGTCGGCTGAGCTATCAGATTTTCCTCGACGGCAGCCCCACGGGTGTCTCTGTGGGAGGCACGAATCTCAACGCCACCTTCGACGGTGGATTCACCGCGGGCAGCGTGCCCTTCTCGGGGAACCCGGAAGGCGCGCAGATTACCTTCACCGGCTCGAGCGCAACGGGAACACTGGTTCGCTCGGTCGGCGGTGGCGGCAACGGCGGGGGTGGCGACGGCGGGGGTGGCGACGGCGGCGGTGGCGACGGCGGAAACAACGAGCCGATCGACACGGGCGACACGAGCGCCTGCGTCTTGGGTCCTGAGACGCTCTGCCTTGCGGGTGGCCGTTTCGAGGTCACCGTGAGCTTTACCACCCAGCAGGGCACCACCGGCAACGCTCAGGTGATCCAGCAGACCGACGACACTGGCATCGTCTGGTTCTTCGACCCGACGAATCTAGAGCTCCTGATCAAGGTGCTCGATGGCTGCGCCGTCAACGACAGCTGGTGGGTCTTCCACGGCGGCACAACCGATCAAGGGGTCGGTATTCGAGTTCGGGATACGAGCAATGGACTCGCGCGCGACTACAGCAACCCGGTTCGCACGAACTACCTCACGGTCACCGACACTGGTGCGTTTCCGACCTCTTGCCCGTGAACCGAGACGGAGCGCGGTCTGAAGGGCGAAAACGATCGTCGCTCCCCAGGCCGGAGACCGCCTGTCCTGCTGAGCCCAGCCCTTCGCCCGATGCAAGGAGCCGGGTGTTTTTTCAGAGCGATCACTTTCGTACTATCTTTACGTCAAGGTCGGCCAGCGCATTCCCGGCGCCCGACGCACCCGTTGCGAGGCACGAAATGTCTGCAAGCAAGATCGTCGTCATCGAGGACGAGCCCGACATCCAGGACGTTCTCGAGTACAACCTGACCCGCGAAGGGTTCGACGTTCGCACCGCCAGCACCGGGAGTGAGGGACTCCGCGCCGTCGCCGCCGAACGCCCCGATCTCGTCCTCCTCGATCTCATGATTCCCGAGATCGACGGTCTCGACGTCTGCCGCACGCTCAAGGGCGAGGCGGAGACCAAGGACATCCCGATCATCATGGTCACGGCCAAGAGTGAGGAGAGCGACGTTGTGCTCGGCCTCGGTCTCGGTGCCGATGACTACGTCCAGAAGCCGTTCAGCCCGCGCGAGCTGGTGGCCCGCGTGCGTGCCGTGCTTCGGCGCGGTGGTGGAGCAGAGAAGGCCGAGCCGGTGAGCCAACGTGTGCGCTGCGGCCCCGTGGAAGTCGACCCCTCGTCCTACCGAGTCTTTCTCGATGGCAAGCGCCTGTCGCTGACGCCGACCGAGTTCCGACTTCTGCACTTCATGGCGTCGCACCCGGGCCGCGTCTACACGCGCGACCAGCTCATCTCGAAGGCGATCGGCGAGCACGTCGTCGTCGTCGACCGCAACATCGACGTGCACATTCGCTCCCTGCGCAAGAAGCTCGGAGCGCACCGCGACCTCATCGAGACCGTGCGCGGCGTCGGCTACTGCGTGCGCGAGCCCGAAGCCTAGGCTCCCTGACTTCGCGGTCGAGGCAGCCTGTGTCCTCTGAGCAGGTCGGGTTTCTCAGGCAGGCGACGCGCTCCGCGCAGCCTTGGCAGGCCTGCTGTCGGCGTCCGAGCGACGACGCTTCACGCGCGGCTCACTTTCGTTTAACTGACTGATAAGACAGGCTTTAATCGCCTGGCAGCCAGCTTGGCGACAATCCCCGAAGAGGAGGCGTCGCCATGCACTCGAAAGTCGACCTGCACGTTCACAGCAAGCACTCCGATCGCCCGAGCGAGTGGATCCTGCGCCGGATCGGATCGCCCGAGTCGTTCGTCGAGCCCCAGGAGGTCTATCGGCGCGCCCGTGCTGCCGGCATGGACTTCGTCACGATCTCGGACCACAACTGCATCACCGGTGCCCTCGAGATCGCACACCTCGACGGTACGTTTCTCTCGAACGAGGTGACGACGTACTTTCCCGAGGACGGCTGCAAGATCCACTGTCTGGTGGTCGGCATCACCGAAGAACAGTTCGACTTCATCGAGCGGCTGCGTCCCGATATCTACGAGCTGCGCGACTACTTCGTCGAGGAGGACGTCCTGCACTCCGTGGCGCATCCCTTCTTTACCGTCAACGGTCGACTGACGCCCACGCACGTCGAGAAGCTCCTGCTGCTCTTCAACCGCTTCGAGGGACTCAACGGCTCCAGGGATCGCCGCGCGAGCGATCTCGTCAACGCGGTCTTTCGCAACTTGACTCCAGAGTGGATCGACCGTGCGCGCGAGCTGCACAGGATCGATCCGATCGGCGAAGCGCCTTGGGTCAAGTCGTTCACCGGCGGTTCGGACGACCACTCCGGCCTCTACGTCGGCTCGGCCTACACCGAGACTCCGCACGCAGAGACGGTGCAGGAGTACCTCGAGCACCTGCGCGCTGGTCGGCACGAACTCGGGGGGCGGGCCGGGTCGAGCCTTCGACTGGCCCACTCCTTCTATGAGATCGCTTACTCCTACTACCGCGATCGCTTCGGCGAAGCGGCGGGCACCGACCTGGTCGGTGAGATTTTCAAAGGCCTCATCAAGCCTGCGACGCCGCGCAAGTGGAGCTTCGGTGCGAGTCTGCCCGGCGTCTCGAAGTTCCGCGGGTACATGGCTCGACGTCGCCTCGGTAGCGCCGAGATCGAGATTCTCGAACGCCTCCAGGATCTGCTTCGCCAGGCCGAGGCCGCGCCTCCCCGGTCGCCCAAGTCCGACGACCGTGCGACCTTCGATCGAGCGAGTCAACTCGCTCACCTCCTGGGCCATGCGTTCGTCGAA
>JBCCLJ010000166.1:0-16117 GCA_039026915.1 Acidobacteriota bacterium
CCGCGACCGCCGAAGCCCACCCCCTTCGTCAAACAGCGAACCGCGAGCCATGGGTGGGATTCGTTCCCGAACGCTCGACGCCGTAGGCGGAGAGCGCGACCGCCGAAGCCCACCCCCTCGCCGAATCGCGCGCAGCGCGATTGGCGGAGGGGGTGGGATTCGAACCCACGGTCGACTTTCATCGACGCCGGTTTTCAAGACCGGTGCATTCGACCACTCTGCCACCCCTCCGCGAGGTCGCGATTGCGCAGCTTAGCGGAACTCCGGCGCTGTGACAGCCGACAAGGAATCTGCGGTGACCTCTTTACCGGCGCTGGTGACGTTGCCGGCTTGGTGGGGTTCTAGGGTTTGGTACCGCAAACGGTTTCGCCCCCCGAGGGCGATCCGAAGCCCTGAGCAGACCAGCTCGCGCGCTACCCGAACTTCCACGCCACGAACGCAGCGACGAGCCAGATCATCGCCAGCACGCCCTGGAAAATCGCTGCGGTCGTTCCGTACTTTTCCGAGTTCGCCAGGACGACGGCGAAGCCCGTGCAAAGCAGGGCCAAGACCAGGTAGAGAGCAACCCGGAGCCGCGTCTGGGGCGTCACGAGTCGGACGGAGTCAGCAAGTCCACACCACCGAGGTAGGACTGCAGGGCTTCGGGCACGCGGACCGTGCCGTCTTCCTGCTGGTAGTTCTCTAGGATCGCAACGACGGTGCGGCCCGTCGCCAGGCCCGAGCCGTTGAGCGTGTGCACCAGCTGAGGCTTGCCGCCCGCCGGCTTGAAGCGAATGTTCGCGCGCCTCGCCTGGAAATCCTCGCAGTTGGAGCAGGACGAGATCTCTCGATAGGCACCCTGGCCGGGCAGCCAGACTTCGAGGTCGTAGGTCTTGGCCGAGGTGAAGCCCATGTCGCCGGTACACAGCGCCATCACGCGGTAGGGCAGTTCGAGCGCCTGGAGCACCGACTCCGCCTGGGTGGTGAGCTGCTCGAGCGCTTCGTAGCTCTGCTCGGGATGGGTGATCTGCACGAGCTCGACCTTGAAGAACTGGTGCTGCCGAATGAGGCCGCGGACATCCTTACCGTAGCTGCCGGCCTCGGCCCTGAAGCAGGGAGTCCAGGCGGTGTAGCGCAGCGGCAGCTCGTCTTCGTCGAGGGTCTCGCCGCGGTGCAGGTTGACGAGCGGCACCTCCGACGTCGGGATCAGGTAGTAGCCGTGGTTCTCGACGCGGAAGGCGTCGTCGGCGAACTTCGGCAGCTGTCCGGAAGCGAGCATGCTCGCTTCGTTGACGAGCAGCGGCGGCAGCGCCTCCACGTAGCCGGCCCTGCCGTGCAGGTCGAGCATGAAGTTGGCGAGCGCGCGCTCGAGACGCGCTCCGAGGCCGCGATAGGTCGTGAAGCGCGCACCGGCGAGCTTCGCGCCGCGCTCGAAGTCGAGCACGCCGAGCTCCGGGCCGACGTCCCAGTGCGCTGCGGCCTCGAAGCCCAGCTCGGGCAGCTCGCCGACGGTGCGCACGACGACGTTGTCTTCTTCAGAGGCGCCAACGGGAGTGGACTCGTGGCCGACATTGGGCAGCGAGAGCTCGAGGGTCTCGAGCTCGGTCTCGACGCCCTCGATCGTCTGCTCGAGAGCTTCGATCTCCTTCTTGAGCGCTCCGACGGCGGCGATCTGCTCCTCCGCGTCTTCGCCTGCCTGCTTGAGCTGGCCGATCTGCTTGCTCGATTCGTTGCGCTGACGCTTCTTCTCTTCGACGACGCCGAGCGACTCGCGCCGCTGCAGGTCCAGCTCGGTCCAGCGCGCCAGGACGCCGTCTTCGACGCCGCGGTCCACCAGGGCCTGGTTCAAATCATCGCCGCCTGCGCGCAGACGTTCTCTCGCCAACATCGTTCTGCTCCTGAGACTCTGCAGAGCGTCCGCGCTCGGGGCCGAGTCGTCCTGGGAAATCGTCCTCGGAGAAGGAAGCCGGAGTGTACAAAGCTCGCGCGCCGCAACCAACCGCGCGATGGCCGGGCCTGAGAGACGTAGACTGTCGGGCGATCTCCTCGCCCCGATCTCTCATGAACAGCAGCATCCCTTCCGAGCCAGCGCAGCCGCCGTTTGCCCCCCGCGCCAGTTTCTGGCTCGGCGGCCTGGGCGTCGCGCTCGTCAGCTACCTTGCCGTCGCAGCGCGCGCCGTGGGCTCCGCTGCCGAGACGGCCGAGCTCGCCCACCTCGGTCTCGCAGGCCTCCTTGCGATGGCCGCACTACTGGCCAGCGCTCAGAGCGCTTTGCGCCCCTGGCTGGCGGCGCTCACGGTCGCCTGGGTCGTTGCCCTCTGGGTGCTGCCGCAAGGCCTCCTCCGCGGAAGCGCTACCGGAGCTCTTCTCGCGATCGCCTGGGCGGTGGCCGCCCTGCACGGCGGCTCCCGACGAGACGCTCTGACCTCGACGCAGATCCTGGGCCTCTCGTTCGCCCTCCAAGCGCTTCAGCGCAGCGACGTCCTGGTCACCGAGAGCGGTTTGAAAGCGGCTGTGATTCTGCTCCTTCTACCCACGGTCTTCGGCGTCTCGACGGCCAGGCTACAAACGCTCTTCGGCGCTCGGGCCGTCCTGGCCGCGATGCTCGTCGTGACGCTGGCGGGACAGATCACGTTGGCCGCAACCCTCCTCCTGGCGATGGCTGCAGCGACCACGATACCGTCAAAGCTCTGGTCCTGGTCGGTGACGTTGCTGCTTGCCGCTCTAGCGGTGGTCTGGGCACCGGCGCTCGGGACCTGCCTCCTCCTCGCCGCGCTCCGCCTGCTCGAGGCACCGCGCTGGCCGGCCGCTTTGATGGTGCTCGGTGGCGTTCTCTTGGCCGCCGCGCCCGTGCGCGTCTGGGATCTGCCGAGCGAGCTCGCCCTCCTACTGCTCTGCGCACCGCTCGTCTGGGGCGCCGCGGCGGTTGCGCGGTCCGGCGCGGGACCGCTCGCAGCTGCAGCCGGCCTCGGCGTCGTCGGGCTCCGCTATCTGGAGCCGCACGAAGCGCTCCTCGGTCCCGCTCTCCTCCTCGGCCTGGAGGCGACCGCGAAGATGCCGCGGGACGCGGTGCAGGCGCAGCTTCTCTGGAGCGGGACCCTGCTGAGCCTCGGAAACCTGCTCGCCAACTACCCGTGGCACCGAGACGTCGCGCTCGGCAACCTTGCCGACGAGGCGTGGCCACCGACTCTGGCGCTGGTCGCGGTGCTGGTCGGACAGAGCCGTTCGTCCACGCTGCGCAACGCCGTCCTCGTGCTTTCGCTGCTGCTGTTCGCAGGATGGCCGGGTCTTGTGGGTCGAGAGGTTCTGCTCAGCTGGCCGCCGCAGGTCCTCGACGCGAAGACTCCGGCGTGGACCGCCGCCCTCCCGAGCGACCTGCGCGGCAGACCGCTCCGCGTCGTCCTCGATTCGCGGCTCGCCGACGCGCGGAGTCTCGCAACCGGTTCGCCCGCCGCTACGCTGGAGCTTCTCGACGCGAGCGGCCGAGCACTCGTGCAGTGGCCCTTGCGCAGTGGTCTCGAGACGGCGGAGTGGGCTGCCGATCGCAACGGCTCTTCGAGGCCCGCTTCGTTCAGTTCGAACCTCGACGCCAGCGGCTCGTTCTTCGGGCGGACCTACCGCGCCGCCTTCGTCGGAGACGCGCCGGCCGAAGCGGTCGCGCTACGGCTCCGACGCGCCGCCTCAGCCGAGCACGACGCGATGCTCGAAGTGCACCACGTCGCCGTATCGCAACGACTCGCTCGACGGTCACAAGGAAACGGCGCCGCACCGTGACCGGTCAGGCACAGATCGCTGCAATCGTACCGACGCTCGGTCGAAGTCCGGTCCTCGAAGACTGCCTGCAGGCTCTCGACGAACAGCGCCCGCGGCCGCTGCTCGTCGTCGTGCGCTCGGGGCCCGGTTCCTTGCCGGACGCCGCGCGCGAGCGTGCGGACATCCTCCTGGAAAGCAGCGAGCAGCTCGGCTTCGCCGCGGCGACGAATCGCGGCATCGAAGCGACGGAGACGAGCTTCGTCGCCACCGTCAACGACGACGTCGTCGTCCGAGACGGCTGGGTGCGGGCGCTCCTCGAGGCAGCGGCCGAATCGGAGGGCTTCGCCGCGGTCCAGGGCGCGAACACGCTCCTCGATTCGCCGCAGGTTCTCGACGGCTGCGGCATCGCCTGGAACACCTGGTGGCAGGCGGTGCAGCTCCGTGCCGGAGAGGCGACGAGCGAACTGCCGACGGCCGCCTTCGAGATCGCCGGGGCGTCCGCCACCGCGACGCTCTACCGGCGCAGCGCACTCACCGAGGTCGCGCTCGAGGGCGGCGAGGCGTTCGATCCGTCTTTCGAGAGCTACTACGAAGACGTCGATCTGTCTCTGCGGCTCGCGGCCGCCGGGCATCGGGCCGTCTGCGTACCGGCCGCGCGCGCCGCGCACGTCGGATCGGCAACCGGCAAGACGCTGGGCCGCCACCGACTGCGTCTGATCTACGGCAACCGGCTACTGACGCTGCGCCGCGCCGCGGGAGGAGCCTCGTCGGTCCTCGCCAAGGCACTGCTGCGCGACTTTCTGGACGGACTGCGCCAGCCCTCGCGCATCCCAGGGATTCTCGGCGGATGGCGACGCGCCTGGCAGCTACGACACCGGTTCCCAGCGTCGGGCACCGGAGCGGCGCTGCTCGCGCAGTTGCGCGACCTTGCGGGCCGATCTTCGTGACGAAGCTCTGCGGCATCGTCGTGCACTGGCATGCGGAGGACGATCTTCGGGCGCTGCTCGACGTCTGGCCGCAGGACCCGCAGTTCGAGATCGTCGTCGTCGACAACGGCTCGAACGACGAGATGGCTGCACTCTGCGCCGACCGCGCGCGCCTCGTGACGCCGGAACGCAACCTCGGCTTCGCGGGCGGAGTGAACCGTGGCGCTGCCGAGACCGATGCGCCCTGGCTTCTGCTGCTCAATCCCGATGCGCGCCCCAAGCCGGGCGCGCTCGAGGCGCTGCTCGAGGCCACCGAAGGCGCTCCCGACGCTGCGGGTTTCGCCCCGCACCTCGAGAACCCCGACGGCACGTCGCAGCACTCGTGGCAGCTGCGCCCCCTGCCGTCGCTCCCGCAGCTGCTCCGCCAGGCACTCTTCGTTCCTGGGCCGCCGGGCCCGGCGGAGCTTCCCGCCGCGGGAACCGCCGTCGAACAGCCGGCGGCCGCCGCTCTTCTGCTGCGGCGGAGCGCCTTCGATGAGCTCGGGGGCTTCGACGAGGGCTACTTCCCCGCGTGGCATGAAGACGTCGACTACGCCTTGCGCACCGCCGCTGCGGGAGGTCGGTTCTTCTTCGTGCCGGACGCGGTTTTCGTTCACCGCCTGGGCGGCTCCGTGAGCCCGCTCGGCTACGAGCGCTTCCTGCTCGCGTACTACCGCAACCTCGCACGCTTCGTGCACCGCCACCACGGCGCCTTCTGGGCGCGCCTTCTGCGCTGGCTCCTCGCCGCAGCAGCCTGGGCCCGCATCGTCCTGCTGCCGCTGCGCAAACCACAGCGCGCGACCGACCGCGCCGCAGCGGCCCGGGCCCTGATGCGGCTCTCCAGGGCCGCTCTCTCAGGGTTCCCCGTGGCAAGCTCGGGCTCGTGACTCCTACCCGTCCAGCGGTGACCGTCTGCACGGTGACCTGGAATTCGAGAGAACAGATCGACGGCTACTTTCGTGCCCTCGACGAGCTGCGGCCGGCGGTCGACGTCGACGTGGTCGTCGTCGACTGTGCGAGCTCGGACGACTCGGTGACGGCTCTGGAAGAGAGTCGACACCTGTGCAGGTGGCCCGTCACGGTCGTCGCCCTCGACGAGAATCTCGGCTTTGCGGGAGGGATGAACCGGGCGATCGAGCAGAGCGACGCCGACTGGGTCTGGGCACTCAATCCGGATGCGCGTCCCGAAAGCGACGCTCTGGACTGCATGATCGGTGCATGGACCGAGGAGCAACCGCTCCGTTTCGGCTCCGTGACCCCCCGTATCGTGCGCGAGAGTTCTCTAAAGACACCTCGGATCGACGCCTGCGGCATGCGGCTGACGACGACTTGGAGACACCTCGATCGCGCCTCCGGAGAGATCGATCAGGGTCAGTATCAGCTGAGAGAGAGAGTCTTCGGCGGCACCGGCGCGGCGACGCTCTACCGCCGTGAGGCCCTCGACGACGTCGCTCTGCACGGGCTCGCCTTCGACGAGGACTTCCACTCCTTTCGCGAGGACGCAGAGCTCGCCTTCCGCCTTCAAGAGCGCGAGTGGGAGTGCCTCTACGCACCGCTCGCGCGCGTCCGCCACCGCCGCTTCAACCTCCCTGATCGGCGCCGCGCGATGCCCAGCCACGTCAACCTGCACAGCCTCAAGAACCGCTATCTCCTGCGGCTCTACCACCAGACCGCAGGCAACTTCGCGCGCACCTTCCTGCCAACGCTCTGGCGCGACGTTCTTGCGCTGGGCTACGTTCTGCTCGTCGAGCACACGTCGCTGGGCGCGTACCGATGGCTCTGGCAGAATCGCCGGCGACTGCTCGAGCGACGGCGAGAGCTGCGCGCACGACGCACCGCCCCGAATCGAGCCGTGAATCGATGGTTCCGCCGGGACGCCCTGCCGCTCCCGACTGCGAGACCCTCGACTTGACGAACTTCCCACGCCCGCTGCGGATCGCGCTCCTCGGCAGCCGCGGCATTCCGGCGGCCTACGGGGGCTACGAGACGTTCTACGAAGAGCTCTCATGGCGGCTTGTCGAGCGCGGCCATGAGGTCACCGTCTACTGTCGGTCTCAGTACACGCCGAAGAAACTCAAAGAGCATCGCGGCGCTCGACTCGTCGTGCTGCCGACGCTGCGTACGAAACATCTCGATACGCCCGTGCATACGCTGCTGTCGTCGCTCGACACCTGGCGCCGCCGCTTCGATGTGGCGCTGTTGGTCAACGGCGCCAACGCCGTCTTCGTACCGCTCCTGCGACTTGGCCGACTGCCGACCGCACTCCACGTCGACGGCATCGAGAAGCAGCGCTCGAAGTGGGGCGCGTTGGGTCGCTTCGTCTACAGCACCTCCGAGCGCCTTGCGTGCCGTCTCCCCAACCGGCTCGTAACCGACGCCGAGGTGATCGAAGCTCACTACCTCGAACTCTACGACACCGCGTCCGTGATGATCCCGTACGGTGTCGATCCCGTGCACGAGCCGGCAGGCGAAGTGCTCGGCCGTCTCGGTCTCTCCTCGCGGGGCTACTTCCTCTACGTCAGCCGATTCGAGCGAGAGAACAATCCTCACCGTGTCGCCGAGGCCTACCGCTCAGTGCCCGGCGACGTGCCGCTCGTCATGGTGGGCGACGCACCCTACGCCGACGCCTTCATCGAGAGCTTCCGCAGCGGCGCTGACGAGCGGATCCTCTTTCCCGGCGCCATCTATGGGGCCGGCTATCGCGAGCTGCAGAGCCACGCGCTCGCCTACGTGCAGGCCACCGAGGTCGGTGGCACCCATCCGGCTCTGGTCGAGGCGATGGGCTTCGGCAACTGCCTGCTGGTCAACGGCACACCGGAGAACTCCGAGGTCGCGGGTCCCGAGGCCCTCTACTTCGACGCGCACGAGCCCGAGACGCTCGCACGCCAGTTCCGCTGGGTCCTGGAGCACCCCGCCGAGGTCGAGCAGCGTCGTCGCGCGATGGCGGAGCGGGCCCGCGCCGAGTACTCCTGGGAGGCGGTCACGGACCGCTACGAGACGCTCTTCTCCGAGCTCGCAGCCCGCTAGCCAAGCGGCTCGACTCCAGAGGATTCGAAGCCTCCGCGCCTGGTAAACGACGGGGCACCCGCTTTCGTAAAGAAGCTATAGAATGCTGGCAATACAAGGGTTATCCCTCGTCGGTCGAGCTTTCGATCCCTCGACCGACAGACACGTAAACCAACTCTAGAGTCCACTTCGGTCGGAGTTTGCGACGACGTTCGCGAACGAGGTCCGTTCGATGCTGAAGCAACAGGCAAAACTGGTCGCAGCCGGGGTCTTCGTCACCGACCTCTGCCTCGTCGCGCTCGCCTTCGTGCTCTCGCACTGGCTGCGCAGCAGCGTCCTGCCCGCCGTGGCCCCCGAGTGGTTTCCGCGATCTCTCTACAGCCTCTCGCGCTATCTGCCGATGCTGCCGCTCGGGCTCATCGTCTGGGCGTTCTCTCTGCAGATGACGGGAAGCTACCGCTCCCACCGGACGATGCCGCTGTTGCGCGAGGGAACGGCGGTCGTGCGCGTCACGGCGCTGGCGACGCTCCTTTACCTGCTCTTCCTCTTCGCCTTCCGCTTCGACGCGCTGCTGCTCGAGGGCGATCGCGTCTCGCGCACCTTCATCACCTTCTTCGCGGTGCTCTCCTGCCTCTTCCTGCTCACCGAGAAGATCGCCCTGCGCGTCGTCTCGCGCTGGGTCCGTGCGCGCGGCTTCAACTACCGCACTCTGCTCGTCGTCGGCACGAGAGAGACGGCGCGCCAGCTGGCGCGCACGGTCGAAGAGCATCAGGACTGGGGCTTCCGACTCGTCGGCTTCGTCAGCACTCCGACCGACCTCCGGCGGCGCGCCGAAGGCAAGGAGCCGCCGCCGCCCGAGCCCTATCTCGGGACCCTCGAAGATCTGCCGCGACTCGTCACCGAGAACGTCATCGACGACGTCTTCTTCGCCGTCAGTCCGCGGGAGCTGGCGGAGACGGAGGAGCACTTTCTCGATCTCCAGGAGCGCGGCATTCAGACGCGCGTCGCCCTGTCGAGCATGCCGCACGGCGCCGCCCAGGTGGACCTGGAAGAGCTCGAAGGGGTTCAGCTCCTGACCTTCTCGCGCACGCCGTCGAACGCGCTGCTGATGTTCCTCAAACGCGTCTTCGACGTCGGCCTCTCCAGTCTGCTTCTGGTGCTCGGACTCCCCGTCGTTCTCCTCGTCGCTCTGATGATTCGGCTGTCGTCGACCGGCAGCGTGCTCTACACGCAGACGCGGTGCGGCCTCAACGGACGGCGTTTCAAGCTGTACAAGTTCCGCACGATGGTCGAGGACGCGCACGCGCGCCGCGACGAACTGATGCACCTCAACGAAATGGACGGCCCCGCGTTCAAGGTGCGACGCGACCCGCGTGTCACGAAGCTCGGCCGCGTGCTGCGCAAATTCAGTCTCGACGAAGTGCCGCAGCTCTGGAATGTCCTGCGCGGCGACATGAGCCTCGTCGGTCCCCGGCCACCGATCCCGGAAGAGGTTGCCAAGTACAAGCACTGGCAGCGCCGCCGCCTGTCGATGAAGCCCGGTCTGACCTGTTTATGGCAGATCAGCGGCCGCAACGAGCTCGACTTCGACCGCTGGATCGAGCTCGATCTCGAGTACATCGACTCCTGGTCGCCGTCGCTGGACTTCAAGATCCTGCTGAAGACGATTCCGGTCGTGCTCAGCGGGCGCGGCGCCTCTTGACGCCGCCCGCGGCCAGGCTTGCCGCACACTCTCGGAAGTAGTCCATCGTCGCCAGCGTCTTCGACGGCACGAACGCCCGACTCGGGTAGATCATCCAGGCCGCCGTCTCGAAGTCCGTTGCGGAGACCTCGTAGCTCGGGAAGAGGTGGACGAGACGCCCCGAGGCGAGATCGCCGGCGACGAGCCATTCGGCCAACAGGGTCGGCCCCAGCGAGCGCAGCGCCATCTGGCGCGCCGCGAGCACCGAGCTCGTTCGAACCCGGGCCTGCGGCGACACGCTCAGCTCTCGGTCTGCGCGACGAAAATGCCATCGATCGAAACCCGGCAATGACAGGGTCACGCAGCCTTGCTCTTCGAGGTCCCGAGGCCGCCAACGACGCCCCTCCTTGTACTCCGGCGTCGCCACGACGAGGTAGCGGGTGCGCATCAAGCGCGAGGCCACGCCGTCGCCGTGCGGGCGCGGCGCAAGACGTATCGCGAGATCGATCCCCTCGGTGATCAGATCGAGATTCGCGTCAGTGAACAGAAGCTCGGGCTCGAGGAGCGGATGCCGGTCCAGCAGACCCGGCAGCCACCGCGAGACGACTCGCTCGCCGAAGGCCACGGAGGCCGTGAGGCGCAGCTGACCGCGCACCTCTCGATCACCCAGGATCTCTTCGCGGCCCTGGTCGAGCTCCTCGAGCGCCGCTTCGGCCCGTGCGAAGAACCGTTCGCCTTCGGACGTCAGACGCATCCGTCTCGTCGTCCGTTGAAAGAGCAGAACGCCGAGATCGGACTCGAGCTGGGAGATGGAGCGCGAAACCGCCGAGGGGCTCCGATCCCAAGCGTGCGCCACCGCAGCGAAACTGCCGCGGCGCGCAACGTCGACGAAAAGGCGCAGAGACTCGACCTTCATTCATGCAATCTTCGCACGAGAGAAGTGTCGATTCCCGCATCGACAACACGAATCGAGCAGCGCACTCTTCGGACTCCACGGGGCCGCGTGCTCCTTTTCTTCTCCAGGAGATCTGCAGATGCGAGAAACACAGAACACTCAGACCATCACCGTCCTCGGCACCGGAGCCATGGGATCGCGGATGGCACGCCGCCTCGTTCTCGAAGGGCATACCGTGCGCGTCTGGAATCGCAGCGCTGAGCTCGCTCGCTCCGTCGAGGGCGCTCGATCCTTCGAAGACCGGCGCGAGGCCGCGGACGGAGCCGACGTCGTGCTCTCCATGCTGCGGAGCGACGAGGCCTGCCGTCACGTTTGGCTGGATGAAGAGTCTGGAGTCCTGGCCTCGCTACCGCAGGACACTCTGATCCTCGAATGCTCGACGACCTCGGTGGCCTACTCCCGCGAGTTCGCAGCGCGGGTCGTCGCTCACGGCGCGGCTCCGCTCGACGCACCTCTGGCTGGCTCACGGCCCCAGGCCGAGGCGGGTCAGCTCATCTTCCTGCTGGGCGGCCCGAACGCAACCGTCGAGCGCGCCCAGCCGCTGCTGGCGGCCATGGGCCAATCCTGGCACCACGTGGGCGACCACGGTGCCGGTGCCGCGCTGAAGCTCGCTCTCAACGCGCTCTTCGCAGCCCAGGTCGCTCAGCTCGCCGAGCTCGTCGCCTTCGTCGCCGCGCACGGAGTCGATCGAAAGGTCGCACTCGAAACGCTCACGAAAACGCCCGTGCTGAGTCCCGCGGCGGCGGGCGCCGGCTCCGCGATGATCGCGGGCCAGTTCGCTCCCGCCTTTCCGATCGACCTCGTCTGCAAAGACCTCGGGCTCTTCGAGGAGGCCGCGAGCAGCATCGAGACGCCACTCAGCGCAACGACGCAGGACGTCTTCGAAAACGCACGGGCCGCGGGACTCGCCCAAGACAACATCACCGGAGTCGCCCAGCTGTACCTGAAGTCGACGGGCGCCTAACCCAGCAGGTCGAGCGTCTTTTCGTAGACCACGCGCAGCGGTAAGACCTCGGCACGACCGCGCCCGGCGATGTCGTAGGCGGTACCGTGATCAACCGACGTCCGCAGAAAGGGAAGGCCGAGGGTGACGTTGGCGGCATCGCCGAAGGCCAGCGTCTTGACCGCGATGAGGCCCTGGTCGTGGTAGAGCGCGAGCACCCAGTCGAACTCGCCTTGGCGGGCGCGGAAGAAGAGGGAGTCGGCGCTTTCCGGGCCGTGGACATCGAGGCCGCGAGCACGCGCGGTGGCGACCGCGGGTACGAGCAGCGCATCGTCCTCTTCACCCAGCAGACCGCCCTCGCCAGCATGAGGGTTGAAGCCCGCAAGGGCGATCGGCCCGCGAGCGAAAGGTGCCAGGCACTCGAGCGCTTCGACGACGGCGTCCGGCTGAACGAGGTCGAGGGCCGCGCGCAGCGGCACGTGGGCCGAGAGCAGAGCCACCTTGAGGCCGTCGCAGTAGAAGGCCATCAGGTAGTCCCGACCGTAGCGCGGTGCCTCACCGCCGCGACTGCGCGCGGCGAGGTAGTCGGTGTGCCCGCGAAACTCCGGGTCGAGATGAGTGGCGATCGCGGCCTTGTTGAGCGGCGCCGTCACCACCGCATCCGCGACGCCGGCCAGGGACAGGTCGACGGCCGTATCGAGGCAGGCGAGGGTGCCGTGAGCGTCCTCGCGCGTCGGCTGCCCCCAGGCGATCGAGCGTGCCACGCCGACGGGATCGACCGCGGCGATGCCATCGCACTGCAGAACCTCCTCGCGCGTCGGCGTCTCGTCGAAGAACCGGACGCGCGGCAGTACGCTCGGAGCGAGCTCGCGAACGCTCTCGAGCACGCAGCGCTCGGCGACGACGAGGGGCGCGAAGCCGAGCCCGTCCGCGTCGTCGAGGGAGCGCAGAACGATCTCGGGGCCGATCCCGGCCGGATCTCCCTGGGTGATGGCAAAGACCTTCAAAGCTCGATTCCCCAAGATCGCGGCGCGGACGGTCGCGCTGCGATCAGTCTTCGGACTTGCGCTGCGGCCGCTGTCGCCGCCGCTCCTCTTCCTTGAAGAGATAGCGGATCGAGTGCTTGGGAATCAGAAGGTTCGGACCCTTGGAGCGATTCACTTTGATCGAGTTCTTGTCGTACCACTCGATCCAGCCGACGATCTCTTCGTCGTTGACGAGCTGGATCACCATCGACGTCCGAGCGGACATCTGCTTGAGGTAGTAGTACTCCTCGGCGTTCGTCTGCTCGGGCGGATTCTGCTTGCGCCGTACGGCGCGGCTACTGGCCGCCTCTTTCTTGAGATCTTGGCCTTCAGGCCGAATCAGCTTGCGGTTTGCCATGGGGGCCCTTCTTGTTCGGCAAGACGTTGAGTCCGCGCTTGGAGGACTTCCGTTTTGCCTTGTAGTGCTCGTCTTCGTAGGCGAGGCAGCACAGCAGCCGCCCGCACTGGCCAGAGATCTTCGAGGGATTCAGACTCAGGTTCTGCCGCTTGGCCATCTGCATCGAGATCGGCCGGAAGTCGTCCAGCCAGGTCGAACAGCAGAGGGTCCGACCGCAGATGCCGATTCCGCCGAGCAGGCGCGCCTCGTCGCGAGCGCCGATCTGC
The DNA here is from genome assembly GCA_039026915.1 of Acidobacteriota bacterium. Classification (GTDB taxonomy): domain Bacteria; phylum Acidobacteriota; class Thermoanaerobaculia; order Multivoradales; family Multivoraceae; genus JBCCLJ01. The sequence goes on from JBCCLJ010000166.1 coordinate 12,932, forward strand.
ACCATGCGAACGCGCGTCTTGAACCGGCTCGAAAGGTCGCGGACCAACTGCCGGAAGTCGACGCGACCGTCGGCCGTGAAGTAGAAGCGGGCGGAGCGTCCGTTGAGACTGAACTCGACCTTCGAGACCTTCATCTCGAGCCCCAGAGCGCGGGCTCTCTCCTGGCAGTAGCGCTTGCCGCGCACTTCGTTCGTCTGCTGACGATCGTGCGCTTCGCGATCGGCCGAGGAGGCACGGCGCAGAAGCTGACTGGCGCTCGACTTCTGACAGGGCTTGAAGACCGGCATCGGCGACTTCTCGACGCGACCGAAGGCGGGACCGTTCTCCAGAGCGACCAGTACCTCGGCGCCCTTCTCGAAGAGCTCACCGCCCGTCGAGCACAGGGTCAGATTGACCTCTTCACCGAATCGAACACCGACGTAGGTGTCTTCGACGGCCGTCGACTGGCCTTTGAACTGGCAACCGCCACATCCCATGACGTTCGGACTGTAGCACCGGACGCGGGCACACCTCGCCAATCGCCGAAAGGCCTTCGTTCGAGTTGCGGGAGACGATCCTCACGACCCGTCGCGAGGCCCGAGGCCGACTCCGGCTCAGGTCTTGGGCAGCTTGAAGATGCCCGACTCGAGCATCGACTCCGCCTCGACGACACGCTTGCCGATGTCCGAACGGATCTGCAGACCCGGCCAGCGGATTTCCTTCGCTGCGTCGTAGGCCTTCTTGAGCGCCGTGCGCAGGTTCCGCCCGGTGGCGCAGACGTTGAGCACGCGGCCACCCGAAACGACGAAGCTGCCCTCGGTCTCTCCCGCCTTGGTCCCCGCGTGAAAGATCTCGACGCCGGCCTGCTGCGCAGCGGCGTCCAGACCCTGAATCGCAGCTCCTTTGACCGCCGACTCAGGATAGCCCTCGGCTGCCAGCACCAGGCAGCAGGCTGCTTCCTGACGAAAGTCGAGGCGGTTCGTGCCGAAGTCGCCGCGCGCGCCCGCGAGCAGGAGCTCGCCGAGATCCTGGTCGAGACGAAGGAGCAGGGCCTGCGCCTCGGGATCGCCGAGCCGGACGTTGAACTCGAGCACCTTCGGTCCGTCCTCCGACATCATCAGACCGGCGTAGAGGATGCCGATGAACGGATTGCCTTCCGCCGCCATGCCCGCCACCGTCGCCCGCATGACCTTCTCGAGGACCTCGGCGGACTGCTCGGCGTCGACGATCCCAGAAGGACTGTGTGCTCCCATGCCGCCGGTGTTCGCTCCGACGTCGCCTTCGCCGATGCGTTTGTAGTCCTTGCTGGTGGCCAGCGGCAGGAAGCGTTGGCCGTCGCAGAAACCCATGAACGAGACTTCTTCGCCGACGATGAACGGCTCGACGAGCACGCGTGCCCCGCTGGCTCCGAAGCGCTTCTGCTCGAAGAACAGATCCATCGCCTCATCGAGATCCGCTTGATTGCGCACGATCAGGACACCCTTGCCCGCGGCGAGCCCGTCCGCCTTCATGACCAGAGGGAGACCGATCGCCTCGACGGCCCTCTTCGCTTCCTGAGCATCGTGCGCAATCTCGAAGTCGGCGGTCGGCACGTCGTGCCGCTGCATGAACTCCTTCGCGAAGATCTTGCTCGCCTCGAGCTCGGCAGCCGAGCGACTCGGACCGTAGACAGGCAGGCCGCGGTTGCGGAACTCGTCGACGAGACCGAGCGACAGCGGCAGTTCGGGACCCACGATCGTCAGGTCGATCTGCAGATCGGTGGCGAAGTCGGCGAGTGCCTGGATCTCGTCGACGGCGATCGGAACCAGCGTCGCGTGGCGTTCGATGCCGACGTTGCCGGGAGCGCAGTAGATCTCGTGGCCGCTGCCGCGCTCGCTGAGGTGCCAGCAGATCGCATGCTCGCGACCGCCGCTGCCGATGACCAGAACCTTCATATCTCGAACTCCTCGCCGCGAGCGGGCATGCAGAGACTCATCTCAAAGAGGGTCACTTCAGGAAAGGGGATTGACCCGCCATTGTAACGGGGCGAACCCCAGGAAGAGACCCACGTCCCAGTTTCCTGACGAAGGATGTCGTACAAGCTGCCAGGGCTCCGTTGTTCAAGGCAGGAACCGAAAGAGCGCATTCGCCAACGCGGCCAGTGCTCGGAGAGCCGCGGCTGAGGGAGGATCGAAATGGCAGAACAGCGTCGAGAGTCAGAAGCCCGCAGCTTGACCCAGCGGATCAAGCTGGCGCTGGCCCAGATGGGTCTGCTTCTGTTGGTCTTGTTCCTCACGTTCACCGGAGCCACGATGGTCTTTGGCAGCGCTTCGCAGGCGGCCATGGTCTTCGGGCTGGGTGACGCTTCGATGGAAGAACAAGCGACGGTCGTGCGCATCGAGAGCGACACGGTGAGCAAATCCAGCGGCTACGGAACTCGCACCGTGTCTCTCCCCGTCCTGACCTTCCGGCACATGGGCCACTCCTACGAGCTCTCTCCGCAAGCCGTCAGCGGGGATCGCCACTTCACGGTGGGTGAGACCGTCTCCGTGATCTTCCCCCCGGGGGAGCCCGAGAAAGCCCTGCTTCGGGAGTTTCTACAAGAGTCCTGGATGGTCCCGATGATCCTCGGTCTGATGCTCCTGACCGGCGTGCCGTTCTTCGCCTTCGGCCTGTGGCACCTCACGTTCGGTGAGTCCTAGAACTGGCCAGGCGGTGCTCCGTTCTTTCGCGTGGGTGCCTTCAGACGGCGTTTGGGGCCGAGTGAAGGTGACGCGCAGCTTCTCGGCCTAGCCGATCCGCGGCACTGGTTCTCGAACAAGGAGATCGCCGTGGACTCGCCTCTGCGGATCCTGAGGCGAGCCCTCTGCTATCGCGCAGTGCGCCTAGAACTGTTCGACTTCACCGATCCTCGGTCCTAATCCTCTACTTTCGCGAAGCGAAGGTGAGACCTGAGCGAGACCGGCTTCGCCGATCCTCGGTCCTAATCCTCTACTTTCGCGAAGCGAAGGTCAGACCTGAGCGAGACCGGCTTCGCCGATCCTCGGTCCTAGTCCTCTACTTTCGCGAAGCGAAAGCGAGACCTGAGCGAGACCGGCTTCGCCGATCCTCGGTCCTAGTCCTCTACTCTCGCGAAGCGAAAGTGAGACCTGAGCGAGCTCGGCTTCGCCGATCCTCGGTCCTAGCCCTCTACTTTCGCGAAGCGAAAGTGAGACCTGAGCGAGCTCG
>JBCCLJ010000167.1:0-16028 GCA_039026915.1 Acidobacteriota bacterium
CGCTTGCGCTCTGCTGGCGCCCTGCTTGGCCAACTCTGCGGTGCGCCAGTTCAATGCCCACGCCGTGCGCTGGCGGGGCACGAGCGCTCGAGTGGCCAGGCCCGCACCCTGCAGAGAGTCGATGACACGCCGCGCAAGGGCCGATGCCCGTTGGTGCGTCGACGCCTTCACCTCGATCCGTTGGTCTCCGCTCAGGCGCAGTAGGGTGCGAGCAAACAGTGCGCGCTCGACTCTGGTTCTGGCGTCGAGGCCAGGGAAAGTCGCGAGTGACTCTGCAATGCGTCTTGCTACAGCGGCGGGATCGACACTGCGATCGAGGGACACTCGCAGCCTCCCCGGAGCCGAGAACGGATCGCTATTGGGATCGCGAGGCCGAAGCGGTTCATAGCGCATCGTCAGACGCTCGACCGACGGTGAAAAAGACTCCATCTCTGCGGTCAACGCCGCGGAAACTTGCGCAAGGCGCTCGCGCACGGAACGCGCGTCGAGATCGGCTTCGAGCGAAAACTCCGAGAGTACGGCCTGACCCGTCCCTCTCGGCACCAGCTCTCGCTCGAGGCCGGCCCAACCGAGAGCCAAGACCGCTGTGGCAAAGACGACGGCCAATGTCGAGACCAACAGCGGGCGACGCAGAGCGACCCGCAGTAGGATGAGGTACGTGTCGTGCCCAGGATTCCTGGGGGTTCGGCCACCGGTCCGTCGCCCCGCGAGAACTCGCGACAGAACCGGAGTGACGGTCAGCGAAAGTGCGAGAGAGATCGCCAGGGCGCTGACGATCGCGAAGGCTTGGACTCCGAAGAAGGCCCGGGCCAAGCCACGCAGGTAGAGGAGCGGAACGAAGACCGCCGCGGTCGTCAACAGAGCGGCAACGAGAGGAAGAGCCACGGCAGTCGTGCCTTCCAGCTCCACACGGTCTTCGGTCCGTTCACCTCGTCGGCTAGAGATGGCCTCGAGCACCACGATCGAGTTGTCGACCAGCATTCCGAGAGCCAACGCCAGACCGGCCAGCGCAACGACGTCGAGCGACACACCCCAAAAGAGAAAGGCGGCGAAGGCTGCAATCACGGAGGCCGGAACGACCACCATCAGCGACAGAGTCGGCACCCAGCTGCCCAGAAACAGGCGCACGACGATCGTGCCGAGCCCCAGCCCGAGAAGCCCCGCCAACGCGAGTTCCCGGAGCGCGGCGACGACTTCGGCACTGGCATCTCCGACGACTTCGATCTGCAGTCCCGGAGGGGCGCGTGCGGTGACTTCCCGGAGACTCTGACGAGCTCTACGGGCTAGGAGAACTGCATTCGCACTCGGTGTGCGAAAGAGCTCCAAGAGCAGAGCGCCACGATCGTTGACCAGGTAGGCGCCGCCTTCGAGAAGCTCTTCGATCTCGAGCTCCGCGACGTCGCCAAGAACCGGCACCGGCACACCACTCTTGGCTTCGTCTCGGCCGTTTCCAGTCGCCTCAGCTGGCGGCACCGCGAGGCTCGACAGATCGTTGAGCGAGCTCACCGACGAGCTGACGACCGCGGTTCGGAGAGTGTCGCCGTCGCGAACCATGCCGAGTGGCTCGGTCGTTCCCACACCGCGCAGTGCGAGCTCGACGTCGAGATTCGTCAGACCACGCACCGCAAGTGCCGAAGGGACAGGTCGAACGACGACTCTCTCGCGTGCCCCGCCGACCCGCCTCACCCCGCTCACACCGGGCACTCGGGCGAGCTCTGGGAGAAGCACGTTGCGGACGAACTCCGTGCGGCGCACTTCTGCCCCACCGCTGACCGCGACCTGAAGCACTGGCTCTCGCTCACCACTCGAAGTGGAGACGCTCAGTGCGACACCCGCCTTGTCAGCGGACGCGAACTGGCGCTCGGCTTGCATCCGCAGACGATCAACGTCGGTCTGCCAGTCGGTGCTCACGTCGATCCGCGCGAGCCCGTCATCGATCTGCGTGACCACCGAGACGACGCCCTCGAGAGCCATCAGCCGGACTTCGAGAGCTTCGACGATCTCGGTTGAGAGTGAGTCCCGAGACCGCGTCGAGTCCTCGACGACGACCACGAGCCGGGGCCTTTCAAGATCCGGCAGCAGCGAGACCGGAAGCTGACGGAGGGAAGCGGCTCCCAGCACGACGAGCGCCGCCGACGCGACCAGCACCGACACGGGGCGATCGAGAGCCGCTCGCAGCAAGCTCTTCAAACCGCTCCTGCACTCCCAACGTCGCGTGCGAGCACGCCATCGGAGAGAAGATCGACACCTTCCACAGCAACCACCTCTCCACCGTCGAGGCCACTGTGGATCTGGACGCGATCTCCCGCACGCGCTCCCGGGCTTACCGAACGCCGCTCGGCACGGAAGTCGCTCCCCTGCGGCTGCAGGACGAAGACGGAAGAGAGCCCCGACCGCTGCACCAGGGCCGACTCAGGTACGGAAAGCACGTCTTCGACTGCCGGCAGGCGAAGTCGAACGTCGACACCTTCCCCCACGGGCGGCAGGCCGAAGTCGTCGAGCACGTCGAAGATGACGCGCACCGCGCCGGCCGTCGTCGCCTCTCGTCCGACTTCGACGAGGATCACTTCTGCCACGGGCTCCGCGCTCGCCGGTCGAAGGGCTGCCGCACTGAGCCCCTTGGCCACGGAGCTCAAGTCACGAGACGGGAGCAGCGCCTCGATGCGCGGTGCACCTTCACTGCCAATGTGACAGACCACGTCCCCGGCGGCAATCTCCGCCCCCGGAGCGACGACCTCATCGACCACCAAGTACCCCGTCTTGGGAGCCGACACTTCGAGGCGCTCCTTCCTCCTTCGTGCCTGCAGCAAGCGCTCCTCGGCCAACTCGTGGGCGAGAACTGCCTGCTGCAGCTCCACCCTCGGGACGAAGCCCTCGGCCACTCCGTCCCGCGCGCGTTGCAGCTCGGTGGCCGCGGCCCTTTGGCTAATCTCAGCGGTCACTAGCTCGTGATCGACCTCGTCGTTCTCTAGAACGAAGAGCAACTCTCCTCGGGCGACAGCGGCACCGATCTCGAGCCCTTCAGAGAACCGGGACGAGTAGCTGATGCGGCCCCTCTCCGTCACCTGCACCGGCAGCCTCCCTTTCGGCACGACCTCGCCGAGAAGAGTCAGCGACGGCTCGAGCGTCGCAGCTTCGATTCGCTCGACTCGTACGGGGATCGGTGGGGCTTCCGGTCGGGTGTCGGTCGGTGGGCCGCAGCCGAGAAGGAGCACAGTGAGGGAAAGCATGGACAAACGCAGCCGACCGTCTGCGAGCTTGGCGAGGTATGGAGTTCTTTTCTTCTTCACAGCAAGGTCTCAGGTCGGCGCAGGCGTCGCTGCGCGTAGAGGTACAGAACCAAGGCGGTCGCGACCAGCACGAACACGGTCCATGCCCAGCGAAAGGCGAAGGGCGGCAACCCTAGGAAGCGCCCGATAGATCCGGCTGTCTCGGCCCGGAGGGGATTCGGGAAGGGGTCGGCGAAGAGCCACTTCGAAAGCAGGAGTGCCGTTGCGAGCGAGGCGGCGCAGACCGCACCCGACGTCTGCACGCGGACAGCCCAGAAGACGACGATGGAGGCCATGAGAGCGGTCGCGGCGCAGACGCTGACGACGGCTCCGCAGCGCGCCAGCAGACTCGGGTGCGGTGCAAAGAGCATGGCCACCGACCCTTGTGCCGCGAAGAGAAGAGCCACGGCGGCAACGCGTCGCGCGAGGTAGCGCTCGACGCTCCGCGTGCTCAAAGCCAGGTCGAGAGAGCCGGAATGACGTTCGATGAAAAGGACCGTAGACAGTACGGGCAGAGCAAGGACGAGCAGGGGCAGGATGCCGAGTTGCACGTATAGCCGGTAGGCATCGTCGGAACCGTTGCTGGTCACGAAAGTCTGGTACACGCCGTAGACCACGACAGAGAGGTCGAGAAGGCAAAACAGCACCAGACGTTGCCCGAGCAGCAGTCGCAGTTCGTATCGGCCGCGGACCATGACCGCAGGCACACGCCAGGAGCGCCCGTCATCGCGCGTTCGGCGAACAAGTCGCGCGCACAGCTCCCTCATCCGCCCGGGTCTCCAGAAGCGCCCAGGAGACTCCAAGTCGTCTTGCGTCCCGGCCAGTTCAGCTGAAGGCTGCGGCGGGCCGGATCGAGCAGAAGCGTATGAGGGCGCGCGGCGGTCTCGATCCTGAAGGGAGTCCTCTTCCCTGTCTCGGCGGCGACCAGCTGCTCGTGCTCGCCGCTTTCCGTGCGCACCAGCACAGCGCACTCGACGCGCCCTCGACCACGGTTACGGAGCTCCCCTTCGACGACCCAGCGGCGCCCCTCACGCTCGACCTTCAGGTTCTCGGCCATGAGAATGGGCACGCCCCGTCCGGTAAAGAAGTCCTCGTACAACGTGCCGACAGGCCGCCCCGAGGACTGCTCGATCTCCTCGAACAGCATACCGACAGTGACGTCCTCGTCACCCTCCGCTCGTACGAACTCTTCGACGGCTTCCATCAGTCGCTGACGGCCTATCTGGCCTTCGAGCATGACCAGCAGCGCCGGTACCTTCTGGCCCCAAATGATGGGGTCGTAGGCAGAAGCGCTGAGGACCGGCGCGTTGATCCTGTACTGGTCCCAGGGTTGAACCGTTACCCATGCCGAATCGGCGCCGATGCCCATGCGCCGGAGCAGGATCGTACGCAGCGTCGCCCAGAGGGCGCGACGATCCTCAGAGGCAACCGGGCGGCCCAGCTCCAGACCCTCGGCGAGAATCGCACCGACCACAGGGGCGATCTCAGGCTGTTTGAGCGAAACGAACGCGGTCTCTGGCACGAGAACAAGCCTACCGGCGCTGCGCGGCTCCGGCGCAGCCTGGGACCGGTACTGCTGAAAGAAGGGATCGTAGGTCTCGAACGGCTGCTCCAGTGCGACGACTCGGTCCAGACCGGGGAGACCTGGCCATGCTCGATCGCTCAGCACGACGATGCGCTCCATCGCCAGCGCCGTCTCTTGGGAGCTCACGTCGTGTGACGGTATTACCGCGAGCTGCGCCAGCCCCTGCGCCGAGGCAACGAGGCGACGTCGCCCTCCGGCGACTCGGAACTCTCCAGCATGGAGCCGGCAGCTCGAACTGAGCCTCCCCCCTTCTTCGGACAGAGTGCCGCATGCATCAGCCAGGATCCATCCCGGCGGCGCCTGGAGGTCCAGGTCTACTCGAAAGACGGGTCGTAGGGACTCCTCGAGAACCGATCTGCCCTCGAAGCTACCCGTCTGGGGCGGCGTCAGCTGCCACGTCTCCCAACGCGGCTCGAGAACGAGGTCGCGCACTTCCAACTCCGTGAACGAGGGGCGGATCAGTGGACGCGTACTCGACTGGGCAAGGGCAGAGCGCTCGCGTGGAAAGCGTGCGTTCAGGTGTCCCTCGACCTGCCCCGCGAAGCTCTGGTTGGTATAGCGGAGCAGCGCGAACCGATCGGTAGCCGGCGTGCCCCGGACTCGGTAACGAAGCGCGAGCTCTTGGCCCGGAAGCAAGGCAGGCTCGACTCGAAGTACGACACGGTCCCACCGGCGATCGATCGAAGGCGAATGGCCGCCTTCGCTCTTCAGGTCGTAGAGTTCGACGTGCCGATTGATCTCGAAGGAGAAGTGCCTCTGCTCTACGGTGCCGCGATTCGTCAGGTACTGCTCCACTTCGAGTTGAAGGGAACCGTCGGCACGCAGGTCGCCTCGGACGACGAGTGCCGAAGGGACGACCTCTTCGGACATCGTTTCGCCGATCGCCACGACATGCGCGGCATACCGCTCCTCGGCCAGGTGGAGCCACGTACGACTCCTCGTGAAGAGCCCGGTGAGCAAAGCACCGACGATCACGATCGCCAAGCCCTGCATGATCCGTTCGTTGCGCGTCAAGCCACCGTCCGCGCGCAGGCGAGTCCGGAAGCCTTCGAACCACTTCAAGTAGGTTCGCAAGGGATGGTTCTCCCGCACAGGCGGCTGATCCGCCACGCAGCGACCCAGGTGCGTCACGGCGAAGGCAAAGCACAAGAGGGCAAGAGCGGCCGGGAGCACGAAGACGGCCAGCTGCGGGCCCAGCAGCTCCGACAGGCTCGGGGGATCCAGAGGGCGATCGCTGGGACGGGAAAAGCGCGTGAAGTTGATGCCGGTCTGGCCGAAGTCCATGAGTACCAGCCGCTGGAACCATGTGACGAGTCGGTCGAAACCAGTCCAGCCGTCGGCGGACCACTTGACTCCCGCGGAACCGACGATCTGGTTGACCACCGAGTTGAGTCCCGTCAGGCCAAGCGTTGCAACGAGTAGGGAACCCACTTCGGTCCGCAGAACGCGGACCAGACCAAACCAGCCGATCGTTCCGATCGCGACGCGCGGCGCGAGTTCGAGCAGCCAAAGCTGCAGAGCCCAATCGGGACGAGCCGGGAGCGCGCCCACGAAGAACGCAATCGCCATCGGCCCCGCCACAGCCAGAGCGCAGAGGGCGAGAAGAAATGTGATCTGGACCAGCAGACGCCTCACAAGCCAGCCGGCGCCACCCAAACGACTGCCGAGAAGAAGAAGGGACTCACCCGGCACGAAGGCGGTGTTTCCGGCCAGTAGCGCCGAAAGCACGAGCGTCAAGAATGGCGCGAAGTAGCCAGTCTGGGTGGCGTATGCGACTGCGTTCGGAGGAATGACCAGTTCGTCGTGCCCGAGGGCGAGAGCGATGGCCGGCGCCCAGCAACCGAGGAGAAACGCGGCACAGCCGAAGCGGGCGCGGGCCGAGCGGCTCTGGAGCAGCCACTCGTAGCGCAGGGCGGCCAGGAACAGCCTCACGTCGCAGACCCTGTGCCCTGCCCGCCGAGATCCGCAAGGAAAACGGCATAGGCCTCCTCCAGAGTCGGCTCGACCGAGTGCGCATTCTGATGGGGCCGCGACACGCCCAAGACAAGGGGCATCGAACGCTTTCCGTCGTCGCCTCGATAACCGATGATCTGACCGTCCGGGGCGACGTCGTTCGGGAGTCGCCAGACCCGCCCCGCCGCTTGCTCGAAGAGATTCTTCGGAGGCCCGTCGAACACTTTTCGGCCGCCTTCGATGATGCAGAGACGCGAGCTGGTCGCCTCGATGTCTTCGACGATATGAGTAGAGACGAGGACCGGTATGCGATCGCCGATTTCCGTCACGATACTGCGAAAGCGGATTCGCTCTTCGGGGTCGAGGCCGGCCGTCGGCTCGTCGACGACGAGCAGGCGTGGTGAGTGCATGAGAGCCTGCGCTAGGCCGAGGCGCCGCAACATGCCTCCAGAGTAGGTGCTGGCGGGACGGCCAGCGGCGTCTTCGAGCTGCACCGCTTCGAGGAGTCGACGGGCCCGCTCCTGGATCTCACGCCACGACAGAGGTAACTCTCGGAGTTGGCCTGTGAGTGTGAGTAGTTCAAGTCCAGTGACTCGAGGGATGATCTCGAGTTCCTGCGGCAGGAAGCCGATCCAGGAGCGAATCCGGGCGCGGTTTCCACTGCGGTCGTCGAGTCCGAAGTACTCACGCTTGCCGTCCGTCGGTTCGAGCGCCAGGACGATCATGCTCAGCAGAGTGCTCTTTCCGGCCCCGTTGGGACCAAGAACGCCCAGAACACCCTTCTCGATGTCGAGGTGCAGCGGCTGAAGCGCGGTCGTGCCGTCGGAGTAGGTCTTGGTCAGACCGCGCAACTCGACTCGGCCAAGCTCTACTCGAGGTTTCATCGAACGAACCGGCGATGGAGTGGATGACCGAGCTCGAGATCGAGCAGATCGAAGGCGCTCACCGCAAAGCCAGCGCGCTCCTCAGGGTTGCACACGCCGACGCCGGCCTTCTTGCCACCCCTATCGGTCGCCCACCGCCAAGACTCGAGTCTCCAGCAGTCGACGGCGCTCGCTTTCGAACCGGCGTTCACTGCGGGAGGAGCGTCGATTCGTGCATCTAGGGTGCTGGCGTGGCCCCTGAAGCTGGCTCGGGCGCAAGCACGGCTCCCTTCATGCGTCCCATACCCCGACGGGAGTGTGCAAAAGAACGGCGGTCCCGCTGGGCTCTGCAGCACGACGAAGCCTGCAAGCCGCAGACGACCGGACGAGAGAGGAGACTCCTTAGCCACTCTGCTTCTCACGGATCAGTCGTTCTTTGGCGTCGAAAACAGAGGCTCGACCGCCGCATCTCTCGGGTCGTAGCGAAGGAGCGAACTATGAATCCTCCAACGACGATCATCGTGCACCTCGCGGTAGAGAACGCGCTCGATCTCCGGCGAAGTCAACTCGCCTCCGCGTGCACTCCACAGCGAATCAGAAGACACCAAGCCGACACTCACGTAGCCGGGCTCGAGCGCCGCCAATTGCTCGGGAAGTCGGACGATACGGTCTCCGACGAGCTGAGCGCTGAAGCCCTCGAGGTGCCGGGCGAGCACGGTTTCGTCTTCGAGACTTCCCATGAATCCCCAGGAAGGCACGTCGCGGACCTTCCATCCCCCTTCCCCGCCGACATGCATTCTGGGCTGATTGGTCCGGCTCGGCGCAAAACCGAATTGAGGAACGGTCAAGACGAAAGCATGGTCGTCCGCCAGCTGTAGCGACGTCACCGTCTCGGTGAGAGGTTCCAGAGTCCAAAGCGGTCCTTCGAGCGCCGCATCGTAGAGAGAAAAGTACGTCTCGTCGCTGCGCCAGCCGTCGATGCGCGGAGTGCTCGAGCTCGCGCTGCCGTCCGCGCGCTTCGCGCCATCGAACTTCCCTGGCAGCCGGCCTCCCACGAGAACCCGCTGCCCGCCTTCAGAGAAACGAACCATGGCGACGCCACCACCGACCGTTCGAACCTCGCGGCGGGCGGCAGCCGCTGCCTTCGACGGCGGAGAGACGAAGATCGGAGAACCGTCGTCTCCGACGGCTACGGAAGCTTCCTTCTCGACGGCCTGCGCCTTCAGATCCACCGACCACAGCGTCAGATCACGGCCCACGAGGTAGAGGCGCGCCGCAGTCTCGGAATCCCAGAAGGCACGGGTGCTGGGAGTCCAGTTGGAGGACAGCCGAGGCACCGTGAACCACTTCTCCATCAGTACCGTCTCGCTGTCGACATCCCAAACCCGGACTCTCACGTCGAGTTCCTTCCGGCGCGAGCGGGGGCGCCGATAGTGCACGTCGAGAACCCTGCTACCGCTGGGCGAGAGCTCCCAGGCGCCGATCTGGCCGAGGTGCAGCCAGTCCGGAAGAGCCTTCGTCGCAAAGCTGCCGTCTTCCTGGCGCTCTGCAAACCAACCGTCCAACTGCAGCGAGTTGGGGCCGAAGATGTGAGAAGTCCAAATTGCTCGGCGCCCGTCGACGGAAAGGCGCGCCGGGAGTCGCGCTCCTGGATTGCGACCGAGCTCATGCCAGTCTCCGTTCTCGGCATGGACCAGCAACAGAGCGCTGACGCCGTTCTGCAGCGCCGTCCCTTCGAACGTGGCAGCAAACCAAGGCGTCTGCGAACCGGCTTCGAAACGCGCCATCGCCATGCGATCAGGATCGAGGTTCAGCACCCAGTGGGTGAATCCAGAGCCCAGAAGCGCTACGGCGCCGACGGCACCCCAGAGAGACCGCGAGAAGGCGCGGTGCCCGCGGACGGCTTCCACGCGTCCGTGTCGCACCTGCTGCCATCCGCCGACGATGACACCGACAACCAAGGCCGTCGCTGCCAAAACGGCGAGGCTGTAGCGCGCCCCAGCAGCGTTGGCGTCGCCCAGCAGGCCAAGGCACCAAGTAATGAAAGAGAAAGCGACGAGCGCCACAGTCACGTTGACCCAGCGCCCGAGCCCCGGGGCACTGAGCAGTGCGGCAACGGCGTGCCCCGCCAGAACGCTCAGCGGCAGCAAGGCGGTCGAGAGGGCCGAGATCCTCAGAAGATCGCCGACCGTCGTGCCCTGCATCGTGGTCCAAACCACCGCGGGCAGCAGCACGGCGGTTTTGACGAGCACGACGAGGGCGCTGTTGCCGAGCCACTTCCCCCACCACAACCCCGCCTCGGAGATCGGTCGGCTGAAGTAGAAGCCGAGACGCCCTTCCCGCAGCGGGCCGTGCAGCATCGCGGCTCCGGTGAGGAGCGCCACGCCGTGGCTGAGCGCCAGCGCCAGGACCAGCGCTACGACGTCGGGGTAGTAGCGCGTCGGTGCGACGGCCAAGGGAACGAGGACTCCGAGTGCCGCTGCCAACCAGAGCAGCCTCTTGCCCACCGTGATCTCGCGCTGTGCGATCCGCCAAAGTTCTTTCATCGACTCACCCTCCCCGGCATCGCTTAGCGGCGTTTCTCAAAGAACGGTGCGACCTCGCCCGTTTGCGGATCGAAGCGCACCACCGAAGGACCCTCGGTCTTTTCGCCCCACCATCCGTAAAGGCCAGCCAGCCCCGGCTCGACGCCATCGTCGCCCCGGCGATCCCTACCCGAGGTGTCGATCTGCGAGAGCATGTAGCGCAGCCCCTTCATGTGCTTTCGTACCTCACCGCCCAGAGGCTCGAGCTCGCCGCTGTCGAGGTCGAGGAGAGAACGCTTGCCTTCGCGGCCGACGACGTCGAGCACAGCTTCACCGTGGAAGCCGACCGGCCACGTCCACGACAGCTCATGCCTCCAGCCTTCAGGCCCACCGACACGGAGAACCATACGCCCTTCATCACTGCGCGCTGTGACCACGACGTGGCGCGGCAGAAAGCGAACAGAGTGCCCCATGCCGGTCGCGGGCGGCAGCGTGTAGAGCCGCTGCTGCAGCTTGCCGTCCCAAACGACGACACTCATCTGCCGTGCCCGCCCAGCCTCGAGACGCGGATTCGGCCGCTCCGGTGTGTCTTCCTGTCCCGCCTCGTCCGAGCCCGCCGGCGGGGTCTCGAACAGCGGAGCCTCCAGGCTCGTTCCTGCCTCCGCCTCACTCTCTGAATAGGTCGCGACGAGCACCTGCTCTCCACCCGGCGCGAAGCGGAGCGCTGCAGCACCACCGTAGTAGCGGCCGTTGTGGAGCAAAGCACTACGCGGGTTGCCGTCGCCGACATCCAAGGTCGCCAGTTTGGTCGTCGTCTCGGACTCCGGTTCGAGGCGCCACAAATGGAGTTTCCACCCGTCGTCGACAAAGAGCCTCAGGCTACCGTCGTCATCCCAAAAGAGCGCGTCACCTGGGGTCCAGACATCACGTAACCTGCGAACGGTGAGCCATTCCTGCATGTGAGGGCGACCGGTCTGAACGTCCCAAACGCGCACGCGAACGTTCATCTCATCCGGCCTCGAGTTCTGATCGAGGTAGGCGACGTCGGCAACGCGGTCGCCCGAAGGCGACAGCCTCCAGGTGCTCACGTCGCAGACCCCCGTTGGTAAGCGGCGCCTCTTCGACAGTTCGCCACCGGCGTTGTCCGCGGCCCAGCCCTCTGCAAAGCAGCCGTCAGCACCCTGCGTCCAGACGACCCGTGAGCTGTCCTTCGACACTTGCGCACGAAGTCGGCCTGCACGCCCCAAGGCCAAGGTCTGCCACTGCCCGGTCTCGGCATGCACCAGAAACTGCGTCGTCACGCCTTGGCGCACGTCCTCGCCAAAGTACATCTGCTGAGTCACGAACCAAGGTGAGCTGGAGCCGCTGGAGACGGCTAGAACGCCCATCTCGGCCGGGTCGACATCGCGGACCCAGCTCGAGAAGCCGAAACCGAGGAGCGCCGCGGTGAGCGTCGCCGTCCAAACCGACAACGACAGAGCACGGTGACTGCGGCCGCCATCGACCCGCCCCAGCTTGACCTGGCGCCAGCCGCCAATCAGAGCTCCTGCAAGTCCAGCGAAGCCGACAAGGCTCAAGAGCACCACCTGAGCGGTGTTGGCGAAGAGCTCCGAGAGACGCGTCCAGGCAAACCAGAGCAGGCTGGCACTGACCACGAGAGCGGCAAGGTCGGCAAGGCTCGCCTTCGAGCGAGCGCCGATCATCGTTCCGAAGACGTGACCGATCAGGACCGAACCCAGCAGCCCGCCGACCGACGCGCCGAGGATGGGCAGTGCGTCGGACAGATCTGTGCCCAAGAAAAGGGCCCAAACGAGAGCGGGGACGAAGGTCACGAGCTGAACACCCGCGGCCAGTAAGAAGGTGCCCAGAACCTTGCCCCACCACAGATCCCCCTCACTCAAAGGTCGGTTGAAGAAGAAGCTCAAGCGGCCTTCTCGCAGCGGGCGGTTCACAGTCGTCGCGCCGACGAGCAGGGCCACGCCGTGCCCCAAGCCGACCGCGAAGACGAGCGAGACCACCGGAACGTCGATGCTTCGTAGCCATCCGAGAATCGGCCCGACAAAGCCCAGGGCTAGGGCCACGGCGAAAATGAGCGCGCGTTGCGCGATTTCACGAACGGCCAGTTGCCAGATGTGCTTCATGATGTTGTCCTCCCCTCGTCCAGCCGTGGCGCTTGCGACGCCCGCTAACTCGGTCTCGTGTCTCGCTCTCAGGGAATCACTGCGTCGCGGAGCTCTTCTTCTCAGCGAAGAACGGTCGCAAATCACCGGTTCTCAGATCGACCCAAACCAGAGAGCTGCGCTCCTCGAGGCCACCCCAAGAGGCATAGATCGCCTCGGGCCGAGCATCCTCGGCGTCCGTCCACGGCGAACCGAGGGGAGGTGTCAGTCGGTAGTAGCCGTCACCCCTCAACTCGCCCAGCTCGCTCGGTAGGTCCCGAAGCTCACCGGTCGCCAAGTCGACAGAAAAGGCATTGGCCTCTCGATCGACCAACTCGAGGCTGCCGTCGGCGAAGCTTCCTCTCACCCTGTGGCCGGGGAGTTCATACGTCCATCCATTGGCGTCGCCGATCCGGAGCGCCGTCGCTCCGTTTTCATCACGAGACGTCACGCTGACGTGGTCGCCGCGCAGTCCCACCGTCCAAGGCAGGGCTCGCAAGGGCTCGAGCGCAAACAACGGTCGCTGCAGTTCGGCGTCCCAGACCGCAAGGCTCACCGTGGCAACACGAGCCATCCGCCGCTGCACTGGCTCACCTTCGTCGGACTCGGAGTGATCCTCTTCCCGCGAGTCCGCCAACAGAGGACGAGGCGACGAGATCATCTGCACTCCTCCGTCTGCCACAGTGCCGACGAGAACTTGCTGGCCGTCCCGCGAGAAACGGATCTCCGCGGCGCCTCCGTAGTGGCGCCCGTGGAAGGTCCGCGACGGGCGCCGCTCGCCGTTGCCGATCGCGAGAGTCGCCAGCTTGGTGACCTTCTCTACTGAAGGCTCGAGTCGCCACAGATGAAGGTCCCAGCCGTCGTCAACGAAGAGTCGCAACGACCCGTCCGAGTCCCAGAACAGCGCATGGAAGGGCACCCAATCGTTGCGTAGGCGACGAACCGGGAGCCAGGTCTCCATCTCCGAGCGCCCCGTCTGAACGTCCCAGACCCGAAAGCGCACATTCACGTTGGGCCGCGCTGGGTCCTCCACAAAGGCAAGATCGGCGACTCGGTCACCCTTCGCCGAAAGGAGCCAAGCATCAGCGCCACAGACATCGACGGGCAGACGCCGCCGATGCTTCGGCACGCCATCCTCGTTCTCTGCGACCCAACCCTCAGCGAAGCACCGGCCAGAGACGCCCGACCAGGCCACCCGACTGCCGTCATCGGCGATTTGGCCCTTCAAGCGCCCGGCGTGTCCCAGCGCGAGCGGTTCCCAAGCACCCGTCTCTGCGTGGACCAGGAACTGGCTCGCGACGTTGTGGCGCACCTCCTGGCCAAGGTAGGCGTGGTGCGTCACGAACCAGGGAGAGTCCGAAGAGCCAAAGTGTAGGCCCTGCATACGCATCTCGGCAGGGTGCACATCACGGACCCAGCTCGTGAAACCGAAGCCCAGCAGAGCCGCAAGGAGCGTCGCCGACCACACTGAGATGGAGAGCGCACGGTGACTCCTGGATCCTTCGACGCGGCCGAGGCTCACCTGGCGCCAACCGCCCACGAGCGCGCCCACGAGCCCAAGCAGAGCGACCAGGCCCAGCAGCACGAACTGAGCGGTGCTCGCAAAGAGCACCGAGAGTCGCGACCAGGAGATCCAGACGATCCCGAAACACGCGAGCAGTGCGAGAAGGTCGACGGCACCGGCTCGCGTGCGCGAGCCGACCATGGTGCCGAAGACGTGGCCCGCAAGGACGGAGCCGAGTAGGCCTACCAGCGACGCGCCGAGGATGGAAAGCTCGGTGGCAACGTCCCTGCCGCGCAGCAGCGCCCCGATCAAGGAAGGAAGGAACGCGAGGACCTGGACGCTTGCAGCGAGGAGAAGCGTACCAAGCACCTTGCCCCACCAGAGGCTTCCTTCGCCGACCGGACGGTTGAAAAAGAAGCCAAGTCTTCCCTCACGGAGAGGCCGATTCACCGTCGTCGCGCCCACGAGAAGGGCCACTGCGTGACCGAGCCCCACGGCGAAAACGAGGCCGACGACGAGGCCCTCGATGTCGCGAAGGAGGCCGGCAAGGGGCGCCACCAGTCCAAGAGCCAAAGCCACAGCAAAGACGCTCCTGCGCTCTTTGATCTCGCGCATGGCGATCGGCCAGATGTGCTTCATGACGCCTCTCCTCCCGTCCACGTCATCGCTCACGCGGCGCCCTGTCTTGAATCCATCGTTGGATTCTCAGGACCCTTGTATCCGCCGTCTTCCGCCCCCGCCAGCGCGACGAAGATCTCTTCCAACGTCATCGGTTCTCCAAGTTCGCTACTCCCTCCGCTGACGATCCACTCCTCTCCGAGAGGCGTACTGCGCTGCCGCACGACCTCGCCGGCCGGGCGTTCGCCCTTGGGGAGCTGCACTCGGCGCAGGCGGCCTTTGAGTCTCTCCACCTCCTCAGTGAACATGAGCTGCCCTTCGCGCAGGAAGGCGACGTGCGTCGCCAGGCTCTCGATCCCCGCGAGATCGTGCGTCGTCACGAGCACGCTGACCTCGCGCTCGGAGAGCTCGTCGATGAGCTCCTCGAAGACCTCCTGGCGCGCGACCGCGTCCAGACCGAGCGTCGGATCGTCGAGGACGAGCAGATCGGGCGTGCCGGCGAGAGCCAGCGCCAACTGCACCTGCGTCTGCTGACCTCGCGAAAGCTCGTCGATGCTGGCGTTCTCCGCGAGATCGTGTCGTGCCAGACGGGCGCGAAACTGCTCGAGCGAGAAATCGCCCAGAGAGTCGCAGAACTTGCCGACGGCTCCGACCGACATCCCGAGCGGCAGATCCGGCGTCTCCGGCACGACGCCGACTCTGCGCATCAGCTGCGCACGGCGCTTCCAGGGGTCGAGCCCGAGCACCTCGATGCGTCCAGAAGCCGCCCGGAGATGACCGAGCAGACACTTGATCAGCGACGACTTGCCGGCACCGTTGCGGCCCAGCAGAGCGAAGAGGCTGCCCTCCTCGACGTCGAAGCTGACGCTGTCGAGAGCGACCTTGCGCCCGTAGCGTACGCAGAGGTCCTCGATCTGCACGATGGCTTCACTCATCATCGTCTCCCTCACCCTTCGTCTCGCGCGCCGCGTCTGCAGACGGCGCCGCGTCGAGTCCATTCCACGAGCTCTGCAGCTCCTGCTCCGCTCGTTCGAGCGGCACCTGCAGGGACTTCGCCGTCACCGCGTATCGACCCGCTGCCTGCGCCAGCTCGCGACCGCGCTCGGCATCACCCATCTGCAAAGCGTCGGCCGCCACGAACGTGCCCTGGCCGCGTCGCACCTCGAGCAGACCCGACGCGGTCAAGGAGCGGTAGGCCTTCGAGATCGTCGCCGGATTGACGACCAGCTCGCGCGCCAAGTCGCGCACCGACGGGACGGCCGATCCCGGAGCCAGGGCTCCCGAGCCGATGAGCAGACGGAACTGGTCCTCCAGCTGGCTCCAGATCGGACGCGCGTCGGCGGTGTCGATGCGAATTCTCACTGCGGCATCATCCTCATGGCGATCTAGTGTATTACAACACTAATACACCATGTCAACACCTCGCTCGGGCGCTCCTCGCGCTCGCGAGTTCTCTACGGGAAACCGACGTCGATGGCTCGAGCGGACGACAGCTGCGGCAGCGCGAAGTCGAGGACCCGCCTCGGCGTTTCGCTCTGCAGGCTCGTCAACC
>JBCCLJ010000168.1:0-15985 GCA_039026915.1 Acidobacteriota bacterium
CATCGCCGTCAGAAGGCGCGCAGCGAGCTCTTCCGGCGTCTCCGCGGCGTTCGCACCGGACATCACGAGTCCGCAGAGCGCCAACGGCGCGAAGCCCGCGACCGTCCGCTCGGTCCCGAGCAGGCCCATGCGCTCGTCGTTGGGGTCGCGATCGAGCATCGAGCGCACGTTTTCCGGCATCAACCACCCGTGTGTCGCGAGGTGGAGGAATCGCTTGCCGCGGACGGCGCGCTCGAGGCGCGCGGCCGAGAGATCCGGGCCTCCGATGTGGTCGGCCTCGACGCCGAGCTCGACCTCGGCGAAGTCGGCGATCGCCTCCACCTCTCCGCGCGTGGCGTGGAGCGAGCCCCAGGAACCCCAGGTCCCATTGCGGCTCTCTTCCTGGCGCGCCTCATCAACGATCCGCACGGCGATCGCAGAGGCGGCCACCGTCTCCTCCTCGGGCGCTGCGTCGAAGTCGATGCCGCCCACGGTGAGCACGGAAGGCGGCCCCTCCGGCGAGGGATCGGGTGCGAGGAGCCGCGCGAAGGAGACTTCGGGGCGGAGCTCGTGGAGGTCTCAAAGGCGCGGCGCGTTCTCTTCGAAGGCGGAGTCACTCTCAAGATCGACCGACGCGTCGAGCGGGAGCGCGTCGAGCGGGAGCGTGTGGAGTGTGTCGTCCACACAGATGGACACGCGGCTGCCACGTTCCGCACGCGCAGTAGCCCGGAGAGGATCGACGAGTCGCCTTCGGAGCGACCGCCCCAGGTCGAGCTCGGACGCGGGTTCGGTCTCCGAGTCCAGACCGCGGTTCACCCGAGCACCGATCGCGGCGCGCCAGGCGTCGATCAGCGTCTCGATTTCGAGCTGAACGTCTACAAGCCCGTGATGATCCACAACGTCCTCGAGTCGATCCGACTGCTCGCGGACGGCGCGGACTCGTTCCGCGAGAACTGCGTGCGGGGTCTCGACGTCGACCGCGAGCGCAT
Source organism: Acidobacteriota bacterium (assembly GCA_039026915.1). Lineage (GTDB taxonomy): Bacteria > Acidobacteriota > Thermoanaerobaculia > Multivoradales > Multivoraceae > JBCCLJ01. The sequence continues at coordinate 969 of JBCCLJ010000168.1, forward strand.
CGACACGCTGATGAAGCAGTCGCTGATGCTCGTGACGGTGTTGAACCGGCACATCGGCTACGACAACGCGGCCAAGGTCGCCAAGAAGGCCTACGAGGAGGGGACGACCCTCGTCGAGGCGGTGACTGCGCTCGGGCTGATGACCGAGGACGAGTTCCAGCGCGCGGTGGTGCCGTCCGAGATGACGGCGCCGCGCTGACAGGGCAGGCGAGCGACCGCAGCTCACTGGCCTGGAGCGAGACGAAAACGTCCGCGTGGAGTCGGCCCGGACCGGCCCGAGACGCGTCCCGCCGACAGATTCGAGGTCTGGGTGAGGCGTCGCAGCGGCGCCCTCCACCCGAGTACGCCGGAAGCCAACGTGTCGGTGCCGATGGTCGGGCTGATACGCGCCCGCAATGGGAACGACTCGAGCGCCTGGCGCGAAGGGACCCTCGACGTCGGTGGGGGGCGATCGTCCGGACCGTGAATGACACGTCCGGGTCGAGGAGGGCGCGGCTCGCGTGAGACCCGTTCAAAGCACGCCCATCGAGATCGAGGTCCGCTGGCCCCTCCGCTCTGAACCGGCCGATCCACTTCCAGGCCGTTCGCACACTCACCCCCACCGAGTCCGCGATCAAGGCGATGTCCCAGCCGTCGATCAGGTACCTGTGCGCGATCAGCGCTCGAGTCGAGGGAGTCGTCTTCGCGTTAGCATGCAGCTTCACTCGGTCCCTCCGGGGTCGAGGGAATCGTTGTCACCCTCGATGATCCCAGAGAGGTCCGAGCGAACAACCTCACTAGAACGCACAGCTAGCTCGGCCGTGCGCGCCAGCAGATCCCACATCGTCTGCTTGGGGAGCGGCGCGCCATAGCGACCAAAGATGCGCGCCAGCCGGTTCAGCGGAAGGTGGTCCTGGTACTTGGCCGCGACGACGTGGCCGTAGACCGACGCCTCGTACTTGCTCCTGGCGATGACTCCATCGGGAAGGCTCGCCGTTATGAGTCCATGCCCCTCGGGGCAGGCGTACTTCGGCCGCACGTAGCGCTTGACGACGAGCTTGGCGCGGATTACGCGCGCGCGCTCGGTGATCTCCTCTCCGATCCGCTGCATCGGAGCGTCGCAATCCGCGCAGGTGCGCTCCGCCTCGGGCACGTCGAGTTCGATCGTCTCGCGAGGGAGGTGCTCGGGAAGGACGCCGCGGCCGTGCCCCTTCTTCTTGCGCTTCTTCTGCGCCGACCGTCGTGGGGCCAGTGCGGCCGTGCGTGAATCACGTCGTCACCGGTCGGTCGTCCTTTCGAAACCGGCGAAGCAGAGAGCGGTGCGACCTCGTGAGTCTCGAAGTGCCTCAAGACGCGTTCTTTGGCTCATCAAGGCCGATCCGCGCGAATGCGAGCGTCGGCGGCACGGGCGTTGCATTCGAAGAGCACGCGCTGACGAGACAAGCGCGTGGAGGACTTCACATGAACGAACTGAACGCTACTTGGGCCTGCACGGCACCCGACTGCGACTACACGGAGCCCGCTTGGCAAGGCCACTACTGCGCCTGGTGCGGATCGGACCTGATGCCCGTCCATGGGCCGACCGACGGCGCGACGCCCGCGTCCGTCGACGTCGAGGTACCCGACGGTAGCGCCGTCGAGACCGCCTCGATCGCCCTGTCCGACTGAACGGACCCCGGACGCCAACTCCTCTCTCGCAACCTCACAGCGACCATGCAACTCAACGATCCCATCTTCGTCGTCGGCCCCCACTTCGCCGACTTCGCGCTCCAGCACGAGGGCGCTATCACCTACGCGGAGTTCAAGCTCCTCTCCGCAATCGAGCGAGGTGAGAATCTGTTCCTGCCGGGGCAGGCTCTGCAGCCCGAGCAGATGCTCGAGGTCTACCGCGCGAACCGCGCTAACGGGATGATGCTCATGCCCGAGGGAGAGCTCGCGACCCGCGGCGAGACCCACAAGCACGAGGCCAAGAACATCGTCGTCACCCTGCCCCGCCGTGCAGGGGCCGGTGTCTTTGAGCTCGACATGTGGATCGACGGGCGCAACGAGATCCTGAGCGACCACCAGACGGGTCAGCACGTGCAGGGCTTTGCGTTGAAGGAAGCAGCGCGCCAGAGCCTGCTCGCCGTCACCGAGCACTTCTTCCTGCCGCCCGGCGTCGGCAAGGAGTTCGTCGTGATCCTCAACGAGTTCGACACCGAGTTCCGGCGCTTCACCTTCCCCCTGCCGATCGGAATCCGCTACGAGATTGTAACGGAAGAGAAGGACCCGCGCGGTCGCCTGAAGCTCGAGGTCCTCATCTCCTTCATGCAGGCCGGTCGCACGACGACCAGCGTGAGGGTCACCTTCGCGGCGTACCGCAGGAGCTTCATCTTCGCCAAGGAGCACGAGCAGGCCGCCGAGACGCTCCAGGTGATGCGTCAGCAGCCGGTGTGGTCCGAGTCGAAGGTGCTCGAGCACTTGCCTTCGCTCCTGGTCACCCCGCAGATTCCGGACGACACGCTCGTGTCGGAGGCGGAGTGATCCCATGCGCAGCACCAAGCGCAGGATCCTCGCGTCTGCCGTCGTCGCCACGGCGTCGGGCCGCGGGCGCAGCGATGCGGCAGCTCCGTCGATCGAGCAAGCGCTCGATGGAGGGCCTCGCCCTGTCATGTACGTGCTGGAAGGCGGCACGACCTGGATCGAGGACAAGGGCATCTTCCACGAGGCCTACGACGACCAGGGGCCCATCACGCTCGAGGTGCGCGCCTTCCTGGTCGTTCACCCCGACGGCGTGCTGCTCTGGGACACTGGTCACTCGAACGAGCTCTTCGATCAACCGAAGGAAGGAGCCGGCACCAAGGGCTTCCGCATCACGACGGGAGCGCCGCTGGCGAAACAGCTCGCCGAGATCGGCCTGTCGCCGGGAGACGTGGACCTCCTCGCCTTCTCGCACTGGCACTACGACCACACCGGCAACGCGAACCTGTTCGCGAACGCCACGGTCATCGTTCAGCGGGACGAGTACGAGTACGCGTTCGGGGGTCTCGGTCGCTACGGATTCGGGATGAACCCCGACACCTACGACGAGCTGGCCAACAGCGACACCGACGTCCTTATCGGCGACCGTGACGTGTTCGACGACGGCACGGTGCAGATCCTCCGCGTGGGGTGGCGCACCGCCGGAAGCCAGGTGCTCTACGGCGACTTCGAGTCAACCGGTCCCGTGCTGCTGAGCGGTGACCGGTATCACTTCGCCGAGCAGAGTGGTCAGCGTCGTGTCCCCGGCTTCAACGTCGACGCTGACGAGACCAAGCGCGACTTCGAGAAGGTCGAGCGCTTCCTGCGCGAGCGACCGGACACGGAGCCGTGGATCACGCACGACCCCATCCAGATGGCCCGAACCCCGCTGGCCCCGTATGTCCATGGCTGACCCTGACACGATCCGCGGCCCGATCGCATTCTTCGACGCGGACGAGACACTTCTCGATCTCAAGTCGATGCTGGCCTTCGAGGCCTTCTACGAGGGCGAGCGTCCGACGATCGATCCCGATCGCCCCAGGAGCGAGCAGAACCTGTTGTTCTGGAGGCGGTACCGAGGCCGGCCCGTTCCGCGGGTCCGTGCCGTCGTGGTCCGCTGGTTCGTCCACCTGCGTGCCCACCTCGGCGACGCGATCTATCGAGAGTGCGCTCGCGCGGAACTGGAGCGACTCCAGGGCCAGGGTTTCGCGACGGTGATGGTGTCCGGATCGACGCCGCTGCTGCTGGAGCCCTTCGCTGCGGAGCTCGGGATCGACCACGTCGTCGGCACCGACCTCGAGCTCGAGGATGGCCGGTTCACCGGTCGCGTCGTCGGCCCCGTTCGGACCGGCGACGGCAAGGCCGCCGCGGTGAACGACCTGTGCCGTGCCTGGGGCGTGGATCCCCGCGCGTGTCTAGCGTGCGGGGATCACCCGTCCGACCTCCCCATGCTTGAAGCGGTCGGACAGGCCTGCATCGTTCCCGGGAACGAATCGATGGAGGCCTTGGCCCGGGCGCGCGGCTGGCGAGTTCTCGGCACCAACGCTGTGCCAACCGCCGCTCGCGAGACCCCCTCTTCCACCTTAGAGGTGAGCTAGCCATGCAAGACCCCAAGATCCTCATCGTCGGTGCGGGCCCAAGTGGCCTGGTCTCCTCGATCCACCTCCATCGATCCGGGGTCATGGTGGATCTCGTCGATGCGCGGTGGTCGATCGATCCGAAGTCGAAGGCGCTGAGCATGAACTCCGCGACGCTCGAGACGCTGTTCGACTTGGGCGTCGGCGAACGCGTCCTCGATGAAGGCGTGGTCAACGACACGATCGAGATCCTGTGGAAGAAGCGGCCGCTGCAGGCAATCTCGCTGCGTGACGTGCGGACGCCCTTCCCCTTTTTCTTGATGTTGCCGCAGTTCCGCACCGAGGTGATCCTCGCCGATCGACTTGCAGAGCTCGGCGGAACGATCCGTCGCGGGGTCCAGGTCGTGGACCTCGTGCCGGAGGATGACGGCTACCTTGTGACGCTCGAGGAGGAGGGCGCGCAGGTAACGCGTCACTACGACTACGTCCTCGGTTGCGACGGGGCGAACAGCACGGTTCGCTCGAAGCTCGAGATCCTGTTCCCCGTGAGCGACTACGACATGCACTTCGCCATGTGCGACGCGGTTATCGACTGGCCGGGACACTCGGGTCGATGGCAGTACACTGTCGATGAGTACAACTTCATGATCCTGATCCCGCTTTCGGGGGATTCCCACCGGATCGTGATCAAGCTCGACGGCCTCGGCGATCGCAGACGGCGCTGGATCGCGGCCGACTTCGAGGCCTTCGTGGCGCGCATGGGACTGGAGGGGTTCCGGATCCAGAGCACTAGCTGGACGTCGGCGGCCCGATTCCAGGACGGACTCGCCGACTCATTCCGCGCGGGCCGAGCGTTCCTAGTCGGTGACGCAGCACATCGGTTCAGCCCGATCGGTGGCCAAGGCATGAACACGGGCGTCCAGGACGCGTACAACCTCGCGTACAAGCTCGCAATGGTCCTGCGCGGCGACGCTGATCCGGCGCTGCTCGACTCGTACGAGAGCGAGCGCCGCGAGTGGGCTTGCAACATCGGCGACTCGACGCGCACGATGACGCGCCTGATCGCGGGCCTTGACCGAGACCCGCGCGGGCCGTTGCGCGGGTTCCTGCCGTCGTCCGCGGGGGGGGAGTACCTCACGCAGACGCTGCCGAGCCTGCTCTCGGGCGTGTCGGCCCGCTACGGCCTCAACGGCGCCGCGATCCAGCGCGTGGCACTGCCGCATGCGGGGCCGCTCCACGACTCGGAGGGCCGTCGCGACACCCTCGTCCTGCACCAGGGAGTCACGGAGTGCCGCGCTACGGCCGGCGCGTTGTCGGGACTCGCCGAGGAACTCGGTCTGGGGTTCATCGCCACCGATCGCCGGGACGTCCGGGAAGAGCTATGCTCCGACGTACACGACGCCCCGGTTCCGATAGTCGGCCTCGTCCGCCCCGATCGCTTTCTGGCTTGGCGACAGGAGTTGAGCTCCGCCGAGGACGTCCACTACGTCCGCGTGAAGCTGCTGCGGTCCGGCACCGGCGGCTGAGGTTCGTCAAGCGGTGACGGCTCGGTTACCGGTCGGTCACCGCCAGCCGCCGCATCCTCCCCGTGGCGGCGCTCGTGGCCTGCGCTGAGGGCACCGGCGATGTGACGAGTCAGTCTCGTCGATGCCGCTGGCGCACCGGCGAAGGCAGAGCTGTGGTTCAAGTGAGCAGTTTTCTGCTCAGTCGGGCCGTACTCTCGAACCTCTTGGTCCGCACTTGGCCCGGCATTCGCTGTGGAACCGGGCGACGCCAACTGATCCTGCCCTACCCGGATTGCGATCACCGGATCCGTACGCCAACCTCCGACGACGACACCCTCGAGCCCCCCATGACTCCCCAAACGATCGGTGTCGTCGGCGCCCGCGGGCTGGTCGGCCAGGAGCTCGTGCGATGCCTCGAGGAGCGTGCGCACCCATCGGACGTGCTGCGGCTTTTCGGCCGCAAGGACCGCGGTTCGCTTCCGTACCGCGGGGAGTTGCTCCCGATCCAGGCAGCGCGCCTGGACGAACTCGGTCGACTCGATCTGGTGTTCCTCGCCACGAGGAAGGAAGTGAGTCGGCCAGTCGTTCCGGAGCTGGTGCGGCGCGGCGTCCGCGTCATCGACTGCTCCTCCGCGTTTCGGATGGACGCCGGGGTTCCTCTCGTCGTGCCGTTCGTGAACGCCCGTGACCTGGGCGGCGATCCGGCGCTCGTCGCGAACCCGAACTGCTGTGCGGCGATCCTCGCATGTGTTCTGGAGCCGCTGCTCGAGCTGTGCACGATCGACGAGGTCGACGTCGTGACGGTGCAGGCGATCAGCGGTATGGGGCGCGCGGCTCTCGACCGGCTGCAGGCCGAGCTTGGCTCGGGCGGGCCTCCGCACGCGCGCGAGTTCATCGGCAACGTCTGGCCGCATCGCAGTCCGCTTGACGCGCTGGGCTGGGTGGGCGAGGAGACCAAGATCGCTCAGGAGATGCCGAAAATCCTGGGCCTTCCTGGACTCGAAGTACGCGCCACCTGTGTCCAAGGCGCCGTGGCCCGCGGGCACACGCTCAACATCCACCTTCGCTTCGCCGACCCGATTCGCGTCACGGACGCTCAGCGCGTGCTATCGCGCTCGCCTCTTCTTGAGATGTGCGCCAGTCCACAGCCGATCGACTGCGAAGGTCGAGACACCGTGCTCGTCGGTCGCGTTCGTGCACCGCGCTCTGTGGATCGACGCATTCAGCTCGTCGCGTGCGGAGACCAGCTCCGCCGTGGCGGCGCGCTGAATGCCGTCGAGATCGCCGAGCACCTGGGGCTCGTGTCGGAAGTCGTGGACTAGTCTGACCAGCGCGGACCGATCCCGCTTTTCTCTTCCCCGCCTACTCTATCGCTCACGTGCTTCTGACGTCCGACCCTCGCAATGCGCACGGCAGTCTCGTCACTACGTCGACCTGTCGCGTTCCCTTCGACCGTCTCTCCTGTCGAGGGGCCCTTTCTCGACCGCTTCGTCCGGGCGATCTGGTCGAGGTGGAAGTCGTCCGCGTCGGCTACGTCTTCGAGGATGGCGGAGTCGAGGTCCGTGCAGGCGATAAAGTCTCGACGGTGCCGCTCGACATCGGTCAGAGGCTGATCGTTGCGGTCGGGTGGCGCGACGCGGTCGACGAGTACGACGCACGTCCGCCACAGCCCGGGGAGACTGACCTGCACCTCTGTGCACCGTGCGGCCTCCTCGGGATCGTGACGGAGAACCACCTCGACCCCGGCGTGGGAGAGACTGAGCCGACGCGGGTTCGAGTCCTGAACGCGATCGTCGACGCGGACGGGAAGACGGTCAACGCTGGCGATCTCCCGGCCCCCGACGTCGGCGATGTCGACCTGGAGCGGAAGGCGAGCAATCGCCTGATCGTCGTCACGGCGGACAAGATGAACGCCGGCAAGTCGACCGCAATCGAGGCGATCGTCCGCGCGTTGACCGGACAAGGCCACCGAGTCGGTGTCGGCAAGGTCACCGGGACCGTGCGTTGTTCCGGCTTCGCCGACGTGCGTGCGGCGGGAGCCGCGCCGATCATCGACTTTTCGTGGTTCGGTTTCCCTTCGACGTGCCAGCTCCCCAAGGACGAACTCGTCGCGCTTTTTCGCCGCATGCTCGTCTATCTCGATGCGCGCGTAGGGGAGGGCGGAGTCGTGATCCTCGAGCTTGCTGATGGCTGGGATCAGCCGGAGACCTCGCACCTGCTGGAGTGTCCGGAGCTCGCGACGGTCAAGGATCGGATCGTGTTGTGCTTGGCCGGGACGCCTGATCCGGTGAAGCAGGTCGATCAGTTCCGGAACCAGCTCGGTCACGCCGTCGACGTCGTCAGCGGGACCGCCTGCGCCGACGACGACGTCAGGGCACTGCTGTACGACGGCGAGCTGTGGTCGTTCGACGCGAAGAGCGTCCCTGACTTCCCCCTGGTCGAGCTGCTTCTGAACAGCACTGCACCGCACCCCGACGCCCGTGCCGCACTGGCGGGTTTCTTCAATGAGGAGTGACTCCATAGAGCCGACGGCGTTGCGCGCCGACCGACGTCACTCGCTCGCTACGCTCCAGCGGATCCACCACGAGCTGCGTCGCGCTGCGACGACGGGGCCTTCGCCGGTCGATCATCTGCAGAAACTCATCCAGCGAAGGGAGCGCCGTGACGCGCTGATTTCCTGGACGACCTCGGTGAGGCGGCATACGGGCGTTGACGCGGGGCTGCTCACCGGCGATCTGGTCGAGTCGCTGCGTAAGCTTGGGCCGAGGACCGAAAGCACCAGGGCGGAACTCCAGCGCCAGTTCCTCGCATCCGTCGAGGCGCTCGCGGAGGAAGGCACACCACTGCCGGATCGGGACTTGCACCTTCGCTTCATCCTCGAAGCAGGGCTGAGCGTCTTCTACCTCGTCTACGACCCGGGGCGCAGACGCGCGAACTACTACCTCGTGCTCAACGACCTGATCGACGACCGGTTCGCGGCGTCGATGAGGACGGACCGGATTCCCCTCGGGAGGGGGACGTTCTCTCACGCCATGGGCTACTTCGAGCGATGCGCGCGGTCCTCACGGGCGTTCCAGAGACATCCGTTCGCGATGAGCCTACCTTCGACGCTGGTCGATCTGTGCGGGCGCGTTTCGGTCCGCGATCGCGTAGCGGGCAAGCGCTCGGTGTGCCTCGTGCCGGTAATGGGCGACGAGTCCTCGCGCATCGTCGGCATCCTCTACTTCGGGCACCCGATCCAGGGACTCTTCTACGACGAAGACGCAGGCCGGCAGCTTCCGTTCGTCGACTCCACGCTCGTCGACATCGTCGCCCGCCATCGACGCGACCTGGTGTCGAGCCTCGAGCGCGACCAGTGGGAGCAGCACTACGGGGTGTCCCAGCGGCGCGTCGAGCTCGACGTTCAGCCCGGCGAGCTCCAGGAGCTGCGCGAGTCGGTCCTGCAGTCGCTGATCCCGGACGACGGGCAGGACGGAGCCGCGTTCGCGATCGCGATCTTCCTCCACCAGACCGTGACCGGACGGTTCGAGGCGTCGGTGCGGATTCGCGAGGACGACTTCCTGGAGCGGCTGTTCCAGCGCCTCGTGGCAGCGACACTGCTCCCGGGATCGCTGCCGCTGTACGTCCGCATGATGGAAGCGTTCGAAGATCCGTCACAGAGCTTCTTCATCGACGAGATCGACACGTCGGAAAGTGTAGCGGCCAAGTACCCGCGCCGCCTCCGTGAAGGCTTCGAGATCTACGGGTACGATACTGATATCGGGAACGTCAGCCTCTGCATGCGGCGGAACGACCGCACGTTCGGCTTCCTTCGGATCAACTTCCGGCAGAGCACGCCGCTCGACGAGAGACTCGCGGCGAGGCTCGCCAAGGCATGCGAGCCGCTCTGTGCCGCAGGAGCAGAGCTGCTCGAGTGGTTCGACGGCCGATTGACCCGGTCCGGTGTCAGCCGCGAGCGGCTGCAGGGGCTTCGCGAGCTTCGCCGCGAGCTGTGTGAGCGAATCACGTCGAGCTTCACGGCACAGCTCGTACCCAGGCGGGGGCGCGCCAACAATGCATCCACGCTGGAGTACCGCGAGTCGATCAAGCACGAGTTCGGCCTCGACGCGAACGAGATCGACGAGCTTGGTCAGCTCATCCAGAGCTTCCTCGGACGGAAGCAGCACCTCGAGCAGTTCTCGGAACGCCTCCAGGAGCTGCGTGAGTCGACGGACGACCCGTGGTTCGGCGAGATCACGCTCGTTTCCATCTGGGCGTCGTTCGACGCGTTCGTGGTCGAATCCGACGATTCGGAGACGCTCGCGACGTTCTTCGAGAAGGAGCCGGCCCTGGTCGACTTCCTGCCGAACCTGCTGCATCTGATGCGCTCGAACCGCGTGGAGTTCGAGTGTGTCCGCCTCGAGCATCCGGGCGAGCTGGCCGTGGGCGCCCAGGATCTCGCGCACGCCGTCTACGTGCCTGCGCTCGCGCGCGGGCGGGAGGTTCGAGTGAAGCTCGACGGGGCGGACTTCGAGCAGGCGCGAACGGTCATTCGCAGTACAAGGACGAGTGACGAGAGCGAGCGGGACGATGACCTCGTGATCGACTGGAGGTACGGGCCTTCGCAGCATCTCTTGGCCGTCTCCGGCGTGCCCGAGGTCCTCCATCGCTCGATCGTCGGCGCGGTGGAGTCGTCGCCGCATATCGAACGCCGTTCGGGCTCTTCCCAGTGGTCTCCCGAGCAGGTCGACGCGGGTGAAGTGCGGCGGGTCGTGCTCGGCAACGTGCTTCGGAGCGCGCCGGGTCGGAGCCACAACCTGCTAAAGTGGGCGAACGGCTTCGTGCGGTTCATGCTCGGTCCGATGTGGGACGATGCCAGGGAGTGGCATGCGATCACCACCCAGTTCGGAGACACGAGCGGCATCCTCCTCGCCTACGGCCTCCCGGACCAGGGCTCCGACGTGTCGTCCGGCGCCTGCGATCGCTCGATCGGAGCCCTCGATCGTCTCCGTGACGAGTCGATGCGTTCCCTCGTGCGCGCGTTCGATGCGCACCTCTTGGAGCAGAACAGCGCCCGCGCATGGGCCGGTCGGAGGATGGGGCATGAGGTCGGCGTCTACGCCAACCAGCAGGTGAAGCAGCTCGATCTGATCTATCAGAACGTCGGCGGCGAGAGCCCCGTCTCAGCGCTGCTGCGGGAGGCCGGTCGGACCGCCAACCGGATCGCGGAGGCGTGCAACAAGGGAGTCGAGGACGACGACTGGGTCCAGGTCGATCTCGGGAAGGCGGTGAACGATCTCGTCGGGACCTGGTTGGAGTGGGACCCGGAGGTCGACCTGCGCGTGGAGATCCAGGACGAGCACCGCATCGTTCATGCGCCCAAGGAGCTCGTTCGCGAGGTGGTTCGCAACCTGATCACGAACGCGACCCACCACGCTAAGGCCGGCCGGGGTGGGGGACCGAAGCTGCCGGTCGTCGTGCGTACGGACATGGGAGACACCGAGCAAGCGCTTCGTCTCGTCGTCGAAAACGGAGGGCAGCCGCGTCCTCAGGAGGAGTTGGATCACCTGGTCGAGGTCGCGCGAGCGGGGCGCCGCAACCGAACCACCCGGCCGGACGGCCACGGGGACGGTCTCACGATCGTCGCCTCGCACGAGGGACGGATCCTGAAGCGGGGCCGGCGAGAAGGGACGCTCTTCCGAATGACGGCGATCGACGAGGAGCCGATCGTCGTTCGAGTGGAGTTCCAGTTCCTTCGAACGATCGGAGGGGAGAGCCAATGAGAATCCTCTACGTCGAAGACGACCACAACCAGCGGCCGTACCTCTACGAGTGCCTGTTCGAGCTCGGGCTCCCGCACATCTCCATGGACGGCGAGGTCTACCTGTTCGACGACGAGGACATCGTTCTCGCGTCGACCAGCGCGGAGGCGATCGAGAAGTTCTCCCTGTTCAAGAGCAGCGGTAGGCCGTTCACGCACGCGATCGTCGATCTGTCGCTGGCCCACGATGCGGACGACCTCAGCGGCCTTGAGGTCGTCGAGCACGTTCTCGCCCAGTCGAGCGAGGACCGTGACGACTGCGTGGTGCTCATCCTGAGTAACTTCACGGAGCAGGCGATTCCCGTCGAGCGGATCCGCGACATGCGTCGGCGAGAGAGGTGGCCGGACGATGTCCTGAACAAGCCACCGACGAAGGAGCAGCTCAAGCCGTACTTCCTCGATGTCAGTAAGGATCAGGCGGCACTCGAGGAGAAGAAGATCCTCTTCGGCCGATCTCCGGAGATGGAGTCACTTCTGCGACGGGTCAAGCTGTGGACGGAGGAGGGGTTCAGGAGCTTCGTCCAGGAGAGACAGCCGCTCCCGGCCCTGCTTCTGACGGGGCCGAGCGGCTCGGGCAAGTCGGTCCTCGGCGCGTGCGTTCAGCACATGCTCGGGGAGTGCGTCAGGAACGCGGACCCCGACTGGGCGAAGGAGAACGAAGAGTGGGAACCGGCGTTCCGGCAGGTGAACGGCGCACGCTACGGCAGTGACGGTGACGGGGCGTCCATCGAGCTGTTCGGCGCGAAGAACTGGGGGAACAGCAAGCTAAGCCAAGAGGGTGTCTTCCAGTCCGTCACCGAGAACAAGGGGAGGCAGAAGAACGGGGCGGGCTCCGGCATCGTCCTCCTCGACGAGATCGACAAGATCCCCAGCGTCGTGAAGGACAAGCTCCTGGTGCCGATCTCCGAGCGCAAGGTCGAGACGATGGGCGAGCAAGAGACCAGGCCGGTTCGGGGGCTCCTGATGGCGACCACTGCGGTCTCGGGTGACCGTCGCGAGGAGGAGCAGTCGCGCCACGTCGAGCTCTACAACCGAATGACCCAGCTTCGCGTTCCTCCGCTCTGGGAGCGCGGCGAGGACGATTGGCGAGGCATGCTCGAATTCGCGATCCGCCGCAGGCACGGGCAGCCGGTCGAGGTGCAGGTGCTGGAGACGGCCAAGCAGCTCATCCGAGAGTACATCGAGAGCAAGAAGTTCAACTGCCGGGCCATGCAGGACCTCGCGTCGCTCACGACGACGAACGGCCCAGGCACTAAGGTCACGGTCTCCCTCGGCGTGGTCGATCGGCTGATCCAGACCAAGTTCGCGAGTTGGGGGTGGGAGGAACGCGCGCGTCGGAGCGAGCTGCACCCTCGCCTGCCGGGCTCGCTCGAGATCGAGTGGTCACCGGGTGATGTCGTCTCGCTGGGCGGCTTGCTCGCCGCCGCGTTGACTGAGACGGGGCTCCCCTCGCCGCCCCACTTCCGGGACCTGTACGACTGCAGCAGTCGCTACTTCGGTGAGGCCACGATCCGGCGGTATCGGGAGCGCTCGAAGGAATGGCGCCTGGGGATCCTCCGCGCGTTCATGCTGCTGTCGATCGAAGGGAAGGACCCGAGGACGCTGCTGACGATCACCGAGAGCGGGCCGACCAACCGCGTCTGGTGGACCGACTACATCAATCCGCTCATCGAGGGACCGAACTACTTCAACCAGCTTCGACGCAAGAAGACCGCGCTGGAGAAGCTCGTGCGCCCCGAGGGCAACAGGGAGAAGGAGCTCCCGTTCCGTTCACCGGGCGAGGACAGGGGGACGAGGGTGCTGACCAGGACCTTCCACAAGCTCCGCGAGCTCCACGGAAACGACGAGCAGGTTCGCAGCGCGATCGGCGAGCATAACGACGATGTCCTGAAGAACTGTATGACGCTCGCGCGGCTCCTTATCGACGACGAGGATCACTTGACGTCGTGAAAGAGACGGTTGGTCCAGCGTGAACTGAGCAGGAGGGCAGCGCCGAGCGCGATGGTCAGCCACGTGACGTTCTCGTAGGTGTCGAGGTAGTCAGAAGCGGACGGCGAGGACGGCTCGCCGATACGCTCCATCACGTTCTTCCCGATCACGTTGCCGACGGCGATGCTGAGCAGGAACGCTCCGGTCGCGAGGCCGCGCCCTCGGTCCGGAATGAGCCGCTCTGCCACAAAGAGCCCGATGGGGCCGGTGGCAATCTCGCCGAGCGTGAAAAAGAAGTAGGTCAGGACCAGCCAGACCAGCGCGATCTTCCCGTGATCCTCGACCCCTCGTCCGCCGAGGACGAGAACCAGGTAGCCGAGTCCCATCATCGTGATCCCCATGCCGAAGAGGGTGGGGATCGGCGGGTTGTGGGTCTTGCCCGCGAGAGACTTCCAGAGTGCGTTCGCTCCCAGACCGAGGGCGATGAACAAGACCGGATTGATGGCCTGCAGCGCCGTCGCCGGAATCTCGACCCCGCGCACGAAGCGGTCGACGTGATCGAGCGCGAGCGTGTTCAGCGACGAGAAGTGCTGGTGGAACAGGGCCCAGAACACCGAGTTGACGACCAGCAGCAGCACGAGCGCCCCGAGCTTCTGCTTCGTCTCCAGATCGCCGCCCTTACCGAGCCAGAGGATGCGGCCGAGCGTAAGCGCCGCCAGCGTCAGGATCGAGTACCCCAGGACTGCTTCGTACTGTAAACCGAACCAGACGAGGATCACCGCTACAGCCGCGTAGACGACCACGGTGCCGAGCGGGCTCTTGAGGATCGGCAGACGGACCGTGCTCGGTTGGGTGGGCGTCTCCATTTCGCGAAGCAGCTCCCTAGAGCGCCAGAGCAAGGCCGCGCAGCTCACCATGGTGAGCGCCGCGATCGCGAAACCGATGCGCCAACCCGCGCTGCCGTCGATTCCCAAGAACGTCTCGGCACCTGCGTCGCCTTCAGCCGCGGCCTTCTCTCCTGTGGCGGATGCGATCAACGGGCCTGCGAGCGCGCCGATGTTGATGGCCAGGTACGAGAGCGTGAAGCCGCGGCGCTTGAGCGCATCGGAGTCCTTGCCCTCGGGGTACAGCGATCCGACGCCCGCGAAGATGCTGTGGCGAAACAGGCCTGCACCGATCACGAACGCGGCGAGCCCGCCGTAGAAGACCTGGACCCGGGTGGAGAGGAGCAGCGCGATCCCGACCGACGACAGCGATGCCCCGAGGATCAAGCAGCGCCGGGAACCGATGAGCCGCTCGGTGGCGTACGACCCCAGGATGGCAGACGCGAACGCAACCGCGACGACCATGTGAACGAGGTCGCTCGGGGACCTCACGGCGGTTCCGAACTCGCTCTTGGCGTAGTGAACGAGTATCGCGACGATGCCGTAGGAGCTGAAGCGCTCCAGCAACTGCGCGAAGAACAGTAGGCGGAAAACTCTCGGGTGCTCGCCGAACAATGGGGAACCTGTGGGAAGCGGTGCGGGGGGAAGCGGGAAGCGAGGATCGCAGCGGCAGCCAGCGTTCCGCTCGGGCCGTATCGATCGGTCTGGTCAGTCGCGTGGTGTTGACGGTCACCTGAAAGAGGACCCCGCGGACAGCTGAAAAGGGACCCCCTGGCCGGGCTCCCATACGCGGGGCCGAGCCCGGCTACGAATCGGCCCTCCGAGCCGGCAGACTGCGAGTTGC
>JBCCLJ010000169.1:0-15882 GCA_039026915.1 Acidobacteriota bacterium
GGGGCCGCCTCCCGAAGGAAGCGGAAAGTGCTCGCGGCCAAGCCTAGCGTTTTCAGGGCCTTGCAACGACGTTTGCGAACGCTCGATGGAGGTTGCCTGCGACGATGCCGGCCAGCTCGTTCGGCGCTCTTCCTTGTCAATGGCCATGGGTCTCCCGCGTTTCGAGCGCTGCGAGGGTTCTCGTCGCCACGGGAGCTCTCGCAGAGCCTCTCGCTGCGCTCTTCGGTGAGTTCGAGCCGGGCTCGATCCTAAACGATGGTTGCGCCGGGCGAACGGTGCTCGTAGGGCCTGCCGAGAGCCTCGATGCGCTCGCCGGTTGACCTGCCGCTGCGCGCGATTTTCACCAGCAGGACCTGGTCCTGCGCCGAGTCGATCTCGTCTTCCAGCGCGGAGAGCAGAGTCTCATAGCGCGTCTCGTCCAGGTCGCAGAGAAAGACGCTGAGCTGCACGTGCCGGCCGTAGCCGTGCATCGTCTTGAAGACCTTCCGCCAGCGCTTTGGCTCGCAGATGTCGTAGGTGACGAAGTACGAGTGCAAACGGCCCTCACCGCACCCGGAACTCGGGATACTCCTCGATCTCGCCGAGCAGGTAGCGAGACAGCAGCCGGGTCTGTACCTCGAACACGCGCCGATAGCTGCAGCGGTAGCCGAAGAGCGGGTGGGTGATCTCGCCGGTCATGCGGCGCTCCCACGCTTGAAAGACCGAGCGACGTGCCGCCGGCTTCAGCAGGATCCCGCCCATCTCCTCGCGAAACGCTGAGCGCTTCACTTCGCGGTTGTTGATGCACTGCACGACCACGCTGTCGGCGACGATGGGGCGGAAGGTCTCCATGAGGTCGAGCGCCAGCGCCGGGCGGCCGTAGCGCGGCTGATGGTAGAAGCCGAGATACGGGTCGAGCCCCACCCGTTCGATGGCCGCGATCCACTCCTTGACGAGCAACGCGTAGCAGAACGACAGCAGAGCGTTGGCGCGGTCGCGCGGCGGGCGCCGGTTGCGGCCCTCGAAGTCGAAGCCCATCCCGTTGCCGAGCATGGAGCCGAAGTTGCTGTAGTAGATGCGCCCGGCGTGGCCTTCGATGCCGAGCAACTTCTCAATGGACTCGGCCTTGCGCGCTCTCTTGGCGCAACCTTCCATCAGTGCCAGGTCCCTTGCGTGAGCCTCGCCGTTGCGGCGCAGGAGCACCCTGGCGTTGGCGATCTTCGAGCCCACGAGTGCCCGTGCCACCGGCAGGCTGCGCTCCTCGCAGGTCGCCGCCTCGAACTGAGCGAGCCGGATCTCGACGTTCCTATGGCTCGTGCCACGGGTGACGCCGTAGAGGTTTCCCGTGCCGCTCATGTGCGCGACCGGGATGTCGTGGCGGCAGCATTCGCGCAGCACGGCCGAGGTGCAGTGCGCTCCGCCCATGAGCAGCAGCTCGGAGGTCTCGCCGAGGCGCGCGTCGGCCAACGTCTCGCCCTGCTTCTCCACGATGAGACGCTGGCCGCTCAGTCGCACGCGCGCTCCCGGCTCTTGCACCACGAGAGGGTGGCGGCGTAGCTTCGGCGCGACGAGCGGGCGGAGCGAGTCCTGCGTCGCGCGGAGGAAGTTGGTCTCCTCGGGCAGGCAGATGCTCACCAGAGAGCAGCGGTTGCACTTGGGGCTGTCCTGCAGCGGGTCGGGAATGCGCTCGACGTCGAGCATCTCGCGCATGGTGCGAAGCTGCGCGCGCGTGCGCTCGACGAGGTTGTCGGTGAAGCGTACGCGTACCCGCTGGCGCGAGCCGGCGAAGTAGAGGATTCCTTCGTGGCAACGATACCCGGCCTCCCGCAGCAACAGCCCCTGAGCGCAGAGCTGCACCTTCTCCGGCTCCCACGCGCCGCCCGGCACCTGCGGCTTGCGCCCCTTCTTGTAGTCCACCGGCCGCACGTTGCAGCGCTCGCCCTCCACCAAATCGAGCTTCGCCACGAGCCCGAGCTCTTTGCTCGACAGCGTCACGGAGCGCTGATGGATGACCTCGGGCTCGACGTTCTCATCGTCCTTCTTGCGCGGCTTGCCACCCGGCCGGTCGACGCGCTTGTGCGCGCGCGTGCCGGCCGCCGTGTCGGCGTTGTCGGCCCACTCCTTCTGGACGTACTCGAGATAGGCCAGGCGAGGGCAATACGTGAACTCGTTCAGCATGCGGGCGGGAATCGGCTGTTCGCTCATGCAACCAGCGTAGGGTCAGCCGCTGACAGAACCTTTCAGCCGCTCGGCCGAAAACCGTCTCTCCGAAAGTTCGGTGGAAAAACGTTCCCGCGGGAACGTCTCGGGCTCTCAGCGTGCCCGAAGAGCGTGCCCAAGCCGAGATTTCGGCGAGTCGGCGTTTCCGCGGAAACGTGCCGGGGACGCTTCCAAGCTTTGCGTGTCCCAGCCGCCAGGCTTGGCCGGGTGAGGGTCTCAGCTCGCGACGACGGGATGGCCTGCCCGGCTGCTTGCGAAGCGAAGGCAAGCCTCGATGTCTCCGCGGTCGAGGTCGGGGAGCTCGGCGAGCGCCTCTTCGGGCTGAGACCGCTCGCCAAGAGGTCGAGCACGTCCGTCACCCGGATTCGCAAGCCGCGAATGCAGGGCCTGCCGCCGCAGAGAGTGGGGTCGGCAGTGATGCGGTGAGCGATCCTCGGCATCCCGCCAGCGTAGCAGTGCGATGCTCTCCATCCGCTCTGCGGCCAGCTTTTGCGCGACGATTCCACGTTGCGGTGAAAGGCGCCTACGCAGGGTCCGTGGGCTCTCGGGGCACGAAGAGACCCAGTCCAAAGTGCGCCGCGTAGCCGAGCGCCATGGGTCCGCTGACGGGTTCGGCAAACGCAAGCTGGAAACCGACGGGACCGAACGGCCCGCGACGGCCCCGGCCCCACTTGCGACGGCTCGCGAAGTACCCCCAGCGAGTCGGTCGGCCTCGCAGACTCGTGCTTTCGGCGGCTTCGATCGATACGGGCTGGGGAAAGCCGTTGAGAGACAGCAGCCGGCGTAGGTCGTCGGTTGGTCCACCGATCGCCTCGCCGAAATCGTTGAGTTTCGGCTTGCCGTTCTTGCGCACCTTCGGATGCCGCGTCGAGACGAAGGGAGTCCGAGAGACCCAATGCGTCGCTGTTGCGAGTACCGGGCACTGGCCGGTGCCCGCGTCGAGGCCAGCGAAGCTGCCGGTGCTACCGACCCCGAGCAGGATGAGTCGCACGTCGTGAGGCCCGCGCTGCCAGATCTTATGCAGGTGCCGAATGCCCTCGACGATCTCCCGAGACAGCCCAGACGGTTTGTGCAAGACGACGTGAGAGACGCGTCCGTCGCGCTCGTTGGCTTCGGGAAGCACGTAGAGGTGCTCGTGGCCTTCGAGCGGCGTGCCGTTCGAGCTCTTTCCAGCGAGCTCGGCGGTGACGCGATCGTCCGTTTTCCGGAGGAGCGCTCGGCGTAGCTGCTCGGCGAAGGGCAGAGCTTCCGTGAAGAGCGGTGCCACCGTGCTGGAGACAGCGAGGCGGGCTGTCGTCGGCAAGGGCCTCGCGCGTCGCGCTGTCGTTGGCTGCGGTGGAACGTCGAGTAGGCCCTCGGGAACCGCGTATTCGACCCACTGCGAGCCGGGAGGTCGGCTCCAACCCTGCTTGCGTAGCGTGCCGATGTCTGCTCGCAGCGCAGCAGGGAGAGACGCAGGAAGGAGTGCCTCGAGCTGCTTCCGCTGAGCGGCTGTGAGCCTTGCCTCTTCCGGATCCTTGCCCGTGTCCACGGCCTTCACCCGCTGCTGCTCCACTAGTTCGCTCTCGGCGACCGCTCTGTAGCGAGACCTCCACTCCTCGTAGCGTGTCGCGTCGACGGGAGCGAGGACTCGCGAGATGGACGTTCCGGGGTTGGCTGAAGTGCCGGCTAGCGGGAAGACGTTCGCCTCGGGCTCGTCGTCCTCGACGACTCTTCCTTCGGCCCATGACTCGGCGCGCCCGAAGTATGCGAGTCGCTCGAGGAGCAGTGCGAGAGCTGCCTGCTCCCCGTTCACGAGCGCGACTTCGGGCCAGAGGAAGGTCACGCTGGGCCAGTCGTTGCCGGCGTCGGGGGCGAGGCGCAAGAAGCCGTCCAGAACCTTCGTCGGCTTGCCGTCGGTCGGCATGTAATGCCGTGTATGGAACTCCACGGAAGATGGCAAGCGGTAGTGGGGCGGCCGTTCCGAGAGCTTGGCGAGGAGTGAATCGAGAGTGGCGAGGTTGACCTCGCCGTCTGCCTTGAGCTCCCTGACGGCGATCAGCGAGCGAAGAAGTCGCCAGGGGGAAGGTGGCCACTCGATATGACCCTCGTTGACATGGCGGTCCCAGGCCGTGGCGTGGTATCGCCCCGTGGGAAACCGGATCTCGATTGCGACCATCGGGCTACTTCTCGTAGGTGGCTTCGAGCACCGGCGGCTGGTTGAAGCTGCCGCTGAGCGCTCCGATGCGCTGGCGTAGACGCGCCTCCACGTCCGCAAGAGTGGGTAGCTCCCAGCTCTCGGGGCGCCTCACGACCATGTCGCCCACGACTTCGAGATCGCACGCTGTCCGCAGGCGCAGACCTTGGTTCAGAAAGGCGAGGATCTTGAAGAGACCCAGGTCGAACAAGAAGTCCTCCTCCTCGGCTCCGAATCCCAGTCCACGCAGGAGTGCGAGGTCGAAGTTGAAGTAGGCAGTGATCTCGCCTGCCGAGTACTCGTCGCGGTGAAACGGGACGTTGCCGTAGCCCTCCGCCGCCTTACCGTAGCCCGTGGAGTCGCCGGTACTAGCCGGCTGAACGCGGTCAAACTTGACGCCGCCGCTAGGTGCGACGCGTACGTCCGTCGCTTCGACGAAGGCCGAGAGCATTCGGGGTAGCCGCACGACGCCGCCGACGCTCTCGAGGAAGATGCCGTGGATGAGGCTGTTCGGGTCGAGCTTGAGGAGTGCCTTCGCCAGCCGCCTACGGTCGAAGGGAGCGTCCTTCTCGAAACCGACTTCCGCTTTGATCTCGCTGAAGCGATCGCTCTTCTCGATGTAGGGGGAGTTCAGGCGGTGGGCTTCGAGGATCGAGTTCGTCTTGGATCCGTCAGGCAGGGTGACGACGACATAGGGAATGCCCAAGAGCGCTGGAACCACCTGATCCTCCGCCTCGTCCCAGCAGACCGACTCGAGGCGATTCGCCATGCTCTGCGCCGATTCGACGAGAAGCGTGCTGACTCCGGCGGCTGTCTGGTACTCGGCGGCACCGAGGTCCGGGAAGCCGGTGGGCTGAAAACGAGAACCCTGAACGGGTTGCAAGTTCGCCTGAAAAAGGAGCCGGGGTTGGTCGAGAGAGCGCACGTTGGTCATGGCACCGTCCTTGTCGTTGAGGAGTTGATTCGGGGAAATCGCCGCGGAAGCGCGATTCAGTTGTCAGTGTCGATTCGCAGAAGGTCTTCAGCGATCAGGCGGAGACTGGCTGGAGAGAGGGGAATGAGCGTCGCCGCAGCCGTTCTCTCGGCCAGCCCCGGCTCGACGTGCAGGCGACGCAGGAGGGGCGCGAGACTCGATCCTCGGAGTCTTCGCAGCGCTCTGTCGGCTGCCGCTGAACCGTTGCCCGCGCTGGCCAGTCGATGGATGGCGGGTTCGAGAGCGATCTCTTGCTCCGAGACGCGCGTCGCCAGAAATGCCGGGGTCCTTCCCTGTGCACACAGCACCAGCAGCGAGAAAAAGCCTCCCGCTTCGACCGGAAGACCGGAGGTTTGAGCCTTCGAGTTTGGGGGCTTGCGGAGCGCCGCGCTCGAAAGCAGCGCGCACGAGTGGATCAGCTGCTCGAGAAGGTGATCGTCCGTGCGGTCATCGAGAAAGGCGGAGACGTCCTCGAGGCTGCAAGAGCTGGTGGTCTCGAGGAGGCCTCCGTGGCGCTTCTCCAAGAGGTTCCGGCGCGCCGCGAGGCGATTGAGATTCGCGACCAGTCCGGAAGCCTCAGACCAGACGACGTTGCGAGGGTCGTCGGCGGTCCATCGCACGGAACGTCCCCGGACCTCGACCTGATGCAGATGGGTACGCAGCGGCATTCGCCGTCCTGTATCGCGAGAGCCGAGTCGAAGATAGCTGGAAGCCAAAGCGACTGCGATGCGCAGCTCGGAAGAGGAGGGAAGGTGCTCGAGCCAGCGTTCGTCGGTCAGCTGAAGCGGTTCGATGCGGGCATCTTCAGCCCAGGATTGCGCCCGACCGAGCGCGGTTTGGCATTGCCCGAGTGTGCGGAAGCAATCCAGGAGTTGCTGGCTGCTGTCGCGTTGGCACAGGGCGATAACGCTCCGCTCCAAGCGACGGCCAGCGCGTCGAATCGAAGCCGGAGTGTTTTTGCCCGACAGCCGACGCCTGAAACCTGAAAGCCAGGAGTCGAGAGCGGGTGCCGCAAGGAGCTGTGCGCGTGCGCTCGCACCGGTCGTGATGCGGGTGAGTGGCGTGGCGAAATAGGACAGGCCGTTGCGCTCTTCGAAGCCGTAGCGCTGAAACTCACTTAGGCCCCGATCGACACCGAGCGAGGCTACGGCAACAGCAAAGTCGATCGCGTCGTTGGCGGGGCGTGCGCCAACTCTCGCTCTTCCTTCCGAGAAGACCTTGGCAAGCTCGGCGTAGCCAGTGGGCCGGGTCCAGAGAGGAAGCCAGAGCTCGCCGCGCGACCGCGCCGAGTCACTCTCCCGCCAGTCTGCAGCGCTACCAAAGCCAGATGGACTGCTCCTGACCGCGAAGGGGTAGCTGAGCCCCGCCGAAGCAGCCGACCCCAGTCGCTTCACACCGGCGGAAGCGAAGGTCAGAGCACCCTCCAGGGACAGCACGAAGTCCCACGGGTTGAGGAGGGCTGAACTGTCGAATCCCGCGCTGGAGTTAGGCCCGCCAGCGTTGCCAGGCAGGAACTGTCCCGCTGGAATCTTCGCTAGGGAATGGCTCGGCTCGTCGAAGAGCGCTTGCGAGAGCAGGGCCGCCGTAGCCGTCCGTGCGGACCCCGTCTGTGGGTCGAACAGCTCGACGAGTCGATGCATGTGGTTGTTAGAGAATTCGAAGCGGCCGTCGTTGCCGCCACTTCCCAGGAGCGGCGGATACTTCGATCCGTCCTCGGTGAGCACGAACGCCGCATCGAGCCAGCTGAGAGTCTCGTCCGGAAGTCGATTTCGACACCGCTCGAGGAGCTCGTCTTTCGTCTTCTTGTCGACCTGCTGGGGCGAGCCGAGGTCCTTCAGCAATCGGATCGCTGCGCGCAACGCAAGGCGGTACGGAGCGAAGCGTGCCGCTTTGGAATCCGCAAGCGCCTCGACTGCCTCCTTGCGGTCCTTCTCGTAGAAGCCGCTTCCGCCGTTCCATGGAGAGATGATTGGGCTCGGCGCGAAGTGTTCCAAGAAGAACGCCTCGATCTCGGTTCGAGTCTTCCGAGTCCGGAGATGCAGGCAGTCGTCTTGCCAGTAGCCGGCGACTTCGGCGTCGAACTGTTCGCTGACGATCCGCAGAACCGCCAGCGCCTTGAGGTAGTGCGCCAGGGGCTGCGGCTGACAGCCGGTGAGGCGGAGATCGCTCATGATCTCTCCGTCGCGCTCGCAGCCGTTCCAGGAGACGCACTGCCACGCCAGTCTGCTGCCCTGAGAGTGGCTTCGAGGAGTCCGAGGCGGAACGGGCCGATCTGCGCGCTGTCGCGAAGCTCTAGCATGCGACTCAACCAGCTACCCCGACCGAGCTGCATGACCGAGAGATCCATCGTGAACGGTCCGACTTTGCCGTCCTCCGGCAGTTCACATTCCGGCAGCCGATCGCCGTGCCACACGCCCCGAGCGAAGAGTCTTTCCTTCCCGGAGGGCCGGTCTTCGTCAGGCACTGAACGGATGCTCAGTCGCACCTTCCCGTGGTGGCCGGCGATGAGAAAGGCGACGAGTGAAGCGAGGTCGGCCGCGATGTCGTTCTCGTCGGCGTGCTCGAGCCATGCGAGGGCGGAAGCAAGCTCGTGGCGAAAGTACCTACGCAGCCCGGGAGCCTGCCTTCGATGGCTGGACTTGGCCCACAGTTCTTCGGTCGACGGGGGCTGGAGATTTGGCCGGTCTGCGACGGGCTCGAGGAGCCGTCGTTGAAACTGGTCGTGGGCCTTGCCCACGTCATGCCACTGGGCGGCTCTTCGCAACGCTTCGGAATGCTCCGGCACGAGCCCCAGAGCCTCGGTCAGAGAGACCGTCTCTCTCACTACGTCTCTGAGATGTTCTTCGAGTGAGAGCCACGCTCCGGCCGTCTGCGGCTCCCAGGCGTACGACTCGCGCGAGACGATCTGCTGGGTTTGGATCTCGGGGACCCTCACGCTCTTCGGTTGCCCGTGCCAGCCGCGCTCGGGATCGTAGCCGCCGGATTCGACTGGAAGGAGTAGGAGCTCGCCAGGTCGGGCGGGTTGTTCGCGACGGACCGGTTCGTAGGCTCCCTCAAGGGCATTCCAACGAAACGCAGTCTTCACTCCTCCCGGCTTCTTCTTGCTGCTCCTGAGCCTGTTCAAGAAGCCGTTGGCGGCACCGATCGAGACGCGGCACAGCTCGGTGCGCTGAGGTCGTTCGATGCCGGAAGGCGGCTCCGAGCCTTCGAAAGAGCGCCAGTAGAATTGAACATCTGTATCTCTCTCGTCCCGCACCCAACGCGAGACGTCGAGATCCTCGCCGAGCAGGTCGGACGAGGTGTCGAACAGATCGAGAAGGTCACGGCGACGAAGCACCGGGCGCACCACGGCGGGCGGCGAGTACGGGATCTGAGCCAGCGAACCGGGCCCGGCGTCTTGGAGGTCCCGCAGGAGATGCCGTGCGGTCTCGAGGTCCGCAGTGTCGTAAGGCAGCGAACTCTTGCTGTTCTTCTTCTCGAGGTCGGCATCGATCCAGCGAATGAGGCCTTCCCTTTCGCCGTAGCGATTGAGACGCCCGAAGCGCTGCACCAGCGACGGCCAGGGAGCGAGATCGGTGATCAGCGTGCGGGCGGAGATGTCGACGCCGGCCTCGATGGCCTGCGTCGCGACCACGATGCGGTCTCCAGTTTCGAAGAGAGACTGTTCTGCCGCCAGGCGGTCAACCGGCCGAAAGCGAGAGTGTACGAGCGAGATTCGGTCGGTCTCGTGGGCGAGGCGATCGAAGAGAGCTTGGGCCCTTGCGACGGTGTTGGCGACAACCAGCGTCAACCCACCGCGCTCGTTGTGCAGATCGAGGACCGAATCGAAGACCTGCTCGGCGTCGGTCTTGTCGTGGCCAGTCAGTCTTGCGCCCTCGAGCCTCGCGATGGTCTTACGCGCTGAGAGCCTCGAGCGGACGACCTCATTTGTGCGGTCGGAATCGCTGAGGGTGAGTCGCTGCCGTCCGCTATCCGGTATTGGGTGATCTACGGTTTCGAGCTGACCGGCCGCCAAGGTGGCGCTCATCCAGACCGTCTTGGCTGGCTTGAGGGTGCCGAGGCGTCGCCGGAGACCTTCGAGCTGGGCGCTGGTCTCGACGGCGACGCCCATGAGCTGGGTTTCGTCCAGAGCCCAGAGGCAGTCGTTGTGCAGGAGTCCGAAGTGCACCGGCCATTTGAAACGACTCATGCCGTAGCCACGATTCAGGGCCCGTGAGATCAGCATGTCCTGAGTGCCGACGAGGATCGCCGAGGCGTCGGGAGCTCCTTCCCAGGCTTCGTCGACGTCGCCTCCCATAAGCACGTGCACGGAAGGCACGGCGCCGTGTTCGAAGTAACGCTCTGAGCGGGCGCAGAGCTCCCGTGCCACTTCGGCGGTTTGCTCGACCAGCACGCGCATTGGGAGGCAGTAGGCGAGTCGGCGCGGCGCGTTGTCGTCGTGCAGGCGTTTCCAGAGCCAAGCGCCGACGATTGCCGCCGTCTTGCCCAGGCCGGTCGGAACGTCGAGGAGTTCGGGCCAAGGCTCCGAGGCGAGGCGCTCTTGGTACGGGAACGGAGCGTTGCCCGTCAGCGTCTCGAAGAAGTTCGGGTAGCTCAACGCGCACCTCTCGACCAGAGCAGGACCTTGGCAAGGTCGCACGAATCCAGGGCGTCATTTCCAGTTGAGACGGTGCCCAACTCGCCCCGTCGGGGGCAGCGTACACGGTGAACTATGATTCGATTCATGAACGGCGAGCATCCGCTGATATCCAGCAACGCAGAGATTCTTGGTGGCAAGCCCTGCGTTCGAGGCACTCGATTGAGCGTGGAACTCCTCTTGGAAGTCCTCGCCAGCGGTGCGTCGCAGCAGCAGATTCTGGACGAGTTTCCCTTCCTGACGGCAGACGGTCTCGAAGCGGCGATTCGGTACGCGGCAGCAAGAATGAAGGAACCGACTCCGAAGGCGAGCTGACCGGGGTACGACTCCTCCTCGATGAGAATGTGCCCCGGCGTGCTGCCGAGATGTTGCGGTCGCGCGGTGCGTACGTGGCTCGGTCGAGGGAAGCGCTCGGTCCTGACGCGCTCGACAGCGCCATCGCGAGCTTCGCGCGTGGAAATGCTCTGATCGTGGTGACGCAGGACCTCGACTTCGGTCTCCAGTTGGCTGCGGCGGCGCGACCGAACGTGATCATCGTGCGCCCCGGCAACCTCGAAGCCAAGTCGTTCTCGGAAGCAGTGAGGTTGTCTGTCGTGGTTGCGCGTGGACGGAGCGAGCCGTGGCTGGCTGTCGCTAAGCTCACCGAAGGTGGCGTGAAGATGCGAGTACGTGACGTCGAGCATGGCTTGCTTGGAGACTCCGAAAGGTGGCTGGAACGAGAGTAGCCAGCACTTGTGTCAATTCCTTTCAGTCGCCTTCAGATTTACTCCCCGCTGCTCACGCTCAGCGACTGCAAGACTCCCTGGGCCAGCTCTCGGATGCGTTCTTGAAGCTGCTCTGGCCCAACCACTCGCACGCGCCCTCCGAATCCGAGCACGAAACGCGCGATCTCTTCGAGGTGGGTGAGCGTCACGGTGTAGTGAACTGAGCCGTCGGCCTGCTCGTTCACGTCTTCTCCGGGGTGATGGCGACCGGCGCGGAAGAGCGGGGCGAGGTCGGGCTGGACCTCGAGCCGGACGACGTGTTCCTGGTTGCCGAGGAAAACGGCCCAAGAGTCGGAGAGGTATTGCTCGAGGTCCAGGCTCGGCGGCTCGAAGCGCTCATTGCCGACCTCGACAGACGAGACTCTGTCGAGTCGGAAGATGCGCATCTCGTCGTTCGTGTGGCAGCGTCCGGCGACGTACCAGACGCCGGCGCGGTGGAAGGTGCCGAACGGGTCGAGCTTGCGCCAGCGCGTGCCCGGCGTGGTTAGCGAGGTGTACTCGGCGCGCACGGTACGTCGCTCGCGCACGGCCATCTGTAGTTGCAGCGAAACCTCGGGGGCGGGCTCGCCGGAGCGCTCGGGCCCGGCGATCAGGGCCTCGGTGCTCTCTTCGACAAAGCGGGTGACGTTGTCCAGCTTGTCAACGAGCGGCGCGAGCTGCTGCGCCAGGGCCGGGTTGTTGCGCAGCGCTGGATTCGAGAGCGCGACTTTGAGCACGGCGCGCTCGGCGGCCGAGAGATTGAGTGGACGCAACGTGCTCCCTTCGACCAGGCGGTAGCCGTGCTCGCCGCGTGTCAGCGGGATGCGCTGCTCCTGCAGCTCCTGCAGATCGCGATAAACGGTGCGCTCGGTCACCTCGAAGCGCTCGGCAATCTCCTGCACGCTGCGCTCGCGTGGAGCACCGAGGAGATCGAGGAGCTGGATCAGTCGAAGCGGTCTACTCACACACCGCCCGCTTCGCGTCGACTGTCAAAAGCAAGGTCAGAGAAGTGTGTCACAGGCCCGCCATCGTCCCTTGAAGCCTGTCGGCATCTCTCCCCGCGCAGCTCGCCGGAGATCAAGTGTGGCCGCAATTGGCGCGAAATCATCGGCTCTCCCACCTTCGAAGGCCGGAACTGTCTCGATTCTCTCGCTGACCGTCTCGACAGAGTGCAGAGCCAGGTATGCTCCAGGTGTCTTCCGTAAGTGCTGCTCCCTCAGCTTGCCCAAGCGTTCTGCTGAACGGGCGATGGTTTGAGCGGCGTCCGAGGTAGCGACCCTAGCCCTCATAGCAGGAGTACGACGCGAGCCCGGGCTCGTCGACGCGATGACTGAATCCACCACCGATCTCCTCCGCCGCTATCGCGCCTCGCTACCTTCTTTCGTCAGTCCCTACTTCGCGGAACCGATCTCCATCGACCGCGGCGAGGGCGGTGTCGTCTGGGACCTCGACGGCCATCGATACCTCGATTGGTTCGGCGGCGTGCTGACGACGATGATCGGTCACGCACATCCGAAGGTGACGGCCGCGGTGCAGGAGCAGGCCGCCAAGGTGATGCACACGTCGACGCTTTACCTCTCGGAGCCGATGATCGAGCTTGCCGAGACGATCTGCGAGCTCTCCGGCATCCCCGACGCGCGCGTCTTCTTCACGACGTCCGGCACCGAAGCGAACGATACGGCGCTGTTGCTGGCGACGAGCTACCGCTCCTCCAACCAGGTGCTCGCAGTGCGCAACAGCTACCACGGGCGCTCCTTCACGACGCAGGCGATCACTTCGCATCGCTCGTGGTCGTCGACGTCGATCTCGGGTCTCGACGTGCACTTCGTGCAGGGCGGATACCGCCTGCGCAGTCCCTTCTGCGATCTCGACGACGAGGCGTACACGCAATCCTGCGTGCGCGATTTGCAGCAGACGCTCGACATGGCGGCGGCCGGCAGCGTCGCCTGCATGATTGCCGAGCCGATTCAGGGCGTCGGCGGTTTTGCAACGCCGCCGGATGGCTTCTTCGGAGCGTTCGCGAAGGTGCTGCAGAAAGAGGGGATCCTCTTCGTCAGCGATGAGGTGCAGACCGGGTGGGGGCGCACTGGAGAGCACTTCTGGGGATACCAGGCTCACGGGATCGTGCCCGACATGCTGACCTTCGCGAAAGGCGTCGGCAACGGGCTGGCGCTGGCCGGCGTCGTTGCGCGCGCCGAGATCATGGACACGATCCAGGCGACGTCGTTCTCGACCTTCGGCGGCAATCCGCTGTCGACCGCCGGCGGCCTGGCCACTCTGCGGGCCGTCATCGACGAGGACATGCAGGGCAACGCGCTGCGAATGGGGCAACGCATCGTCGATCGGCTCGGCCCAGTCGCCGAGGCCACACCCTGGATCGCCGAGCTCCGCGGCAAGGGTCTGATGCTGGCGCTCGAGACGATTCAGGGGGAGGGCATCGCCCCCGATGCTTCGCGTGCCGCAGCGCTGCTGGAAGCGTGCAAGGAGCGGGGGCTGCTCATCGGCAAGGGCGGGCTCTACGGCAACGTGCTGCGCATCGCGCCGATGCTCAACACGCCGCAGGCAGAGATCGACGAGGGGCTGGACGCCCTGGTCGGAGCGATCGAAGCCGTCGGCTGACGGGCTGCTTCAGCCCTTCGTCTGAAGCGATAGGGTGAGGCATGAGCACCGAGATACCGCACTTCATCGCCTCTTCGCCCAGAACGGGAACCTCGGGACGCACGGCCCCCGTCTACGATCCGGCCACGGGAGCCGTCTCCGCGCACGTTGGACTCGCAGCCGCGGAGGAGGTCGACGCGGCCGTCGCTACTGCTCTCGAGGCCTTCGGCAGCTGGCGCCGCTCGAGCCTCGCGCAGCGCACCAAGCTCCTCTTTCGTTTCCGCAACCTGGTGGAGCAGAACACCGATCGCCTCGCCCAAGCAGTCTCCTCGGAGCACGGCAAGGTTCTCGACGACGCACGCGGTGAGGTCGCTCGCGGCCTGGAGAACATCGAGTATGCGTGCGGGATCGGCGAGCTTCTCAAGGGCACGGTCAGCGAACAGGCGTCGACCGGGGTCGACGTGGTCACAGTGCGGCAGCCGCTTGGAGTCGTCGCCGGCATCACGCCCTTCAACTTCCCGGCGATGGTCCCTCTCTGGATGATCCCCAACGCCCTCGCCTGCGGCAACACCTTCGTGCTCAAGCCAAGCGAGAAGGACCCGTCGGCGCCCTTGCTGCTTGCCGAGCTGGCCGCCGAGGCGGGCTTTCCAGAGGGCGTGCTCAACGTCGTGCAGGGAGACAAGGAAGCGGTCGACCGGCTGCTCGATCATCCGGACGTTCGCGCCGTCAGCTTCGTCGGTTCGACGCCGGTCGCACGCGCGATCCATCAGCGGGCCTCCGCCGCTGGCAAGCGGGTGCAGGCGCTGGGCGGCGCCAAGAACCACATGGTCGTTCTGCCGGACGCGGACGTCGGCGTCGCGGCCGACGCTGCGGTCTCGGCGGCCTACGGCTCGGCCGGAGAGCGCTGCATGGCGATCTCGGTCGTCGTCGCGGTCGGCGAGGTGGCCGATCCGCTGGTCGAAGCCCTGCGCGAGCGCGCCACCGCGCTGCGGGTTGGGCCGGGGAGCGATCCGAGCTCCGAGATGGGACCGCTGATCACTGCCGAGCACCGTGATCGCGTCGCCGGCTATGTCGACCAGGGGCGTGAAGCCGGCGCGTTGGTCGTCGTCGACGGCCGCGAGAGCGCGCTGCCGAGCGAGGGCTTCTTCCTCGGGCCGTGCCTGCTCGACCGGGTCCAGCCCGAGATGTCGGTCTACACCGACGAGATCTTCGGTCCGGTGCTCAGCGTCGTTCGCTGCGACACCTACCCGGAAGCCCTCGACCTGATCAACGCCTGTCCCTACGGCAACGGAGTTTCTCTCTTCACTCGCGACGGCGGTGCGGCGCGACGTTTTCAGGAAGACGTCGAGGTCGGCATGGTCGGCATCAACGTGCCGATTCCCGTGCCGGTCGGCTCGCACTCGTTTGGCGGCTGGAAGGACTCACTCTTCGGCGACGCCCACATGTACGGGCCCGAGGGTGTGCGCTTCTTCACCCGGGCGAAGGCGATCACGACGCGCTGGCCCGATCCGTCGGAGAGCCGCGTCGACCTGGGCTTCCCTCGCAACGACTGAGATTTCCGTTCGCAATCGAGTCGACCGCTAGGGAAGCTCTCCTCCGTTCTCCAGCCGTTCGATGCGCCGAAGGAGTTCTCGTCGCGCGGAGCGCTCGACAACCAGCTCCGCCGTCTGGGCTTCGAGCTGGCGCTGTAGTTCTTGGACCACCCGTGTCAGGACTCCGACGATCTCTCCGTGTGCGAGAGTTCGGCGATCCGGCGTGGCGACGAGCTCCGGCACGTCCTCGGCGATGAAGCCCACCTGTGGATCGCCGGGGAGCGCTCTGTAGTTGTAGGTCACCGGCTCGAGGGCGGAGAGAGCCCGCAGTGCGGCCGTGAGGGACAGCGACCTCACGTTCTCTTTGAGGGCACGACTCGAAGCGTTGGTCCAGACCCCGCCGGAGGAGAGGTGAGCACCCGAGAGCTGCGCGTGGAGGGGGTGTTCAGGGTCGAATGTGTTGCCGAAGCTCTGGTCCATGTCGATCGCGATCTGGCCGCTGCGATCGATGACCATCCGCTCGACGTTTCTCGTCGCAAAGTAAAGCGCGGGATTCGGCGCGACGGCGCCAGAGGTTGGCCTCACGTTGAAGAAGCCGGATCCCACGCCGAAAGAAGAACCTGAGTAGCCGAAGTTGAAAGCAGGTCCGGAGATCAGGTCCGGACCTACGCCGGAGAAGACGTCGGCGTTTTCTTCGCCGAAGATGTGCAGGTTGCCCTGTGGGCTCGTAGTGCCGAGCCCGACGCCGTTTGGAGCGAGAACCAGGGTGTGAGTTGGTGTGTTCGCCCGGATCCGAAACGGTAACTTGTTGGCGGTGCGGTCGACGATGTCGAAGGTGAAATCGTCGCCGCCGAGCCGCCAGGAGTAGGGGAAGTCGAAAGTGTCGTCTAGCTGGATCCCAGGTGTTTGGCTGACGATGTGGAGGGCAGACTGGGGGTCGTTCGTGCCCAGACCGACCTGACCCGTCGACGCTTCGACGTAGAGAGAGTTGTTCGGAGCGTCGTTCTCGATGACGAAGGGAATGA
>JBCCLJ010000170.1:0-15802 GCA_039026915.1 Acidobacteriota bacterium
GCGGCGATCTGCGAGTAGAAGGCTTTGGTCGAGGCCACGCTCATTTCGACATCGCGGCCGTCCGAGGTGTAGAGCACGCCGTCGGCCTTGTCGGTCAGGTCGCTGTGCCTTCGGTTGACGATCGCCACGACGCGAGCACCGCGACTGCGCACCAGATCCACCGTTCGATTGGTGTCGGTCGTCGTGCCCGACTGCGAGATCGCCACGATGAGGCAATCCGACATGTCGGCCTCGAGCCCGAAGCCGGAAAGCTCGGTCGCGGGCAGGGCCCGCACCTCGGAGAGATCGAGCTTGCCCGAAGTACGCAGCGGGGCCAGGACTTCCCGTAGAGCTCCGGCGACGCCCTGACCTGCTACGGCGGCCGTGCCCTGACCGATCACCAGCACGCGGCGAAGCTCACCTGACGCCCAGGCGTCGCGCAGCGATGGTGAGAGCGTCTCCTCGCCGAGAACGACCCGCCCGTCACGGATCTTGCCGCGCAGCGTCTTGCGAAACGACGAGGGCGCTTCGGAGATCTCCTTGAGCAGAAAGTGCGGGTAGTCCCCACGATCGACATCGCGAGTGGTGATCCCCGCCGTGTCGAGATCCTCTTCGCTCACCGGGAGAGGCGTGCCGTCGTAGGCGAAGCGCTCCACGGCTTCCGGATCGCCGGCCTTGGACCGATCGAGCACCACGACCTGTCCCCGGCTGGCACTCGGGTTGTCGGGATTGCCCGGCGTCTCGCCGTCGAGGCGGAGGTAGCTGGAGGTCTGCTCGACGAGGCCGTAGGGCTCGCTGGCAACGATGTACGAGCCCTGATCGAAGCCGACGTAGAGCGCCTGGCCGGAGCCGCGCAGAGCCAGATGCATGCGGTCCGGGTTCTCCGCCGTCGCGGCAGCGATCGCGACCGATCCGACGAAGTTGGAGACGGTGTCTCGGAAGGCCTCTTCATGGGTCGAGCCTTCGTGCGCGCGACGCGACATCATCACCGGAATGACCTTGGCGTCGGTGGTGATCTCCTCGCGAATCGCGAGACCTTCTTCAGCCTTGAGATCGGCGTAGTTGTCGACGTCGCCGTTCAAAGCTGCGATCACGTAGGGGCGACCTTCGACAGCCGGTTCTTCCGACCCGTCGAGCGGATGCGTATTGGCCTCGCTGATCATGCCGACGCTCGCCCAGCGCGTGTGCGCGAGAACAGCGATCTCCACCGCGCGCCCCGCCAGAGCCGCCTGCAGCAGAGCGTCCGTGCGAAGCGATTCACGCAGCGTGCGGTCGTTGTCGCCGAGCTCGCCGATCTCTGCCGCCGTCTTGTAGACGAGGTTGAGAGTGTCGCCGGCGACGCGCACGGCGCGATCGCCAAAGAGCGAGTTGTCGTGCCGATCGCCGACGAGCGCCCTGCCGGCCGGGGACTCGAAGTCGAGATCGTGACCGGTGATCATGAGGTGTACGCCGGCCGAATCGCGACCGCGCACCTCGAGTCGCGACAGCGCCGAGAGGGCCACCTGCAGGCCAGCGAGCGCTTCGATTCCCGACGCGGAGATCGTCTCGGGAGCCAGATCGCGAATCTCGAGCGCAGCGCCGAGACGGTCGACACGAAGCGCCCATTCGGCGTCCTTGACGCGAACGAGCGCAGCATTCAGAGCCTCCAGATCGCCGACCTCCCCGCCGCCGACGTCCAGAGCCTGCTCCAACGTGCGCACGGCGGCAGCGATCTTCTGCAGCGGTTCGAGGAGCGTCTCCGTCCAGGAGACCTCGTGGAAGAGAAGGCGCAGCCCGGAGGGCGTCCGGAGCAGCGCGTCGGCCGATCTCAGCTCCCGTTCCGCCGCCGCGAGAGCTGGAAGCCAGGCGTCGACCTCGTCTTGCGCCGGCAGCGCTTTCAGGGCCGCCTCGACGTGAGACGAGACGTCTTCGGCTCGGCAGTCGCCCTCTTCGAGTCGGCGACGCAGAACTGCAACGATTCCGCACATGGTCGAAAGGAAGGGATAGGAGAAGAGTGGAAGGTGGGCTCGGCGGGAGAGCAGGAGAACGGCGCAGCGCGGAGTCCTGCTGAACCGCGAATTGTAGCACTGGACGCCGGAGCCGTGGCGTCAGGAGGATCGAGCGATTTCCTCGATGCGGCGGCGGATCTGGTCAGCGATCGACGCCTCGGAGTAGTCGGCCTCGAGACGCGCCGCGGCAGACGTCGTGAGGCGCTCCACGAGATCGCTGTCCGTCAGGCAACGACGCACGGACTCCACCCAGTCGTCCACCGACTCGCAAACCAGAAGATCCCGCCCATCGTGGCCCGCCACGCCCGCAGCGGCATGCGCCGAAGCCACGACCGGTGTGGCACAGGCCCAAGCCTCCAGTACCTTCACCGGAACGCCGGCACCGCACCGCATCGGCGCGATCGAGACGTGGGCCGACTCGATGACGTCGAGCAGCCGCCGCGGAGACGGTACAAGCTCGACGCCTGACTGCGAGGCCCTGCGGCGGAGCGCCCTCGAGGCACGGTCGCCTGCGATCACGAAGCGCGCCTCGGGCAGCGCATCGCGAAGATGGGGCCAAACCCGCCGAGCCCACCAGCCCGCCGCGTCGGCATTGACGAAGTAGCCAAGGTTGCCGGTGAAAGCGACTGTCGGTCGCTCTGCCAGCGGTTTCTCGCTCGCTTGGGTCGCCATCGGCAGGCGTACGACGTCGGTCGCGATTCCGCTGTGCTCCTCGAGCGCGTCGCGGTCCCGCAAACAGACGACGCAGCAGCCGCTCGCCGCCTCGACGACACGCGCCTCCTGCCGCTGCAGCCGCCGCGCCTCCTCCGCGAGGACCGGGCGCAGCCAGGGCCGATCGAGACGGCTGCGCGTGGCGAAGTTGAGCGACAGAGCGTCGATCAGGTCGACGTAGACGGGTGCCTCGACGACCTTCAGCAGCCCTGCGAGCCGGACCAGCTGAAGCACGACGACGTCCGCGTCTCGCGAGAGCCGGGCAGCCTTCTTCTTCAGATCGGAGCTGAGGAAGATTCCGGACTGCAGCGGACCGCCGGAGAGCGCGGAGCCCAGCGCTCCGAGACTGCCCGAGCCTGGGTCGTAGGTCTCGACGCGGACTCCTTCCGGAGGCTCCATGCCGCCGTCCGTCGCCGCCGGCGTCAGCAAACAGACTTCGTGCCCTCGCAGAGCTCGAAGAAACTGCACGGCACGCATCTGATCGCCACGGCGCGCCGGCCAGGGGTAGCGGCAGGTGACGAGAAGGATC
The DNA here is from genome assembly GCA_039026915.1 of Acidobacteriota bacterium. GTDB lineage: Bacteria > Acidobacteriota > Thermoanaerobaculia > Multivoradales > Multivoraceae > JBCCLJ01. Next base: position 3,208 of record JBCCLJ010000170.1, read on the forward strand.
TTCATGGCTCTCGGGGGCGCTCCGGGAGAGCAGCGGGTCGGCGCCCTCGAAGAGCGCACGCTACACCAAGGACCCCCAACCAAACCGCGCCGCACCCCTCCGCGACCTGGGACCGACCGCCCGGCTCGAGGATTCCCCAGGACCGCGTGGGAGTCCGTCGATCGACGAACCAACGGTGCACTAGACTGACGACGAAATGCCACGTCCCCCTGGATTCTCCCGCGCCGTCGAGGCGACGCGGGGCGCTGTGTACAGCCCCCTCGTGCATGTCGTCGAGCAGATCGAAGGGGAGACCTACCCTTTCCACGTCGGCGACACCTGGCGCGACCCGGTCGTCGGCGCGCACATGCAGGACTTAGCCACCGACGCTCTCCCCGGATTGCACCGCTACACCGCGACCGACGGCACTCCCGAGCTCCTGGAAGCGCTGCGACGGCGGGTCTCGGAGCGCACCGGCCTCGATCTCTCGAGACGCCGAATCCACGTCACGGCAGGCGCCACAGCCGGCCTCGGAGTCGTCATGGCGAGCCTTCTCGACCCCGACGACGAGGTCCTGATCCTGGCTCCTTACTGGCCGCTGATCGAAGGCATCGTGCGAACGTACCGCGGCGTGCCCGTGCCCGTTCCCGTCGAGGGCGCGATCAGCCCTCCGGATTTCGTCGAACGGCTGGACGCCGTCCTGACGTCTCGGACCGCCGCTCTGTACGTCAGCTCTCCGAACAATCCGACCGGCCGCGTCCTGCCCGCCGAGGTGCTGAAAGCCCTGTCCGACTGGGCGACAGAGAAAGGACTCTGGATCGTCTCCGACGAGGTCTACGAGGAGTACGTCTTCGAGGGCGAGCACACTCCGATGCTGCCCCTGTCGCCCGACAACACCATCACCGCCTACTCCTTCTCCAAGGCCTTCGGCATGGCCGGCAACCGCTGCGGCTACCTGGCCGGGCCCGAGGCGCTTCTCGATGAGGTTCGAAAGGTCGGTACGCATACCTACTACAGCGCGCCGACCTCGGCTCAGCATGCCGCGCTCGCGGCCCTCGAAGGCGACGTCGACGAGTGGGTTGCCGAAAGCCGTCGGCTGTACCGAACGATCGGCACGGAAGTCGCGTTACTCCTCGGGGTCGACCCGCCCGACGGCGGCACCTTCCTCTTCCTCGACCTTCGCTCCAAGCTCGACGAACGGGGCGTCGCGCCCGTGCTCGAAGAGTGCGCCGAACAGGGGATTCTGCTCGCCCCGGGTCCGAGCTTCGGACCCTATGAAGGCTGGGTGAGGCTCTGCTTCACGGCGGTCGCGCCGGATGTCACATCCCGCGGCGCTCGCAAGCTCGCAGAGATACTCGAGCGCTGAGGCGCTCCACGAAAGGACCGCTCATGTCTTTCCTCGCCGCCGCAATCCAGCTCAACGGAAACTCGAACGAGGAAGCCTGCATCGAGGAGGCGACGCGTTTGATTCGCCAGGCCGCCGCACACGGCGCGCGCTTCGTCGCGACCCCGGAGGCCACGAACTACCTCGGCCCTCACGATCGCAAGGTCGCCACGGCCGAGGGACTCGACGGCCGGGTCTGCCGCCACTTCGGCGAGTTGGCCGCCGAGCTCGACATTCACCTTCTGCTCGGCTCGTTCAACGAGAGCGCGGAGGAGACGGCGCGCTGCTACAACACGAGTGTGCTCTTCGGGAGCACGGGAGAAGTCCTCGCCTCGTACCGCAAGATGCATCTCTTCGACGTCGACGTGTCCGATGAGGTGCGCTTCCAGGAGTCGGCGACCTGCCGACCGGGTGAAGACGTCGTCGTCGCCGAGACCGAGCTCGGCGCCGTCGGCCTCAGCATCTGCTACGACATGCGCTTCCCCGAGCTCTACCGCCGCCAGGTCGACGCCGGAGCCAAGATCCTCGCCGTGCCTTCCGCCTTCACGGTGACGACCGGCCGCGACCACTGGTACCCGCTCCTCAAGGCGCGCGCCATCGAGACGCAGTGCTGGCTCATCGCGCCGGCACAGTGGGGCGAGCACGACGACGGCGGGCTGCGCAACAGCTACGGCCACTCGCTGATCATCGACCCTTGGGGGCAGATCGTTGCTTCGTGCTCCGACGGCACGGGGATCGCTTTCGGAGTGGTCGACCTCGATCGCGTCGATCAGATCCGGCAGTCGATGCCGGTGGGGGAGCACCGCAAGCTGTAGAAGCCGAGTCCGCTTCCCTTCCCAGGACCGCTGGACGTCAGCCGACGACGCTCTCCTCAGTCGCCACCTTCTTCTTGGCGTGGCTCAAGCAGGAGCGGCAGAAGCGCACGAGCTTCCAGAGGTAGCGCACGCCGCCGAAGCGGTAGACGTCGTTGTGCCCGGCGTGTTCGATCGGAAACCACTCCTTCGGCTCGGCCGCGGCTTCGTAGAGCGACTGGCCGACGGCGAAGGGGATCGTCTCGTCCTGAGTGCCGTGAATGAAGAGCTTGGGGATGTCGATCGTCGGAACCTTGCTCAAGCTGCGAAAGTGATTGCGCGTGATGAGGTGCATCGGCAGGCTGCGGAACCGCACCTTCGCCATCTCGCGCAGGTCGGTGAAACTCGACTGCACAACGAGGCCGGCGGCTTCCCGTTGCGTCGCCAGATCGATGGCGACGGCGCCGCCGAGCGAGTGCCCGAAGAGCACGATGCGCTCGTTCGACTCGCCGACCGACTCCGTCAGGAAGTCGTGCGCTGCCTGGGCGTCGAGGTAGAGCCCCTTCTCGCTGGGAGCGCTGTCGCTACGCCCGTAGCCCCGGTAGTCGTAGGTCAGCACGTTGAGACGCAGCCTGCGCAGGAAGCGGTAGACGCCGATGCGATTGGTGATGTTGCCCGCGTTGCCGTGGCAGTAGAGCACCGTGCCGCGGGCGCGCTTGAAGGGGATCCACCAGCCGTGCAGCTGCACGCCGTCGGACGACTCGAACCAGACGTCCTCGGCCGGCACGCCGTAGGTCTGCGGCTCCCAGATCCCGGTCGGGTACTTCTCGGGGAGAAACATCTGGGAGTGCTGAAAGCGGTGGCGAGCCATGCCGGCGACCCCAGCGAGGACCAGCGCCGGCACGGTCGCTCGCGCAAGGCGCAGCGCACTACCGCCCTCGCCGCCGTCCGCCTCGACATCCGTGAAAGCGCCGATGTCCTCGAGGTCCTCCGTCGCCGGCCCGGTCGACGACGCGGTCGCCGCTTCAGACGGGGGATCGGTCTCTTGCTTCTTGCGTTTCCACCACATGGTCGGCCGCCGGGAGCACGAGCGCTGCTCGCTCCAGTCCCTTGAACTCGCTAGGCCGCTGATACTATTTCAGGCTCCCTTCCAGGCCTCTCTCACGCGCCGCCAGGCGCTCTCTCAGGGCTCCTCCTTCTTGTCCATCGCGATCCTCATCGGCATTCTGGTCTTCACTTTCGCAGCGTTCACGCTCGACTGGCTGCCGATCGACGTCGTCGCGCTGACCTGCCTTGCACTGCTGCTGCTCTTCAACCTGGTAACGCCGGAAGAGGCGATTTCCGGGTTCAGCAATCCGGCCGTCATCACCGTGATGATGATGTTCGTGCTCAGCTACGCTCTGACGAGCACGGGCCTGATCCGCCGTCTGGGGCGCCGGATCGCCCGCATGGCGGGAGGCTCGTACTGGATCGGCGGAGCGACTCTCCTGATGATCTCGGGCCTGCTCTCGGCGTTCATCAACAACACCGCAGCCCTGGCGATCTTCATGCCCGTGGCGATCCAGATCGCCAAACACTTCAAGACGAGCCCGTCGCGCATCCTGCTGCCGCTCTCCTACGTCTCGATCATCGGCGGCACCTGTACGCTCATCGGTACCTCAACCAACCTGCTCGTCGCGTCACTTTCGGAAAAGGCCGGACTCGAGCCGATCGGCGTCTTCGAGTTCTTCGGCCTGGGCGCCATCCTCTTCGTGATCGGCGGGCTCTACACGATGCTCGTACCGATGCGCTTCCTGCCGCCGCGCAGCGACTCTTCGAGTCTCACGCGCAAGTACCGGCTGAGCTCGTTCCTCACCGAGGTCATCGTGCCCAGCGGCTCGCGACTCGTCGGCCGCACCGTGCTCGACGCACGAATCAGCGAGGCCTTCCAGCTCAACGTGCTCGAGATCCTTCGCGGCAAGGAGCGCATTGCTCTCGACCTCCGCAACACCGCCATCGAGGCCGACGATCAGCTCATCGTGCGCGGCGAGATGGAGAACATCGTCCACTTCAAGGAGCAGTTCGACCTGCTCCTGCTCACCGACACCAAGCTCCAGGACTCCGATCTCTCCGACGACAACAACATCCTCGCCGAGATTCAGCTTTCTCCCGCCGCCCGCCTCACCGGCCAGACCGTGCGCGATATCGACTTCCGGCGACGCTTCGGCTGCTTCGTACTGGCACTCAACCGCACCGGCGAGGTGATGCGGGAGAAACTCGCGGCAATCGAGCTCAAGCAGTGGGACACGCTGCTCGTCTTCGGGCCGCGCAGCCGCGTCGAAGCGCTCTACGACCTCGACGACTTCGTGCCGCTCCAGGAGCTCGACATCCGGTTGCGAATGCCGCGCAACTGGTGGCTCTCGATGGTCATCATTCCGTCCGTCGTCCTGCTGGCGGCCTTTGGCGTCATGTCCATTCTCAAGGCCAGCATCCTCGGCGTCGTCGCTCTCGTGCTGACGCGCGGCATCACGATTCAGCAGGCGTACGAAGCGATCAACTGGACGGTCATCTTTCTGCTGGCGGCGATCCTGCCGCTGGGGATCGCCATGGAGAAAACGGGGCTCGCCGAGATTCTGGGCACCAGCATCGCCGAGTTCGGGGCGCGCTTCGGCCCTCTCGGAGTCCTCGCCCTCGTCTACCTGGCGACCGCACTGCTCTCGGAGATCGTCTCGAACAACTCGACGGCGGTCCTGATGGTGCCGATCGCCATGACGACCGCCGCCTCGCTCGGCGTCGAGCCGCGCCCGTTCGTGATGGCGGTCGCCTTCGGCGCTTCGGCGAGCTTTCTGACTCCGATGGGCTATCAGACGAACGCCATGGTCTACGGCCCGGGCAGCTACAAGTTCTCCGACTACCTGCTCTTCGGGGCGCCGCTCAAGATCGTCTTCTGGATCGTCTCGACCCTGATGATCCCGGTGCTCTGGCCGCTCTGAGCTCGAAGCTCGCTACGCTCGCCTTCGCGACGGAGCCTCCACACGGCGGGTCTAGCCCGTGGTTCCCACGACGGGTCATGCCAGCAGCTGCTCGACGCGGGCGACGACCATGTCCATCGCCACCCGGTTCTCGCCGCCTTCCGGCACGATGATGTCGGCGTAGCGCTTCGAGGGCTCGATGAACTCGAGGTGCATCGGACGCACCGTCGACATGTACTGAGCCATCACGTCCTCGACCGTACGGCCGCGCTCGGCGATGTCGCGCTGCATGCGCCGGAGCAACCGCACGTCGGCGTCCGTATCGACATAGATCTTGAAGTCCAGAAGATCGCGCAGTGCGGGTTCGACGAAGAGCAGGATCCCTTCCAGCAGCACGACGGGCTTCGGCTCGACTCGCTCCGTCTCCTGCCGGCGCCGGTGCACGACGAAGTCGTACACAGGCACATCGATCGCCTCACCCCGCTTCAGCGCTCGAACGTGCTCCAGGAGCAGAGGTGTGTCGATCGAGTCCGGATGGTCGAAGTTGTGGGCTGAGCGCTGCTCCGGAGACTCCCACTCGATGTCGCGGTAGTAGCTGTCCTGCACCAGGAACGAGATGCGGTTCGGACCGACCCGCTCGCGGATACCGCGGGCAACCGTCGTCTTGCCCGAGCCCGTTCCGCCGGCGACGCCCAGAACGGTCACCTTGTCCATGCGGTCTCCACGGCAGCCATCCTACTCACCTCGAGCCGCCCTTCACGGATCAGCGCTGGCACCCCGGGCAGTAGAAGGTGCTGCGATTCGACTGCACGATCCGTCGCACGGAATCGCTGCAGGACGCGCAGGGACCACCTTCGCGTCCGTACACGGCGAGCGACACCTGAAAGTAGCCGGGCGTCCCGTCGCCGTCGGCAAAGTCGTTGAGGGTGGTGCCTCCCTCGGCGACGGCTTGATTCAGCACTGCGACGACCGCCTCGGCCAGCAGGTTCCACCGCTCCCTCGAGATGCGCCCGGCCGCACGCTTGGGGTGAACACCCGCGCGGAAGAGCGCCTCGCTCGCGTAAATGTTGCCGACGCCGACCACGTGTCGTGCATCCATCAGAAAGGCCTTCACCGGCGCCTTTCGACCTCGAGAGAGTCGCCACAGCTCGTCGCCATCGAGACCTTCCAGAGGCTCGAGACCGAGATGAGCGAAGTGTCGGTCCGCCTCCAGCGACGCAGTCGGCAAAGCGAAGACGAGCCCGAAGCGGCGAGGGTCTCGGAAGCGCAGAACAGGACCCGACTCGAGCCCGAACCGCACGTGCTCGTGAGGCTCGGGCGGACCTTCGGGCGACAGCGTCAAGCGACCGCTCATACCGAGGTGAACGACGAGAGTCGAGCCACCTTCGACGTCGACCAGAAGATACTTGGAGCGTCGGCGCAGCCGCGTCACCTCGCGCCCCTTCAGGTGCCGCCGGAGAGAGCGCACCGAAGCGGGCTCACGCAGCGCGGCGTTGAGGACGTCGATGCTGCGAAAGCTCTCGCCGATCAGGTGGGGGCTGAGGCTTCGCTTGAGAACCTCGACCTCGGGAAGCTCGGGCATCCGGATCCCCTCAAGAGCGCGGCAGCGCCGAGCCGGTCCACTGTGGAGCCGGCTCGCCGGCAGACAGGGCGCTGATGAGCTCCGCCAGAGCCACATCAGGGTCGCCGCTTTCTCCCTTGAGCCGCGTCTCGGTCTCGAGCACGCGCCAGGGCAGCTCCGCCAGCGATGTTCCTTTGAGACGCGACGCCGCCAGGTACACGCGATGCAGTCGGTAGGGGTGCAGGCCAGCCAGAGGATTGGGCTCGTCGCCGGGCAAAGGCTGCTGCAGCTGCGCCGCCACCGTGTCCTTGAAGCGTCCGTAGTGACGGACACCGGCGGGCGCGCCCGTCAGCTGCTGCACGCCGTGAATGGCCACCAGCTGCCGGCAGAACTCGGCCAGCAGCGCGAAGAGGCCGAGGCGTTCGCCGATGGCATCGTCGGCTCCCTGCAGGCGTCTCTGGAGTTTGCCCAGGGCCGCGTCGACGCGGCCGGCGCCGATCGCGTCGAGGAGCTCGAAGACATCCTCTTCGCCGCGATCGAGGGTGTTCTGCTCGACCAGGTCGACCGTGATCGCGCCGTCGCCGGCGAGACTCGCCAACTTGCGATACTCGGCCGCGAGACGGGAAGCCGAGTCTTCGTCGACCGCAGAGACCGCGCCGCGCCCTCCCACTTTCCGTAGCGTCCGGCGGGCCAGCTCGCGCAAAGCGGCCGGCGCCATGCGCACGCCGGTCTCCCGCTCCAGCTCTTCTCCGATGCGATCGAGCCCCTCGATCTGGCCTCGGCGATCGATGCCGAGATGTCCGAGCTGAAGAAACGTGCCGGCCTCACGCAGCCGCTGCGCGATCGGATGATCTTTTGCAACGTGGCTCTCGACGAGCACGAGGGTATGGCCCTCGGGCAGCCCCTCACCGAGAGCCTTGCCGAGGTCCGCCGCGTCGCTCTCGGCCGTCGTCTCGATCTCCTCTTGCAGGCCGCGCCGCAGAAGCTCGACCAGCCCTTCCTTGAGCTGCGCAGCCTGCTTCTTGCCGCGCGGTCGGTTCTTGCGCTTCTTGCGGAAGGCCGCCCCGCCGAGGAAGGCCCAGTCGGGCAGTTGATCGAGAGACGACTCGGCGTCGCTGCCGGCGGCTCCGAAGAGATCGAGAACCTGCAACAGGCGAGACACCGCCCGCCGCTCCTTTGGCGCCAGTTCTTCGCCATCGCTGACCGGCAGAACCTCTGCTGCGTCGTCGAGCAGATCGGCCGCGGCGGCACGGTCGGCGAAGAGCGCCGACTCGGAGACGAGAACGACCTTGGCCGAATCGAAGAGCGAAAACGTGCGCAGATCGGCGAGCGTCCCGCCAAGGTCCTCCGGGCGACGAGTCGATTGAACGGCGCAGCCGCGCGCCGCGGCGATCGCCTCGGCGAGCCTCTTGGCCGCCGGTTCGGCGAGGACGCCTTCGCCGCTGACGAGATAGACCGGCTCGATGTGCCCCTGCTCGACCTTCTTGACGAGCGCTTCGACTTCGCGACTCACGCGAGCTCTTCGGTGCGTCTTCGGCCCCACCTACTCGGCGAGAAGGCCACGCTCCAGCAGCTCCTGACAGTCGATGCAGTACTTCGCCCAGGGCACCGCCTGAAGGCGTTCCTCGGCGATCTGCGTGCCGCAGTTGAGGCAGATCCCAAACGTTCCGTCGTCGAGGCGCTGAAGCGCCTCTTCGATCAGGATCAAAAGCTCTCGCTCTCCGTCGGAGAGCGCAAAGTTGAGCTCGCGGTTGTAGGCCTTGTTGGCACGATCGACGACATCTTCGGCGCCATCGTTGCGAGCGCGAAGACCCTCGCGAATGTCCTGACTGTAAAGGTCCTGAATCTCCTTCTGCTTGGCCAGCAGAGTCTCGCGGAAGCCATCGATCTTGGCCTTCGTGAGAGGCTTGGCCACCGGTGCAGCGGCTCTCGAGGGCAGATTCACGGGCTTGGGCTTGGAGACCGCCTTCTTTGTCGCCACCTTTTTCTTGGTGACCTTCTTCGCCGCCTTCTTGGCGACCTTCCCGGTCGCGGCCTTTTTGGTCACTTTCTTCTTGGTGGCCTTCTTGGATGCAGTCTTCTTCGAGGCGGCCTTCTTGGTTGCTGCCTTCTTCGTTGCTTTCTTCTTTGCAGCCTTCTTCGGTGCGGCCTTCTTGGTCGCTTTCTTCTTTGCGACCTTCTTCTTTGCGACCTTCTTCTTCGCCGCCTTCTTCTTGGCGGCCTTCTTGGCCACCTTCTTCTTGGGCCTGCTCGAGGCAGACTTTGCCTTCTTCTTTACCGCCGCCACGGAGGTCTCCTGAGGAACTGCGGTCCGGCGGGCAGCGAGGCCCGAGCGTCACCGGCAGGTAGCTTGACCGAGAGAGCGCGCTAATCCGGGCGCGACGCCCGGACCACGAAAGCGCAGAGATCTAGTGCCCGTCTAACGGGACGCGATGGTACTTTATTCCCCGCTGGATCGCGAGTGCCCGGTACAGCTGCTCGTAAACCACCAGGCGAGCGAGCTCGTGGGGGAGCGTCAGGGCCCCCAGAGAGAGTCGCAACTCGGCCGCCTCGAGCACCTCCCGCGAGAGGCCCAGATCCGATCCGAGCGCGAAGACGATCGGATGGGGCCAAGTTTCGTTCCAGTGCCCGAGCTTCTCCGCGAGCTGCGGCGACGACAGAGTCTTGCCGCGCCGATCGAGCGCAACGATCAGCGAAGGATCGGGCAGGGCCGCCAGCAGGGCCTCGCCCTCTCGAGCGATGCGCACTCCGTCGGGACCGGTGCCGGGCCGGACGAGGACCTCACGAACCGACGACATCTTGTCGATGCGCGAGGCGTAGTCCTCACACAGCGCCTCCCAGGCGGGACGCCGCTTGCCGGTCCACGCCACGATGAGCTCTCTGGCCATCGGAGAACACTACTGCAACCCGGCCGAGCCCTCTGATCGGCATCGCCGCTGCGGCGTGAACTAGACTCCGTGCGTCATGGCGAAGACGAGCGATCAGGAGATCAAGCAGGGTCGACGACGCAAGATCGTGCGACGCGTCCTCTTCGGCAGCGCCGCCCTCGGCCTCCCCGTACTCCTGCAATCGATGGTCAAACGGCGCGCCAGGCAACTCGACCCCGTCGTCTGGGGCGAGCCGAAGGAGCTCGCCGCGGAAGACGGCAAGGTTCTGTACCAGGACCTGGGCAGCGGTAGCCCGGGACGCCCGCCGATCGTCCTTCTGCACTCCTTCGGCCCCGGTCACAGTGGCCTGCACTGGCGGGGCGTGGCGGAGATCCTCGGCCAGCGAAACCGCGTCATCGTGCCCGACCTGCTCGGCTGGGGCGAGTCCGATCGGCCCGCGCTCCGCTACGACGCCGAGCTCTACGTCGACCTGCTGCGCAGTATTCTGGTGGACCTGCTTGGCGAGAAGGCCTGGGTGATCGCCTCGGGCAGGACGGCGTCGATCGCAGCGCGCGTCGCCGCAACGCGCTCCGACCTCTTCGCTGGCCTCGGCATGGTCGCTCCTCGCGGGCTCGAACGACGGCGCGACAAGCCCGACCTGCGCGACACGCTCCTGCACTCGGTTCTGCGTATGCCTCTCTTCGGCGATTCGGCCCTGACCGCGGTGAACAGTCGCACTGCGATCGCTCAGCATCTACGCCGCGAGATTTTCCACGATGCCGAGCTCGCCGAAGCGCGCATCGACGAGCACTACCGGAACAGTCATCTTCCGGGGGCGGGCCGAGCCCTCGCGGCGGCGGTCTGCGGTCGTCTCGATCTCCAGTTGAGCCAGGCGGAGCTCGAGGGCCTGAGCATCCCCGTGTGGATCGCCTGGGGACGCGAAGCTCAGAGCCCGAGCATGACCAACGCCGACCTCTGGCTGCGCCACCTGCCCTCGGCGGAGTTGAGCCTCTTCGACGACGCGGCATCTCATCCGCACCTCGAGGCGCCCGCTGCCTTCGCCGAGGGACTCGAGAGCTTCCTCGACCGCTGACGACGCGCTGCCGTATCGCACAGCACCAGCGACCGCTACAATCTCGCACCGGCGCGCGGCTCTTCGAGAAGCCGAGCCGAAGCTTCGCGACGGCGGAGCCCATCCACGACCGGAGACGATTCGATGGCAGGCATCTTCAAGGCATACGACGTTCGCGGCACCTACCCCGACCAGATCGACGAGGAGATCGTGCGCAAGATCGGCCGTTCCTTCGCACTGCTGCTCGACCAGCAGACGGGAACGGATTCCAGGAAGGTCGTCGTCGGGCACGACATGCGGTCGCACAGCGCACCGCTGTGCGAAGCGCTGCTCGACGGCCTGCACACGAGCGGCATCGACACTCTCGAGATCGGTTTGACGACGACGCCGATGAACTACTTCGCCGTCGGCAAGCTCCAGGCGGCGGGCGGCATCCAGGTGACGGCCAGCCACAACCCGGCTCGCTACAACGGGCTCAAGTTCAGCCTCCACGAAGCTCGCCCCGTCTCCGGCGACGACGGAATCCCGCTGATGGAGCAGGCCGCGACCAGCGGCGATCTTCCGACCTCCGACCGTCGCGGCACGAGCGAGAAGGTCAACCTCTTCGAGGACTACGGTCAGCACGTCCTGGGGCACCTTCTGGAAGGTCGCCGGCTCAAGGTCGCCGTCGACGCCGCCAACGGCATGGGAACGATCTACAAGCCCCTGCTCGAGCGCGCGGGAATCGATCTGATTCCGCTCTACTTCGAGCTCGACGGCAACTTTCCCAACCACGAGGCGAACCCTCTCAAGCTGGAAAACCTCGAAGACCTGAGTGCTCTCGTACGCAGCGAGCAGGCCGACCTCGGCGTCTGTTTCGACGGCGACGCCGACCGGGCTGCCTTCGTCGACGAGACCGGCGCACCGATCGGCAGCGACCTCGTCACCGCTCTCATCGGCGGCGAGATCGTCGCCGAGAACCCCGGCAAGGCGGTCGTCTACGACGTGCGCTCTTCGAGGGCGGTCGCCGAGTACCTCACCGAGAAGGGTGGAGATCCGCGCAAGGAGCGCGTCGGACACTCCTTCATCAAGGCGACGATGCGCAAGCTGGGTGGCGTCTTCGGCGGCGAGCTCGCAGGCCACTACTACTTTCGCGAAAACTTCTACGCTGACTGCTCGCTGCTCGCCGTCGTCGAAGTGATCAACCTGCTGCGCAAGAAGAACCAGACGATGTCCGAGATCGTCGCGCCGCTGGCTCGCTACGCCACGAGCCCCGAGATCAACTTCGAGGTCGAGGACAAGCAGGGGATGATGGCCCAGCTCGGCGAGCGCTACAGCGACGGCGAGATCAGCCACCTCGACGGCATCAGCGTCGACTTCCCCGACTGGTGGTTCAACGTGCGCCCATCGAACACCGAGCCGCTGCTGCGCCTCGTGCTGGAGGCGAACACGCCGGAGCTCCTCGCGGAGAAGCAGACCGAGCTCACCGAGATGCTGGGGACCCCGATCTAGCGGGCCCTGCGCTGTTGGACGGAGACAGCGCAGACGTCAGACTCGCCGTCGCGCCTCGCACCCCGACGTGAGCCGGAGTCCTTCGCGCCAGCGCGGGTGTCATCGTCCGCGCGACGGACTTGGATCCGATCGCCGCGATGACGCAAGGAGAGGCAGCGGAGGCGACGCAGAACCTTCGAGGCGTGCAGGAGGTCGAATCTGTTCGTCGACGCGACGCTGTCCCGCGGCGTCATTGCGAGAGCGGAGGTGCCGCTGCGTCCCGACTCTGGCGCCCTGTCGAGGCTTCGCATCCACTGGGCGGCAGTCTGCCCAGACTCCGCGCTTCAGCTCTGTGCCAGCGCCCCCGCCGCAACGAACCTTCGGCGTCCGTCAGTCCCGGCGGCCGAGCGCCAGCGACAGGTAGTAGAGCAGGGTCAGCAGCGTGCCGACCATCGCCGCGACGTAGGTCAGAGCGGCGGCGTTGAGGACCCTGTTCATGCCCTTCTGTTCGGACTCCGAC
>JBCCLJ010000171.1:0-15593 GCA_039026915.1 Acidobacteriota bacterium
GCACTTTGTCGAGGCTCATGCCGTGCACGCGCGCCTCGGCCTCCCCCACCCAGCGCAACATGCGCAGCGCACGCTCTTTGACCGGGGACCGCAGAGCCGAAGCTTCGACCAGAGCAGCGATGCCTCGGTAGGTGTTCGGGATCAGGCTGCTTTCGCCGTGATGTGGGTGTTCATGATGCGAGTGCCCGTGATGAGCGTGATCGTGGTGCGCGTGAGGTTGCGAACCATGACCGTGTCGATGACTGTGGTCGTGAGGCTCGGGCGCGTCGTCGTCGGTTGGGTTCAGTGCTTCGCCGTGCGCGTCGACGAGCTCCTCCGGGTCGGGCCCCTCGACGGGCTGCCCGGCAACGAGCACGCGGAAGCGGGAGCCAGTGATTCCACCGCGCTGCGACTGCCGATGCTCCAGCTCCAGTCCCTCCAGACCGAGGGCTCGGACAGCCTCCACGAGAACCTCCAGCGGCATTCCGAGGTCGAGGCATGCTCCGAGAAACATGTCGCCTGCGATGCCGCTCGGGCACTCCAAGTGATACATCTGAGTTCGCACGGTGGCAACCGTACCACCACCGCACCGCCCCCAAGGAGTAGAACTCGATGAGTCGGGAAAGACCCTCGCGCAGCCTTCGTCAGATCATCACCTACGACCCTGAACTCCTCCAGGGCCGGCGCACGTTTCGCAGGGAGGGCGTCCGAGCTCTGCGCATTTTCTGGGAGACCGTGCGCGCCTTCCACCTGCTCCGGCGCCTCGGACCCTGTGTCACCGTCTTCGGTTCTGCTCGTCTCGGAGACGACCATCGCTACGCCCAGCTCGCCGAGGACGTCGGTCGAACGCTCGCCGAGTCAGGACTCGCCGTGATGACCGGGGGCGGTCCGGGCATCATGGCGGCCGCCAATCGCGGCGCGCACACGGCGGGCGGCACCTCGGTCGGATGTGCGATCCAGCTGCCCTTCGAGGAGGAACCCAACCCTCACCTCGATCTCTGGCTCGAGTTCCGCTACTTCTTTCTGCGCAAGGTGATGCTCGTCAAGTACTCGGTCGGCTTCATCGTCCTGCCGGGCGGCTTCGGCACTCTGGATGAAATCTTCGAGACCGCGACGCTGGTGCAGACCGGCAAGATCAAGGACTTCCCCATCGTCCTCATGGGAACGGACTTCTGGGAGCCGCTGCTCGACTTCCTGCGCGAGACGATGGTCGCGGCCGGAACCATCTCGGCAGACGACGTCGATCGTCTGGTGCTGACCGACGACCCGGAGGAAGCGGTGCGCTGCGTGCGCACGGGCGTCACCATGCTCTGAGCCCGCAAAGGCCTGATCAGGACTCCATCCCGAGGAGCGACGGGCCCAGGAGCATCGTCACGGCGACGATCACAGCGATCGCAAGCAGGTTGAGCCAGATCCCGGCCTTGCACATCTGGCGGATACTCAGTTCGCCGCTGCCAAAGACGATCGCGTTCGGCGGCGTAGCGACCGGCATCATGAACGCGCAGCTCGCAGCGAGGGTGGCCGGCACCACGAGAACGAGCGGCTCGACACCGAGCCCTTCGGCCGCGGCCGCGAGAATCGGCAGCAGCGTCGCCGTCGTCGCAGCGTTGCTCGTCAGCTCGGTCATGAAGACCACGAGCGCGGTCACGCCGGCGACCAGTACCCAGAGCGAAACGCCGGAGAGCGATCCCACGAGACCTCCCAGGAAGCGATCCACGCCGGAGGCCCGCACCGCAGCGGCGAGGCTCAGGCCCCCTCCGAAGAGCAGCAGGATGCCCCAGGGGAGTTCGCGGGCCTTGGACCAGAGGAGGAGCGCCTTGCCGTCGCAACCGTTCGGCAGGGCAAAGAGGAGGATGGCCGCCGTCATGGCAATGCCGGAGTCACTCAGACCGGCAAAGGGAGTGCTCCCTCCGAAGCTCACATCCTGGAGCCAGCTTCTGGAGATCCAGAGCAGAGCCGTAAAGCCAAAGACGGCCAGTACGCGGCGCTCCGCCGTACTCGCCGAGCCCTGCTCTTCGAGCTTCTCTCGAAAGAGGCGGTCGCCGCCCGGAATCTCTTCGACCTCCAGAGGGAACAGGAGCTTCACGAGGAGCAGCCACGCCGCCGGGAGCAGCAGGCAAGTGATTCCGAGGCCGAAGGGCAGCCACTCCCCCATCCCCAGGCTCATTCCGTAGGAGTCTTCGAGGAAGGCTGCCATCATGAGGTTGGGAGGAGTGCCGATCAGGGTCGCCATGCCACCGATCGAGCACGCGTAGGCCGTTCCGAGAAGCAGACAGGTCGCGAACGGGAAGCTCTCTCCTTCCGCGGCACGCGTTTGCGCGCGCAGCAGCTCGATGACGCTGAGTGCGATCGGCAGCATCATCACCGCGGTTGCCGTGTTCGAGATCCACATGCTCAGCCCGGCGGCCGCGAGCATGAAGCCGAGCACGACGACGTGGGGTTTGCTGCCGACCGTCAGTATGGTCCGCAGCGCGATACGACGATGCAGCCCGCACGACTGCATCGCCAGCGCGATCATGAAGCCCCCCATGAACAGGAAGATCAGCTCGTGGCCGTACGGGGCGGCGACGCTCCGGATCGAGATCTCGCCGCCCGTCAACGTCGGGATGAGAGCGAGCGGCAGCAGGGCGGTCGCTGGCAAGGGGATCGCCTCCGAAAGCCAGAGAGCCGCCATCAGCACGCCGACGGACGCGACGCTGCGTCCGGCGTGGGACAGCTGATCCGCTGGCAGCAAGGCGTAGACAAAGACCGCGAGCACGCACCACAGAAGGACGAGACCGGGGCGCGCCGGCCTCGTCTGCGTGCCGGGACTCGTCAACTCAGTCTCTCAGTTTGGCGAAGTAGTCCTTGGTCATCTTGACGACCGCGGGGCTCAGCAGGAGCAGGGCGATGAGGTTCGGAAAGCTCATCAGACCGAGCGCGACGTCGCCGAACGTCCAGACCGTACGCAGCGGCAGGAGACAACCGAGGAAGAAAAAGAAGACGTAGACCCAGCGGTAGATCGGGATCGCCCGCGGCCCGAAGAGGTACTCCGTAGCGCGGTCACCGTAGTACGACCAGGAGATCGCCGTCGAGATCGCGAAGAGCAGAACCGAGAAGGTGACGATCAGGTCCCCGCGCTCGCCCGGAAGCCCAGCCCGAAAGGCACTTGCGGTCAGCGGAGCACCGATCAACAGGGCCTTGCCGGTGATGCTGAGTCCGGCGTCCTGTGAGGAGACCGCTCCGCTCGGCGCCACGGTGAGAGTGCCGGTCCAGGGACGGCCGTCGGCTTCGATCGCGACGTCCTCGACCAGTGCGTTGAGCGCGACGAGCGCGCCGCCGGTCACGGCGCCGTCACGCACCTCGAGCGATTTCGACTCGCTCCACTCTGCACGCTCGTCCCAAAGCGCCTGAAGCTGCGCGTCTTCACTGACCTGGCCGATCACCGCTTCGACGTCACCGAGCGACAGGGTCTGCTCGACCTTCTCCTTCCAGACGCCGGTGGTGACGATGACGAGGCCGGTCATGGTGCAGATCACCAGCGTGTCGATGAAC
The DNA here is from genome assembly GCA_039026915.1 of Acidobacteriota bacterium. GTDB lineage: Bacteria > Acidobacteriota > Thermoanaerobaculia > Multivoradales > Multivoraceae > JBCCLJ01. The sequence continues at coordinate 3,514 of JBCCLJ010000171.1, forward strand.
GGCTCGAGCGAGGCGACGAGGCCCTCGCGAACGGGCTCGTCGGTGCGAGCAGCGGCGTGAGCGATCGGCGCCGACCCCTGCCCTGCTTCGTTACTGAAGAGGCCGCGCCGAACGCCCCACATCAGAGTCATCAGGAACGAACCGGCGGCGCCACCGACCATGGAGGTCGGGGCGAACGCCTGCTGAACGATCAGGGCGAAGCCCGCCGGAACCGCCGAGAGATTCAGGAGGAGAATGACGAGTGCGCCACCGACGTAGACCGCCGCCATCGATGGCGCCAGGATCGAGGTCACGCGTCCGATGCGACGAATGCCACCGACGATGACCACGGCAATGAGCGCCGCAAAAACCAGAGCGCTCCAGATCGGATCGACACCGAACTGGCTCTCGAGCTGATCCGCCATCGTGTTCGCCTGGTTCATGTTGCCGGTGCCGAACGAGCAGATCGCCGCGAGTGCGGCAAAGAGAATCGCCATCCACTTCCAGCTCGGCCCGAGGCCACGCTCGATGTAGTACATCGGACCGCCCGAAACGGAGCCATCTTCGTGCACCGTGCGATGGGCGACGGCGAGAGTGCACTCCGCGAACTTGAGAGCCATGCCGAAGAAGGCCGTGACCCACATCCAGAAGAGTGCACCGGGGCCACCGAGCCGGATGGCGATCGCGACACCGGCAATGTTGCCGATGCCGACGGTGGCCGACAGCGCCGTGGTGAGCGCCTGGTAGTGAGCCAGATCGCCGTCGTCATCCGGGTCGTCGAACTTGCCGCGGGCGATGTCGACCGCGTGCTTGAAGCCTCTGACTTGAATCAGACCCAAGCGAACCGTGACGAAGAGCCCGGTGCCCAGAAGCAGGACGGCCAGGAGCGGCACCTGCTCGGGCCAACTCCAGACGTATCCCTCGAGAAAGGAGGCGATCGGGCCCAGCGTGTCGTTGATGGTCGAGCTGATGGAGTCGGACAGGTCTTCAAACATGGAGGGTCCCCGCACGCACGCGCCTCACCGACGCGCACCCGGCATTCTGAGTCTTGCCTGTCCGAAGACAGGTCTCTGACGAAACGTTGAGCGGGATCCTACCAGCCGGCCTGCGGGCTCAGCACGTCGGTGAAAAGGCGCCTCCGAGAGTCCCGAATCGAGTCCGTCGGCGATCGTCGATTCGCCAGACAGACGGCGGCCCGTCCCTCCATCGGGTCGATCCACACGGCTCCGCCGACGAAGCCGGTGTGGCCGAAGCTCACGGCGGAAACGGAGCTTCCACAACTGCTTGCGAGCGCTGGCCGGAACCAGTGTCCCCCCGCCTCCGGTCGGTCGAGGTCTTCGATGCCGCTCCGCCTCAACGCTTCCGTCGGCGCAACCCAGGTCGCCTCCAGCCACTCGCTCAGAGCTCTGATGCTGCCAAAGAGCCCCGCATGTGCCGTCGGCCCCAGAAAACGTGCGTTGCCGTCCTGAGGCTCACCGCCGCGTGGCGGGCCCAGATCTTCGAGCGCCACGCCCAGTCCTTCTCCCAAGAGCACCTCTTGAGCGGTGCCGATCGGGCTCGGGCGATGGTCCAAGCCCGGGCCGTAGCCCAGCTCGGAATGTGCCGTCGAAGAAGACGACCAGATCTGCCGAAGGTCCTCACCAAGAGCCCGCTCCGCAAGCACGCCCCAGAGAAGGTAGCCGAGATCACTGTAGAGACGCCCCGGCACCGACCATTGCTCAGCACCTTCGAGCACGTCGAACACACAGTCTCGGCGAAACTCCGGTCCCGACCTCGAGCGACTCCTCCCAGCGGCACAGAGCGAATAGAAGGGAAGCCAGGCGACGAGCCCCGACCGATGCCTCAGGAGGTCGCCGGCCGTCGCCAACGTGGGCGCATCGGGCCAAAGGTCCCGCACCGGACAATCGAGAGAGAACCGCCCCTCGCGATCGAGCTCGACCGCAAGGGTCGCCATCAGAGGTTTCGTCAGCGAAGCTAGATCGAAGGTGGTGTCGTCGCGGATCGAGCCGACTTCCGAGCGTCCTGCCCACTTCCAGCGCCCCCCTTCGCGAACGGCTACGGCGATCGCGGAGACGGAGCGCAGGACGTCCGAACTCGTCAGGTAGTCCGCGAGGGAGGTGGAGTGAGACCAGTCCATGACGGCTCATTCTGTCTCATGGCCGCGTGCTATCTTGCGGCAGCGTGAGCGAGCGATTCGGCAAGTACGAGGTCATCGAGAAGATCGGTGAAGGCGGCTTCGGGCTCGTCTATCGAGGCTTCGATCCGTCGATCCGGCGCGACGTTGCCATCAAGACCTGCATTTCGTCCGACGAGGATCTCCGGCGCCGCTTTGCGCGTGAGGCGGAAATCGCCGGCAACCTTCAGCACCGCAACATCACGGTCGTCTACGATCTCGGTGAGCAGGACGGCGTCCCTTATCTGGTGCAGGAGTATCTGAGCGGAGAGGATCTCGACCGCAAGATCCGTCGCAGAGAACCGCTCACCTTCGCAACGCGCCTCCTTTATCTCATCCAGATCGCGCGGGGCCTCGCATACGCCCATCAGCAGGGCATCGTGCATCGAGACATCAAGCCGGCCAACGTGCGCATTCTCGACGAAGGCATCGTCAAGATCATGGACTTCGGCATCGCGCGCGTGCTCTCCTCCGAGACCTCTCTGACCGTCGCTGGCAACACGCTCGGCACGGCGGCATACCTGGCACCTGAGCAGGTTCGAGGATCTGAGGTCGACTACCGTTGTGACATCTACTCGTTCGGCGTTCTGGCGTACGAGCTCCTGAGCTACGAACGAGCCTTCAGCGGCGAACGCCCCAGTGAGGTGCTGACGAAGGTCCTGAATGAAGAGCCGCGCCCCCTCTCCGAAGTGACCGAGGATCTCCCGCCCAAGCTGCTCGAGATCATCGAACGCTGCTATCGGAAGGACCCGGCGCAGCGCTTCTCCGACTTCGGCAAGGTCCTGGCGGCCCTCGACCGGCTTCTGCGCCAGGATCCGAAGGCCCCCGCCCCTTCCGCCGCGACGCCCCGGTCGCTCCCCTCGCCCGAGTCTTCGCCGAGCCCGTCGACGCCCAGCGGCCGGCGGTCGCGCGCCGTCGGGGACCCGCCCATGAAGCCGGAAGCGACGGCGCTCGGAGGGGATAGTGGTCCGACTCGACGCCTGGAAAGCTGGGAGCACCGTGCGATCGGTGCAACACCCTCGGGCCCCGTCACCGACCCCGAGACCGAGGACGGCGCGCCGTGGTGGATCTACGCGCTCTTCCTCCTCTTGACGATCGGCGCGGGAGCTGGCGCATTTCTACTCTTCGGGCGCCAGACGCCGCCGGAGGCTCCGCAAGCCACGTCCGCTGAACCAGAGAGCCGACCGACGAACCCGTCGCTTCCGCCAGAGGAACCGACGAACGTGGTCCCTGTTCCACAGGCGACCCTCATTCTGGCGCCCGCGCATCCCGCGACCACGCTGACCGTCAACGGGGAACGCCTCGACTCGCCGGCACCGGCTCGACTCACTCTGGAAGCAGGACGCGAGCACGAAGTCGTCTTCGCACTCCGCCTGGATCGCTATTCGGCGCGGCGCAACGTCCGCCTGACCCTCAGCGAAGGCGAGATCCGGACCCTGGACGACCTGTTGCCGCGCCCGTCCCGACTGACGGTACGTGCCGATCTCGGCAGCCCTCAGGTCAACGTCTGGCTGGACGGCCGCTATCTGGGCGAGACCCCGGTCGACGACATCGTGCTCTCTGCAGGAACGGTGCAGCTGGGAGTCGCCGCCGACACCACGGCCGGCGCGACCCACGTGCACGACGTCGCCATCGCGGCCGGGGAGAGACTCGTTCTGACCTTCACTTCGGCATCCGAACCGCCTCTCTCCAATCGGTCCCGCTGAACGGAGCTTTTCGGCGAGGCGGTTGTAGACTGCAGGTATGCGGCTCTTCGGTCCCGGCCTCTGGCTCCGCTCGTGTCTCCTCGTCGTCCTGGCAGGGCTTGCGGCAGCGCCAGCGGCTCATTCCCAGCCCAGTCGCGACTCGCTCGAAGCTGAGGCGCGATCCGCCTACCAGCGCGACGATCTCGACGAGGCGATTCGGCTCTATCTGAGGATCCTCGCACTCGATCTCGACGCCGATGAACGCAGCGGAACTCTCGTGCGGATCGCCTGGCTCGAGCACCTTTCAGGGCGTGCGGAGCGGTCGCGCGACGCCCTTCGCGACGCATTGACCGACAATCCCGACTTCCCATTTCGTGGCTCGCTCTATTCAGACGATTTCGTGGCGTCCTATCGGGAGATTACCGGCTCGCTGCAATCCGACCGCGCGAATCGAGACGCCCGCTGGGTGACGCGCGCGGCCAACGCGCTCCGCGAGGGCGATGTCGACGGCGCACGCGAGCTTCTCGATCGCGTCCTCGAGGGCTCCCCCAACGACGTGCGTGCGCTCTACAACCGCGCCTTGGTCGCTTCTCGCCAGGGCCAACGAAGTGATGCTCTGGGCTACTTCGAGCGCATCGTCGCACTCGCCTCCCGCGGCGACGTTCCTGCCCTCCTTCACTCGCTCGCTCTGACGGGCGTCGGCACCGAGTACCTTCGCCAGGGCAACTCCACGGACGCAGTCAGCGCGCTCAAAGACGCTCTGAGAATCGATCCTGGTAACGCCCAAGCGACCCTGGCTCTGGCCCGAGCCTATGAGGCTCAGTCGAGTTGGCAGGCGGCCTACGACGTGTACGACAGAGCGTCCTCTGCGGAAACTCCTTACCTTCGAGAGAAAGCCGACGTCCTGTTGCGGATGGGACGCAATGCGGAGGCGATGAGTCTCCTCGTGGACGCCGCAGCGCAGGACCCCTCGGCTCCGACGCTCTCTCTGCTCGGCTGGGCTCAAGAGGCATCCGGTGACTTCGCTGCGGCCGTGCGAACCTACGAGCGGCTCGTCGCCGACGACCCGGCGGGTCCCGACCAGCTCCTCTCGACGAGTGCGGCACGGGCCGCCGAGAGACTGTCGGCGCTGGCACTCGACCAGGGGCGCTTCGGCGACGCGGAGTCCTGGGCAACTCAGGCAACCCGGACAGACGGCCCGACGGCTTCGTCGTACACACTGCTCGGGCTGGCGCTCCTCAACCGTTCGGAAACCGGCCGAGCGATCGCCGCCTTCAAGAACGCTCTGACCATCGAGCCCGACGACGCCGTGGCGCTCAACAACCTGGGCAACGCCTACTTTGCCGAGGGGCGGGTCGACGAGGCGATTCGGGCGTTCGAAAGCGCGGTCGCCAGCGACCCCTCCATGGTCACCGCGCAGGAGAACCTCACGGCAGCGAGGAGCGCGCCAAAGGTGCCCCAGGCTGCCCCTCAGCGCGCTGAAGCGCCGGCAGCCGAACCTACGACGCTCCGCCTCGAAGATGCCAGAGCCCCTTCCCTTCAGCGCCCCGCGGCCCGCGTCATCGCCCTTGGAGACGCGGCGCGGGCGGCGGGACTACGCCAGGGCGACCTCCTCCTGCGCATCGCCGGCCAGCCGGTTCTCGATGCGCGGGACGCACAGCGCAAGCTCGACCGACTGTCGGGAGAGGTGCGCCTCGATCTGCTGCGCTCTGGCGAGCCGCTCTCGATCACGATCGTGCGTTGAACTCCACGGCTCGTTCGTAAGCGTGCCGGTAGCGTGCCGCGACCTGATCCCAGGTCAGCTGCTCGACGACGCGGGCGCGCCCGGCCTCTCCCAGCTGGCGACGCAGCTGGGCGTCTTCGACCAGGGCCGCCATGCGATCCACGACTTCGGCGCCGTCTCCCTCTCGGGTCAGATAGCCGTTGTGGCCGGTCTCTACCGCAAGGGGTATCCCGGAGATTCCGGAGGCGATGACCGGCAGTGCAGAAGCGAGGGCCTCGAGAATGACGTTCGGCAGGCCGTCGACGTTGCCCTTGCGATCATGCACCGCCGGAAGCACGAAGACGTCGGCAGCGCGGTAAAGATCCGGGAGGACGTCGCGCTCCACCGCCCCTGGGAAGCAGACGCGAAGGCCTTCGCACGCTGCCTTGAACTCTGCTTCACGGTCACCTCCACCGGCCAGGACCACCCAGGCCGTCGGAAAGCGCTCCAGGAATGAAGCGAGCTCCGGCACCAGGACTTGAAAGCCCTTTTTGGTGGCCATCCGACCGACGCCGAGAAAGAGAACCGCATCCTCGGGAATGCCAAGGCGCTCTCGCCACCCACTCTCATCCACTCCGGGCCGAAACTGCCCGGGGTCGATACCGTAGGGGATCACCTCGCGATGGCCCTCGAAGCCGAGCGCAGCGACGCGCTCCACCAACTCGGGCGAGCAGCCCGTGAGAACCTGCGTGTCGCGCAGCGCGCGACGCGCCAGCCAGCGGACTCCCGGCTTCTCGGCCATGAAGACGTCGCTTCCGTGAAGCCCGACGGTGAGCGGCGGAGCGTTCTTCGGCCACCGTCCCGGCACCGTCAACGCCACGGCGTTTGGCACAATCCAATGAGCTTGTACGACCTCGGGGCGCCACTCCTCGAGCTCCCTGAGCACTCCTTGCCGAGCGCCACGGAGGTAGGGCGGAGTGACGGCCGCGGCAAGGACTCTCGGGCGCTCGTCGGCCTGCAGGCTGCGACCGTAGCCCAGCACCTCGAACCCCTTCGGGGCGTAGCGAAACGAACGGACGCGCACGCCGTCGAGGTCGCTCCACTCGTCCGCCAGCTCTTCCGTGTGCGGTACGAGCACACGAACCTCGTCTCCCCCGCGACTCAGCGCCCGCGCAATCTCACGAATGAACGGTCCGGCGATGTCCTCTGGAAAGCGCGGGTACGTCTGAGTCAGGAAGAGGATTCGCAGGAGTCCGACTCCGTGCTGTCCGCCTTGAAGCCGACGCTCTCTTTGACGGCGTAGCTGTCTGAGCTTCGGAAGCTCTTGAAGGTCAGCATTTCGCCGATCAAACCTGTCGTGAGCACTTGAATCCCCAGGAGGATCATCAGAACTCCGAGCAGGAGGAGCGGCCGATTCGACAGCGACGCCCCGCCGAACCAGGTCAGCGCCAGGTAGGCGCAGATCACGAAACCGCTGCCGGCGAGCAGCAGGCCGAGAACGCCGAAGAGGTGCAGGGGCCGACGGGTGTAGCGCGTGATGAAGAGCACGGTGATCAGATCGAGCGGTCCCTTGTAGAGACGGTCCCACCCGTACTTGCTGCGTCCGTGCTTGCGTGCGTGATGCTTGACCGCAATCTCGCCGACGCGGAAGCCCTGACGACTCGCCAGCACCGGGATGTAGCGATGCAGCTCACCGTAGACCGAAACGTGGTCGAAGACCTCACGTCGGTAGGCCTTGAAGCCGCAGTTGAAGTCGTGAAGATCGATGCGCGCAAGCTGCCGCGTGACCCAGTTGTAGACCTTCGAAAGGAGCCTCCTCGAGAGCGGATCCTTCCGTCGACGCTTCCAGCCGCTCACCAGGTCGTATTCGTCTTCTTCGAGCAGGTCCAAGAAGCGAGGGATCTCCTTCGGATCGTCCTGCAGGTCGCCGTCGAGCGTCACGATGAACCGGCCGCGGCTGTGCTCGAAACCCGCCGACAGAGCGGCTGCCTTGCCGAAGTTCCGCCGAAAGCGCAGGAGCTTGACGCTCGGGAAAGCGTCGCGGAGTGCCTTGATCGCCTCCGGCGTTCCGTCGTTCGAGCCATCATCGACGAAGACGATCTCGAACTCGCAGCCCCGCTCCGTGAGCACTTCGTCCACCCTCTGAGCCAGCTCGGCGATCGACTCTCTCTCGTTGAGCACGGGAATGACGACGCTGACGTCGAGTCGGCGCTCCTGTTGCGTTGTGGTCGGCGAAAACGCCGTCACGGACTGGCTCGGTTCGGCAAACATGATGATGAGTTCGTTCGAAGGGCGTAGAAACTCTATTGGATAACCGCGGTCTTGGCGACCTTCAGCGCAGCAGGTCGCGATAGGCCGAAACGGTCTCTGGCAGGGGCTCCATGCCCAGCTCGCGGTCGAGCGTCGAGCGCAGGCGCTGGTAGAGGTGCCGCACCAGATCGCGCCGCCCGCGCTGGCGACAGAGACGCATCGCCTCGAGGGCAATGTCCTCGCGTACGGGGTCCTGTGCCAGCAGAGTTCGGAAGGCGTCTTCGGCCCGCTCGAGCTGGCCGACGTCGAGGTAGCCGCGCCCGAGGCCCTCGAGGAGGAGCAGATAGGACTCGCGTAGGGTCGCTCTCTCCTCGACCACCCACTGTGAGTCGTAGCCTTCCATCAGGTCGCCGCGATACACCGTCCAGGCCGCTTCCCTCTCCTCCAGAGTTGCAGCGGCGCGGATGCCGCGGCGAAAGGTCTCGACATCGACGCGCAGCTGATTCTCCCCCTGCCAGCGATAGACACCGTCTTCGAGCACGATACGGTGCGTTCCCTCAGGGCCGAGGAGCCGACGCAGGTGACTCACCGTCGGATGCAGGTTGCGGAGAGCCTGCCGCCGGTCGTCAGGCTCCCACAGATTCTCCAGGACGAACTCCCGACTGCAGGAGCGATTGGGAGACAAGGCCAAGAGTGCGAGCAGCTCCAGAACACGGCGAAACGGCGGGCGTACGGCCTCGTCATCCGCGCCCCGCCGATGATGAACCAAACGCGCTGCACCCAGGAGGTCGAGCGTCCACCAGTCTCGCCAATCGTCGTCCTCGGCCCTGGCGAACCGCGACTCGGAGAGGCACCACTCACGCGCTGCATCCGCCGCCTGACGGAGAGGACGCCTGGGCGACGGCCGGGCTCCCCCCCGGACGTCGGTCGCTGCGACGCGGTACCGAAGGAACGGCTCGAGCCAGGCTTCGATCTCGGCCGAGTCCTCCCCGGCCTCGCGCAGCCGGGCGAGGCAGACTTCGAAAGGGCGCAGCCACCCCTCGGTGCGTTCGAACGCCTCCCGGCCAAGGCCGTTCCATTCGACACCCGCCAGGGCACAGAGAGAACGCGCTTCTTCTTCGCGGAGTCGCCAAACCGGCCAGGTGACCGACTCCACGTCGTGGCCCTCCCCCGGGTCGAGCAGTGGCTCCAACGCCGCCTCGAGGTCGGAGTTCGAGAGCAAGAGGTACGAGTACCCTGTCGACCCGCTCTCCCCCAGAGCCACCCTCAATTCGCTCTCGTGCTGGATCAGAATCCGACGTCCGGGGCCTTCGCTCTCGGAAGCCCTCAGCCAACGCCGGACGAACCGACGCCGACCGTCACCGGGCCAGCCAGACAGGACGAGCCAGCGGGCAGTCGAAGCCGCAACCCGCGGCAAGACGCGCTCGTAGTAGACCGGGCCGTCGACTTCAGAAGCGATCATGCGTCGTCTCCTGGTCCCGCGGTCGATACACGGTCAATCGCCGGGCTCTGGCCGGTCGCCCCGCAGAAGCTCGCGAAGATCGAAGAAGGCACCGACGCCGATCCAGGCCGCGAGGGCGGCAAAGAGCGCCAGGCTCGCGACCAGAACTCCCGCCCACAACAAGCCCCAGAACTCCATCTCAGGACGCCTCCGTTTCGTCGCCGACCCCGTCAGGGCGCAGCAGGGAGAGGGTCACTCCCGAGGCCAGGGCGAGCACGACGGCGGCCAGTCCGGCATCTTCTCCGCTCCAGGCGGGCCAACCCGCCGGTCTCAGGAGCTCCTGGATCGGCCCGAGCCCTGTCAGCGCAACGAGACCGCTGCCGAGCGCCGCGTACGCACCGGCACGACTGGCTCGCCGCCAGTAGAGCCCGAGAAGCAAGACCGCGAACGCACCCGTGAAGTAAACCGCTCCGGTGACCGCCATGTAATCCCACAGATCCTGCTGCAACGGGTACCAGAGGCTCCACAGCAGGAGGAAGAGACCGATGATGCCGACCAGAGATCTCGTGAGCAGCAGCCGGGCCTGCTCGGACAGTCGATCGCCGAGGAGCGGCGCGACGACGTCCTGGGTCAGCACCGAGCTCCAGCACAGGAGATAGCTGTCGTGAGTCGACATGAAGGCGGCGAGCATTCCGGCCGTGATCAGCCCGAGCACTCCGGCGGGCAGGATCTCGGCGAGCACGACGGGCATGGCTGCGAGGGTGACCTCAGGTCCTGCGGGGACGCCACCCGGAAGGAAGACGTCGGCCAGATCGGATCGCCCGACCACGTAGGCCAGCGCGCAGACGCCGAGGAAGTTGGGAATCAGGAAGCGCACGAGAAAGCCGACGGACGAGAGTCGATAGAGGCGCTTGACGTCCTCCGGATCGCGCAGAGAGAGAGCTCTGGCGACGGCCGTCTGCCAGATCGCACAGGAGACGAGACCGGCGGTGAACGCCATCCAGATCACGTAGCGCAGTCCGAAACCGTCACCGTCGAAAGGATCGAAGCCGGCGGCGCCGTGAACCGTCTCCACCGCGGCCACGATTTCCTTCCAGCCGACGGCTCGCCAAGCGAGGAAACAGGACAGAAGCAATCCACACGAGAGGACCACGAACTGCACGTAGTCGGTGAGGACCACCGCCATCATGCCGCCGGTCATGACGTAAGCAAGGACCAGCAGCAGAAGCACGGTCATCGTCACTTTGAGTGCGAAGGGGTCGTCGAGACCGGTGACGGACGTCAAGAAGATCGAGCCCGCTTTGAGAAAGAGGCCCATGTTCAAGATGCCCGACGCAGCGAGCAGGAGACCGCCCAGAATGCGTACTCCGCGACCGAACCGTCGCTCGTAGTACTCGGGGATCGTCATCACGCCGTGCTGACGCAGAGGCTCGACGATGAATCCGGTCAGACCGACGAGCAGGGTGACCATTCCCGCGACGACCGCGATGTGAAACGCCGCCAAGCCGCCGGTGAAACCCTTCTGAGCCGAATACATGACGGTGACGAGGCCCAGCTCCGAGCCGATCATCGTGGCGACCCCGAGGGACGTGCCGAGCGAGCGGCCGGCCACGACGTAGTCCGACATGTTGGACACCCGGCCACGGGTCAACAGAGCGAGCGCGACGGTCATCGCCAGATAGCCGACGACCAGAGCCCAGTCGAGCGTCGTGAAATGGCCTTGCGCGATCCAGACGCTCACGAGCGGGTCTCGAAGCGACGCGAGACGGAAACCGAGCTAGGCGCCATAGGCCTTGAGGCGGTCGCGGACGCGCTGCATGTCTTCCCAGACGGGCCGTTTCAGAGACGCGTTGCGAAGGAGCGCGGCCGGGTGGTACGTCACCATGGCGTCGCGGCCGCGAAACTCCTTCCACTCGCCGCGCATGCGACCGATGGGAGTGTTCGTCTCGAAGAGGGACTGCGCGGCGATGCGGCCGAGCATCACGATGACCTTCGGTTGAATCAGATCGATCTGGCTGTCGAGGAAGTTCCGGCAAGCGGCGACCTCATCGAAGGAGGGATCGCGGTTTCCCGGTGGCCGGCACTTCACCATGTTGGCGATGTAGACCTGCTCACGACTCAGCCCGATCGCCTGAATGATCTTCGTCAGCAGCTCTCCCGCAGGGCCGACGAAAGGCAGCCCCTGCCGATCCTCCTGAGCCCCCGGGCCCTCGCCGATGAACATCAGCTGCGCGTCGGGGTGACCGTTGCCGAACACCACGCTGTTCCTCCGCTCACAGAGCTTGCATGCAGTGCACTCTTGGGCGACCGTCTCGATGCCAGCCAAGCGCTCGGCTCTCTCGCTGGCATCGACGGAAAGCTCCAGCGGAGGTGCTGGCGCGACCGCGGCCTCCGCCTCCACCGTCACGGGGACGCGAACCGTGTCGAAACCGAGGTCCTTGAGATAGTCGAGAAGCTCTGTGGCTTCGCTCAAGCGTCTCAAGCTCCCCCCTCCCGGGAGGCAGCGAGATCCTCGGCGAGAACAGCGAGCAGGTCGAGCGCGAGAGTGTTCTTCTGCGCTTTGCTGAACGGCCGCGGCTCTCGCCCCGGTCGAAGGAGGATGATCTCGTTGTGCTCGCTCGAGAAGCCGATGTCGGCGCGGGACACGTCGTTGGCGACGATCCCATGCACCTTCTTGCGCTGCATCTTGGCTTCGGCGTATTCCAAAACGTTCTCGGTCTCCGCCGCAAAGCCGATCCTCAGCGCCTTGGGGGCCGTCTCGGCGAGACCGGCGAGGATGTCGGGGTTGCGCATCAGCTCGATCTGGGGCGCGGAGTCCGAACCGGGAGTCTTCTTGATCTTCTGCCCGGA
>JBCCLJ010000172.1:0-15254 GCA_039026915.1 Acidobacteriota bacterium
CTCGAGGCGGAGTACCAGCTCACGACGTGGGATCTTCGGGGCCACGGCCGCACCGAGTGCCCCTTCGATCAGCGCCTCTACACCCACGCGCAGGCCGTCGCCGACATGGCAGCGCTCCTCGACGAGGCCGGAGCTGAGCAGGCCGTCGTGGGAGGGCTGTCTCTCGGCGGTTTTCTCTCGCTGGCCTTCTACGCGGCGCACCCGGAGCGGGTGCGAGCCCTGATCCTCTGCGACACGGGACCCGGCTACCGCAAGGACGAGGCTCGCGGGGCCTGGAACGACACGGCGCATCGCTGGGCCGACGACTTCGAAGAGCGCGGTCTCGAAGCGCTGCGTGGACGCTCGCGGGAGATGCAGGAAGCGGCGTCCCTGCACGGCTCCGCTCAGGGTCTGGCGCTCGCCGCGCGCGGCCTGCTCGCGCAGTTCGACTCGACGGTGATCGACGTACTACCTGAGATCGCGGTGCCGACCCTGATCGTCGTCGGCAGTGAAGACAAGCCGTACCTCGCGCCCTGCGAATACATGGCGAGCAAGATCCCGAACGCGCGGCACGAAGTCGTGGCCGATGCCGGCCACTCGGTGAACCTCGATCAGCCCGAGGTCGTCAACGAGCTCTTTCTCGACTTTCTCGGCTCGCTCTAGCCTCAGTCGCCCGAGTCCTCATCGCTTGGAGCGCGCTGCAGGAGACGACCGGGCGTCGTGCCGATCTCCTCGCGAAAGGCGGCGATGAAGGCGCTCGTCGACTCGTAGTCGAGCGCTGTGGCGACTCCTTCCACCGTCGCGCCGGGAAGCGAGAGGCGTCTTGCCGCCTCGAGCATGAGGGAACGGCGCCGCCAGCGACCGAAGGAGAGGCCGGTCTCCCGGCGGAAGAGCCGCTCGAGGGTGCGCTGGCTCGCCCCCGCCATGCTCGAGAGTGCTTTGAGGCTCTGTCGGTGGCTCGGCGCTTCGCGCACTCGCGCCGCGACGCGCAGCGCGCGCTCGTCGATGGGTAGCGGAAGGTGAGGAAGGGCCGTCGCCGCGCGCGCGAGCTCGTTGCGCAGGAGCTCGGTGAGAGCATCGTGCGTCGGCTTTCCCGGCACGAGCGGACCGAGCTCGACGGCGCGCAAGATCAGCTCTCGCAGAAGGGACGAGACGTTGAGTGTGGAGACCGGGCGTGCTTCGCTCGGAAAGTACTCGGGATGGAAGTAGAGCGTGCGCATGTCGACCCGGCCGCCCATCGCAACGCGGTGCGCCACGTCGGCCGGGATCCAGGCCGCTCTCTGCTGCGGCACGACGAACTCCTGCGGCTCGCTCGGCGACGGCACGGTCAGCGTCATGGCTCCCGTTCTCGCAAAGAGAAGCTGATGCCAGCTGTGCGCGTGCTCTTCGAGCTCGAAGCCCGATCGGTAGATCGCTGCCAGGGAGCGGAGCTGATGAGGTTGGCGCTTCTCGGGCATAGATTGTCTCGGTAGCGCTATCACGCCATGAACCGGACGAGGCAACCTTAGCTCGCCTCACAGAACAACCCGTGTTTCCAGGAGAAGACGATGAATGAACTCGCTGCAGGTCCCGCTCCCAACGTCGTGCACTTCGCCATCCACGCGGACGACGTCGAACGTGCTCGCTCGTTCTACGAGGGCGTCTTCGGCTGGAGCTTCGAAGCCTGGGGTCCGCCGGACTTCTACCTGATCCGCACCGGGCCCGACGAGGCACCGGGAATCCAGGGCGCTCTGCAAAAGCGTCAGGTTCCTCTGGCCGAGGGGCAGGGCTTCACCGGCTTCGAGTGCACGGTCTCGGTGGCCGACGTCGAAGCGGTTGGTGCGGCTGTGCGCGAGCACGGCGGCAGCGTCGAGACGGAGCCGATCGAGATCCCGACCGTCGGCACGTTGATTCAGTTCCGCGACACCGAAGGCAACCTGGCCTGTGCGATGCGCTACGAGGAGGGACGCGTCTGACTGCCGGACGGCCGCTGCGACCAAGGCGCTGCAAGACCGAGAAGCGCCGATTTGACGACGCCTCCCCAGAGGAACGGCTGCACGCCCTGAGACCAGGCCTCACCGGCACCGATGCGGGGTGCCAGGAACAGCGCTCCGCAGGCGAGGATGACGGCGTGCCCGATGAGCGCCAAGCCCACTCGCGCCATGAATCCCGAGGGCCGGTAAAGGCCCGCGAGTTCGTCGTGGCGGTCGGAGCACCAACCCGCGAGGCCGCCGGCGAGCACGAAGCCCAGCAGATAGCCGGAGCTCGGTCCCAGCAGGACGTCGAAACCACCGGCGCCGCCGGCGAAGACCGGCGCTCCGAGCGCTCCGAGGACGAGCCAGAGACCGAGAGAGAACAGACCTCGGCGCGCCCCGAGCAGCAACGGCAGTCCGAGCACGGCGAGAGTCTGCGCACTCTGCGGAACCGGGCTTCCTGGCACCTCGGCTTCGATTCGGCCGGAGAGCGCAAGCAGTCCGGCGGCGGCCGCAACGAGGACGGTCGTCGCGACGCCCGTGCGGTCGCTCATGGGGAGACGTGCTCGACGAGGACGTCGCGAAGGGTGCTCGGGCTGATGTTGGCGCCGCACAGCACGACCGCGATGCGCTGACCTTCGAGCCGGCGACCGCGCTCGAGAAGCGTGGCGATCGGTACGGCGGCAGCGCCCTCGATCAGCGAGCGGTGCTCCTCGATCGTGCGGTAGAGCGCCTGGCCGATCTGCTGTTCGGAGACCACGGGGTAGTCGTCGATCAGCGCCTTGCAGAGGCCGAAGGTCACGGACTCTGCTTCGACGCCGCCGGCGGTTCCGTCGGAGAGCGTTGGATCCGAGGGCAGGTCGAGGATTTCTCCCGCGGCGACCGAAGCGCGCATCACATCCGAGGCGGCGGGTGAGCAGGCGACGACGCGGGTCTGCGGCGCGACGGCGAGAGCGCAGCCCGAAGCCAGGCCGCCTCCGCCGAGAGCGAGATAGATCTGCTCTACCTTCGGCCACTGCTCGAGCAGCTCCAGCCCGAGGGTCGCCTGGCCAGCGACGATGTCGAGGTCGTTGTAGGGCGAGACGTAGGACTGGCCGTTGGCGGAGGCGTGAGCGCGCGCTGCGGCCTCCGCCTCGATGCCGTCGACCCCCTCGAGGCGCACGTCGAGCCCGAGTCGCACGAGACGCTCGACCTTCGCAGGGTCGGCCGTCTTGGGAACGAAGATCGTCAGCTGCTCTGTGTTCCTGCCGACGGCGTGGGCCATCGCCGCCGCATGGTTGCCCGTCGACGCCGTGACGAAGCGTGTGTCGCTGGGCGAGCTCAGGACCTTGTTCAGTGCGCCGCGCAGCTTGAAGGAGCCGGTGACCTGCAGGTTCTCGCATTTGAGGCGCACCTCGGCTCCCGTGGCCTCGCTGAGCCATGGGCTCGGCTCGAGCGGCGTCTCCCGCAAACGCCCGCGGATTCTGCGTCGAGCGTCTTCTGCTCGTTGGACGAGTTCGTCCTGGCTCGGAGAGTGGATCATCGGTCGTTCATTCTCGTGTGTTTCCGGCTTCACTTCCAGCGATGTTCAGCCCTGGCTCGCCTGCCGTAGACTGCAGAGCGGACGTCTGCGATGCTTCGCGTCCCACCCCGAAAGCCCCGGTGCCGTCCACCTGCCCGACGGCGCCGCGCGAGTCGATGTCGTGACTACTGACACAACCCTCCTCACCGTCGCAACGGCCACGACGCTGCTGTTTCTGGTCATGGACCCGTTCGGCAACATTCCTTTCTTCATCGCCGCGCTCAAGACCGTCGAGAAGGAGCGGCGCTTCAAGGTGACCGTGCGCGAGCTGTTCATCGCGCTCTTCATCATGGTGCTCTTTCTCTTCGTCGGGCCGCCTTTCCTGTCAATGCTGCACGTCTCCGAAGCGGCTCTGGCGGTGGCCGGCGGCATCGTGCTCTTTCTGATCGCAGTGAAAATGATCTTTCCCGCCGCCAAGGGACACACGACCGAAGACGTCGAGGGGGAGCCCTTCATCGTGCCCCTCGCCGTGCCCTACGTCGCGGGCCCGTCGACGATGGCGACGGTCATGCTGATCATCAACAAGGAACCGGAGAGACGCATGGAGTGGCTTCTCGCGGTCTTCCTCGCCTGGGCCGCGTCGAGCCTCATCATCTGTCTCTCCGGGCCGCTCTCCGGCGTGCTCGGCAAACGCGGTCTCCTGGCCACCGAGCGGTTGATGGGCATGCTGTTGGTCGTCGTCGCCATTCAGATGCTGATGTCGGGTACCGCCGCCTTCGTCGCAACTCTGCCCTGACAAGACTGGAGCTCTACATGACTAAGAACGCACTGGACCGCTTCGAGAGCGTCGTCGTTGCGACGAACGACCTCGAGGGGGCGTCCGAGCAGGTGTCTCGACTCTTCGGTTGTGACGTGCCGACCGCGGAGCTCGATGGCGACATCTATCGTCGACGCTTTCTGCTCGAGAACACGGCGCTCGACCTCGTCAGCCCGCATCCCGAGGCCAAAGACTCGTGGCTCAGCTTCTGGCTGGAAAAGCGCGGTGAAGGGCCGCTCGGCTTCGTCTTTCGCTGCCCGAGGGTCGCTGGGCTCGAGCCCGAGCTCGACGAGCGGAGCGTCCCGTTGCTCGACGACATGGAGCCTTTCGGCGCCAGCGTCGCTCCCGAAGCGACACGTGGAGTCCCGATCTGGTTGAGCGACCTCGAGGTGGAGTCGCGGTCCGTCGACCGCGGCCGGGGGCTCGTGCACGGTCTCGATCACGCGGTGGTTCAGACCGTCGACGGAGATGCTACGCGCAGGGTGTATGAGGAGGGCCTCGGTGTTCGCGTCGCGCTCGACCGGACTTTCGAACAGTGGAACGTCCGTCTCATCTTCTGCCGGCTGGGAGAGGTGACGCTCGAGATCGCGTCGCGCGCCGCCGAGAGCGCCGGAGAAGACGAAGAGCTGCCGCGCGACGGGCTCGACCAGCTCTGGGGCTTCACCTGGAGGGTCGACGATGCCGACATCGCCCACGAGCGCATGGCGAGCGAGGGCTTCGAGCTCTCCGAGGTGCGCGAAGGGCGCCGCCCGGGGACGCGCGTCTTCACCGTGCGCTCCGGCACGCTCGGCATTCCGACGCTGATCATCGAGCCGAAGAGCCCGTCGCAGTAGTCCTCTGGCGACGCGCTGTTTTCTCGGCGCTCGTGGGAATGAGCTGCCGCGACGCCAGCGTTTTCCCTTTTGTCTTCCGGTGCTCTTCCGGCCACTGCGCCGCGTCCGTCCCACCATGCTTTCGCCCCGACGGAGCGATAGACTGAGCTTCCCGGATCAACCACTCCCGGAGTCCCTCGATGCGCCAGCGTTTCACTCTCACTCTCCTCGTTCTGCTGAGCTCCTTCGCGCTCGGCTTCACCCTGTCCGCGTGCGGTACGGAAGAGCTGCTCGCCGAATCTGGAGAAGGGTTCTCCTTCAGCGATGATCTCGAGGCTCAGAGCCGCGAGTTCATGGCGCTGTACGAGGAGATCCAGCTCACTCCCGAGCAGGAGGCCGTCAAGAAAGCCGCCCTCGAGCAGCTGCCCGCGCCCTGCTGCTCCGACAACACGGCCTACACCTGTTGCTGTCCCTGCAATCTCTCGCTCACCGTCTGGGGCATGAGCGCGCACCTGATTGCCAACCTCGGCTACGACGCCGACCAGGTCAAGAAGAAGGCCGAAGAGTGGTTCGCACTGACGACCCAAGGCAGCCATACGGGAGACGCCTGCTACACCGGCGGCTGCATGAAGGGCTTCTCCAACAACGGCTGCGGCGGTATGAGTCCGCACCAGCTCAAGACCTGAGGGCCGGAGTCTCGGTGCCGGGAAGACTCGGAGCCTGGACCCTCGGCTTTGTTCTTGTCGTCGCCGGCTGCAGCCCCGTGACCGAAGACCCGAGAGACGACGATCTTCTCGGTGCGGTCGAGAAGGCGGCCGAATGGCTCCGCAGTACCTCGATCGAGGTCGACTCAGGGGAAATGTCGGCCCTCCGCTGGCCGGCAGATCCCCTCTCGGACGACGGTTCTGACGAGGAGTCGCTCTACTCGACGACGCCGGGCGTCGTGCTCTTCTTCGCCGAGTACGCGCGCTTCACCGGCGCGCAGGAGGACGTCGACACGGCGCGTCGGGGTGCTGAGTGGCTTCTGGACGATCTGAGCCAGAGGCGCACCTCCGGCGAGGGGCTGTAAGTCGGGCGCGCAGGACTGGCCCTCGCGCTACTGGAAGTGGCGGAGCTGACCGGCGACGAGAGGTACGGCTCGGCCGTCGACCGTTTCGTGGCGGAGCTTGCACAGACTGCCGAGCGTGGGCGCGACGCTGCGGGCCGCGAAATCGTGACCTGGAGCGATACGACGGACATCATCTCGGGTACGGCTGGGACGGGTCTTTTTCTGATGGACGTGCACCGACGCACCGGAAGTGAACAGGCTGCAGAGCTTGCGGTCGGCGCCGCGCTGTGGCTGCAGGCGCAAGCGGTCGAGAGCGGCGCTGAAGGCGAACGCCATCTCAAGTGGCGTGTCGCAGCAGACGTCGAGAAGCTGTATCCGAACTTCTCGCACGGCACTGCCGGTATCGCCTACTTCCTGGCTCAGGCGTCGGAGCTTGCGGGCGACACCCGCGACGAGCTCCTGCAAACGGCGATCGCGGGCGGGCACTACCTCACCTCGATCGCGGACGGCGGTGGCGACTTCTGCCTCGTCTTTCACCACGAGCCCGGAGGAGAGGGCCTGCACTACCTGAGCTGGTGCCACGGCCCCGCGGGCACGGCGCGGCTCTTCTACGCGCTCTGGACTCGGACCGGCGACGACGAGTGGCGCGAATGGATGCGGCGCAGTGGCCAAGCGCTTCTCGACGCTGGCGTCCCCGAGCAGCAGACTCCGGGCTTCTGGAACAACGTTTCGCAGTGCTGCGGCACGGCCGGCGTGCTCGACTTCGCTCTGAGCATGGAAACGGTTCTAGGAGAGGACGCGTACCGCGAGCTCGCCGAGCGGAGCGGTCGCCAGCTGCTGGCAGAGGCGCGCTCTGTCGACAGTGGTGTGAACTGGCCGCAGGCGGAGAACCGCACTCAGCCTGAGGTCGTCGTTGCGCAGACGGGCTGGATGCAGGGTGCTGCCGGCATGGCCGGGGCGCTGCTGCGGCTGCACGCGGTCGCGTCGCAGGAGCCCGTTCGACGGGTCCGTCTGCCGGACGATCCCTACGACTTCGAAAGCGAGCCGGACCGGGCACCCGTCGGCTCTAGGCCGTCTCGGCGTCGAGGCCCAGCTCTCTGAGGAAAACGTCGCGGTTCGGCCCCGGCTTCGGCGGGTACCAGTCCTTCTTCAACGCCTTCGGGATCAGCCACACGCCGAAGATGCGCGCGATCAGCGCCGGGTCGCGGAAGACGAGACGCGGAGGCTCGAGCATGTGGAGGCTGCGCAGCAGTGCGCGCAGCACCGGCACGCTGCGACGGCTCGCCGGGATCAGGCCGTCCTCGAGAAAGCTCCGAGCGAGTCGCTTGCGGAGCGTCGGCTTGGGCTCTGGCGCGCCGGCGAGCGCCTCGTAGTAGCGCTTCGCCGTCCGGATCGCCTGGCGATCTTGTCGTCGCATGTCGTCGAAGAAGTCGCGGATCGAGTTTTCGAGAGCCTCTTCGAGCTGGATCGCGCGCTGCGCAGGGTCGGCCACTTCATCCAGGATCTGCGCGAGCTTGTGCCCCTGAACAACGCCGGAGGAGCAGCCTCGACCGTACAGAGGGTTGGTGCGGATGGCCGAATCGCCGATCGCAAAGAAGCCCAGAATCGAGGGGCTTCCCTCAGTGCTGTAGCGGCGCCACTGCGAGTGCAGGGCGCCCATCCCCCAGACCTTCGACGTCGGCGCCGCCCGCTGCGGGTCGGTCCATGGTGCGAGGCCGGGCAGCATCGAGCAGATTCGGTCGAAACTCTCGCCCTGCTTCACGGCGCGTCGCAGCTCCGCTTCCCGCGTGGGAAGGGCGAGCGTGATGGAGAAGCAGCCGTTGTCGCCGGGGAAGACCCCGAACTTGAGAAACGTCAGGTCCCCGTTGGGAGGCGTTCGGCCGCGGGGCGGCTCTTCCTGGCCTTCGAGCAGTCGGTAGTGTCGCGTGAAGTACTGGATCTCCGCGTCTTCTTCGTCGTTCTGGCAGACCACGCCGTGCTCTGAGAGCCACTGCGGGAAGCGAGTGCTGCGACCGCAGGCGTCGACGACCACGTCGCCCAGGATCGTCTGCTCAGCTCCCTCGACATCGGTGACCTTGACCCCCTGCAGGACGGGGATGGCTCCGCTGCGATCGACGAGGACCTCTCGGACGCGCCGGCCGGTGCGGATCTCTACCCCATCGAGCGACTCGACGTAGCGGCGCATCACGAGCTCGAGGGTCGTGCGGCGACTCGAGAGAAAAGTCATCTCCTCGTCACCCGGGCGTTTGCGATAGCTCGGCCGCAGCTCGACGGGCAGACCGTCTTCGAAGCGAAGCTCACGGCAGCCGGCCTCGAGGAGCATCTCCAGTAGTCGCGGATGCTCTTCGCGAATCAGTCCATAGAGCAGGCCGATGAAGACGTGGGACTGTCTCAAGTGGGCGACGCCGCGGCGATCCCAGTTCTCGAAAGCGGCAGCGGGTCCTTCACTCGGGGGCGGTGGATCGCGGTCGAGCAGAACCACGTGCTGCCCGCGCTTGTGCAGCGCCATTGTGGTGCCCAGTCCGGCGATGCCGGCACCGACAACGACGATCGTTTCCTGCTCTTGGCCCATGGAGTCTTCCGCTGTCGAATTCAGATCTCGGCGATTCGGGTCTCGGCGACTCAGTCGACCTTGGGATCGTCTGCCTTGGCGATTTGCTCTTCCGGCGTGACCCCGCCCGTGCGCAGGCTGATCGTAGCGCGAGCGTTCATCGTTTTGCCGCTGACGGGGTCGTGCACGGCGAAGACGATCTCGTGCGGGCGGCGACGCAGCTCGAGGTCCAGCTCGTAAAGGAAGTAGTCCCCTTCACGTTGCTCGCCACGCAGCGTCACGGGCAGCGTTGGGATTCTCGCCTGCTGGCCGTTCTGATCGACGATGGCCATGCGCAGCTCGAGCTGTGCCACGTTCTCGCCGCGCACCGGGATCGTCGTGACCTCGTCGAGAGGGATGTAGACGGTGACCGGCACCTTCATCTTGCGCAGTCGCCAGCGTTTCGGCTCACCGAAGACCAGCTTGACCGGAGAGGGGCCGGATTTGGGGTCGAAGAAGAGAGCGCTCTGCGCCATCATGGTCAGCTGCGCCGAACGTGACATGTCGACGTAGCCGTCGCGCGAGCGAACCTGCACGCCTGGTCGTTTGACGCGCACTTCGATCTCGTGGCGCGCATCGTCGCCAGCCATCGTCGGGCTGAAGCCGAGCCAGTAGTAGCTGCTCGTGTCTTCGACGACCGTTTCGAACGCGGAGCCGCCTTCGTAGAGAGTGCGTCCACCGGACAGGTCGGCGAAGCGGTTCAGTGTTGCGCCGCGCCAGACGTCGGTGGTCTTGCTGGAGTACAGCGGGTAGAGCGTGTAGCCGAGGAGGTTGGCCGTCTCGACCATCGGCCCGGTGATCTCGAGGTCGTTGGTGTAGGCGAGTGAGTCGCCTCGAAAGGCGCCGATCGGCCAGTCTCCGGCCAGCAGCATCATCACCTTTCGGCCCTCGGGCTCAGCGAAGGAGCGCAGCGTCGCGACGACTCCAGCGACGGCGAGATCGAGGTCGATCTCCGCTTCGCGAGCGGCGAAGCTTCGGAAGTTCTGGAGGCCGCTCTCGGCGAGCTCCTGCGACTCGGTGAGCACCGAGTTGCCCGCAAAGCCGCGGGTTCCGTCGTCGTCGGCGTCGCGCAGCCCGCGCGCTGCGGCCCGTCGCGTCTCCGCCACGCGCGCCGTGCGCAGAGGCGACTTCAGCGCACCGCCGAAGTCGTTCTTGTCGAGCAGACGCCGCAAGGCGCGCTCGAGCACGCGCTGGTCGGACGTCCAGCTGGAGAGCATTTCGAGGCGCGTGCCCCGGTGGGCGACCACAGCCATGCGGTCTGCTCCGCGCATGAAACCGAGGTCTTCGATCAAGCTCTCGATGAGCGGCTTGCGCACGTGCCAGAGCGTGTGGTTGTCGTCGACATAGACCAGGTAGTTCGTGCCGACAGCGCTGCCGGCATCGAGCCCCGGAAGAACCTCGACGTCCTCACTCGACTCCTCGGCTCGACCGAAGCGAATCTCGGAGAAGTAGTCGACACCTTGCCGCCGGCCGTCGACGTACAGCTCGAAGTCGTCGGCGGTGAGTCCCTGGACTCGCTCGCCCCGTGCGTCGGTGACGACGACCTCGAGGTTCACTACCCGTACCTCGATCATTTCGTCGAAGATCTGGGACAGCGGATCGTCGTCCTGAGCGAAGGACGCGAAGGCCAGGAGACCGCAGAGGATGCCCGCCAGAGTTCGCCGGCGCACGCTCAGCGGCGCTTCGAATGACGTGGATTGGCGGTTCTTGCGGTTCATCTCGTCTTCCCAACTCTAGTCGAACGTCTCGACGCGTCGTCGATCACCGCGGGATCCCGATCTTTGCGCGGGTCCATTTTTTGGTTTCGTGCCGCGGTTTCCCTCTGGAGAAGTCTCGCGCGTTCCGAATTCTTCCGTTCGGGGGCCAGCCGAATGTTCTGGACCGCCTCGGAACCGAGGCGTGTCGGGCCTTTGCTGAAAGCGGGGTCGGTGAGTGGTTCTTTGGCACTTCGCTTGCTTTGCTTCGGAGTAGGAGCCGGGTCGTGTCGATCTCCGGCAAAGCACACGAAACGCGGGGGAACGCTGCCATGACCATCTCTGACCTCGAGCTCGAAAAGATCGTCGAGCGCCGCAGTCGCCTGATCCAGTTTCTGATTCTGGTGATCGCATCGATTCAGGGCGTGGTCCTCTACGCCGTGCTTTCTGGACGCAACGACTGGACGATCCCGGCCGCCATCGTCGTTGCGCTGGTGACGTGTGTCTATGCGGCAGTTCGTGAGCGGAAGCTTTCGGATTTGCACAGCGTGCTTTTCAAGGGCCTGGCTTCCCGCAAACGCCAGGTCGAGAGCGAGAAGAAGGGGCGGCAGAAGCTGCAGCTCCGCCTCGGTGAAATGACCGCGCTCTATCGCTCGATCAGTCAAGTCAACGCGGTGCCGCACGTCGAGGGCGTCTACGACTCGGTGATCGGCGCAGCACTCGAGCTCGTCGAAGGAGACGTCGGCTCCCTCATGCTCTACGACGAGCCGTCCGACCGACTCGTGCTCACGGTCGGGCGAGGACTGCCCAAGCAGGCCGTGATCGGCTCGAGGCAGCCGGCCAACTCCGGTGTTGCCGGCTGGGTCCTCAGCCAGAACCAGCCGCTCCTCCTCGAAGGAGACGCCTCGAACGACGGGCGTTTCTCGACCTTGATCAAACGCGGTAAGGGCGTCAGAAGCTCACTCTGCATCCCGCTGATCCTGCACGGCGAGCGTCTGGGCGTCCTCAACCTCGGACTCTCCGACCGGGCCGAAAAGCAGGAGCTGACCGAGCTCGATCGCAGCCTCGCCGCGATCTTCGCGCAGCACGCGGCGGCCTCCGTGCTGAACGCTCGGACGCTGAGCTCCTCGCAGGGCGTGCTGTCTCGGCAGACCGCTTAGGAGCTCAGCGAAGCGCGCAAGTCAGGTCGTCTCTTCGGGTGCCACTTTCTCGGTGCTCTCGATGAGGCGATCGGACACGACGCCCGCGTCGATCTCCGCTTCTTCGAAGAGGACAGGACGCCACTCCTTGCGAGAGAAGAGCTCGGTCTGGTCCCAGAAGTGCTCGTTTTTCGGGTCGCCGCTCTGCCCGTAGGTGAGGAAAGCCTCGGCCTTCGGTCCTTCGCTCGAGTACTCGAGCGCCATCAGGAAGCTCGTTCCAGAGTTGATCGGGTAGCCGTCTTCGGTGAGAAAGCGGCTCCCTTCGACGCCCGCGGGGCGCTCGAGCGGCTCCAGCGTCGTGCCGTTGCCGCGGTTGCGCACGAAGTTCTCGATGCCCTCGAAGGTTCCGTCGCCGCCGTGCATGGCGATCCTCCGGTCGCCGCGCGCCGCGTACTGGACGTCACCGAGGGCTGCGTCGACGTCGACTCCGGCGACGTCGAGGAGCTTCACCGCGCGCCCGAGCCGTTCGATGGCCAGTGAGCCGGGCGCCAGGCCCGAAGGGGTCCGTACGGGGTCCGCCGGATCGAAGGCGACGCTGAAGAGCGCACCCGCGTCGCCGAGGTCCTCGGTGCTGTACTGGGTGACCCACTCCCGAAAGAGGACCGCGCCGACGCTGTCGAGCTCGTACTCGCCGCTCCAGGCTTCGAGGACCGCGCAACCCGCGGTGATGTCGATCGCCTCGCCGTCGATGAAGACGCTGTCTCGGCCCTGGCAGCGAGCGACGAGACGGTCCTTCAGCTCGAGCGCCATGAGGCTCCGGTTGCTCAGGATCGCTTCCTTGAGCTCCGCCATGGTGAACCGGGCATCGGCGCCCGACGCTCCCTGTTCCGTCAGATCGGCGAGCGTCAGGTCGTTCATGCGCGTACGCGGAGAGCGTGCCGTGCCCTCTCCGCCGTGGAGCGGTGAGTAGCCCGTGAGCAGGTTGCCGCTGTTGGCCAGCCAGTAGCTGTCGTTGGCGTTGAAAACGTAGTCCGCACGCTCGAGCTGAGGCATGTCTTCGTACGGCACGACGCCAGGGTCGCGGGCGCGCTCGTCGTCGACCCACTCGAAGGTCGGGTCGGAGCCGTCGAGGAGGACCAGCCCCAGTCTCCAGGCCGCTGCCGTGCGCGGATCGCTCTCGCGGCGCTCCATCCAGAGCTCGATCGCCTCGGCGCTCAGGTTCGGCGTGGAGGAAGTGTCGGCGTACCAGGCACGACCGTCGGCGCTCGCAGCGATGGTGTTGACCCATGGCATGCCCTGGAACTCGGCGTGCGCCGCTTGGAACTCTTCGAGCGACGCGGCCTTACCCATCGCCAACCACTGGCCGCGGATCTCGTCGTTGTCGGCATTGGCGTCGCGCAGCGTGAGCGCGCTGCGCTCATTCCACTCGAAGCCCTGGAAGTTGAGGATCGGTCCGTAGTGGCTGAAGTAGATCGTCTGCTCGTGACGCTCGAGTGTGCCGTCCTCGCCGAGCACGTCGACGCTGACTTCACGCTGCTTCATCGCCTTGGGGTTGCCGTCGTAGAGGTAGCTCGTCGGGTCGCCCGGTGCGAGGTCGAGCGAGTAGAGCGTCATTCTCTGTCCGGCGGAGACCGTGTGCGTCCAGCCGACGGCCCGGTTGAAGCCGATGGCGACGCCGGGCACGCCGATGAGGCCCACACCGTAGACGTCCATCTCGCCGGGAATCACGAGGTGCTTCTCCCAGAAGCGGTTGGAGCCGACCCAGGGGTAGTGCGGGTTGGCGACGAGCATGCCGCTCCCGCTGGCCGTGCGCTCGCTGCCGAGGGCCCAACCGTTGCTGGCCCGGTCGACGTCGGGGAGCGGGAAGCCCGTGCGCGTTTCGGAAGACGCTGTGCGTGAGCTCGGCGGAGCCGCGGTGGCGATCATGCGCTCGAAGAGCGTCGACGTCATGGTGAAGGCCCGGTGATACGCGGCGAGATCGGTGGTCGAGATCGGGAAGACCCACTCTGCCCCGCGGCACCAGCCCGGCACCTTCGCCGCGCCGGTCTTGGCGAGATAGTCGTTGTAGCCGGCCACGTAGCCGTCGTACCAGTCGCGAATCTCTTGCGGCTGCTGGGCCAGATCGTCTCCCGCACGGCTGTAGATGCCCAGCGCGCGCATCGTGATGTCGCTGTTGAGATGGTCGGAGTTCGGTCCGCGGCCGAAGTAGCGAGCGCGCTCGCCTCGGGCGCGTACGACCTGATCTGCGATCGAACAGAGGTGATCCTCGGCCTGCGCATAGCCTTCGCCGAAGCCGAGACTGGCCAGGTTCTCTGCCTCGATGTGCGCGATGCCGTAGGCGGTGCGTCGGACGCGCGCCTCGTAGATGGACTCGGGTCCTGCGCAGGCGAGCGCAAAGCTGGCGAGGAGCGTCAGAGACGCGGAGTAGGCGGCTAGACGATGCATAGGGGCCTCCAGGGGCTTGGGGAGTGGGCGGTCCTGAGGGCAGTCTACTGCGGTGTCGCGCGGTCTGCGTCGAGAGCTCAGCGCCTGCGCAAGCGGATCGCACCTCTGGCGGAGGAAGGGTCTACGACCCGCCCTCTCTGAGTGATCTCGAGGTCACCGCGCGCGCAAAGGCGCCTTGCCGCCCGTCGCGTCGGCTCCATCAGAGGGCGCCAGTCGTCCGGAGCGACGCGCCGTGCCGCTTCGGAAGGGCAGATCGTCTTGCCGGCTCCGCGCTGCGCGAGCAGTTCGAGGATCGCGTTCTCGAGGTTCTCGTCCACCGAGCGCACCCGTCGCTTGCGACAGGCGGCACTGCAGTAGCGAACGGAGTCCCAGTCGTCTCGCCACTTCTTGCGCCAGCTGAAGCTGCGGCCGCAGGAGTCGCAGACCTTGTCTTCGGGAACGCTTGCCATGCTTCGTCCTTCGCTCAGCGACGAGGCGTGGATGGCATCGACGCCTGTCAGCGCCCGAGAACGACTTTCGACGCTTCGCCGGGGACCTCTCTCGCCAGTCGGGGCACGAGGTAGCCGGGGAGGATCGCCTGCAGCTCCTGGTGCAGCGCTCGAGCCCGATCCTCGTCCACTTCGAAGTGGCCGGTCCCGGTGACCCGATCGAGGAGATGCAGGTAGTAGGGCAGTACGCCCTGGCGAAACAGCGTCTCCGAGAGCTCCGCGAGCACCGAAGCGTCGTCGTTGACGCCGGCGAGCAGCACCGACTGGTTGAGCAGCGTTGCGCCGGCTTCTCGAAAGAGCTCGAAGCCTCTGGCGCTCTCGGGGCTCAGCTCTCGGGGGTGGTTGGCGTGCGCCACCACGACGATCTGCAGTCCGCTTTCGCTCAGCGCGTCGAGGAGTGGCGCCGTGGCTCGCTGCGGAAGGACGATCGGGATTCTGCTGTGGATCCTGACGCGCCGGACGTGGGGGATCTCCGCGAGCTCTGCGATCAACCGGGCGAATCTGAAGTCGTCGACGAGCAGCGGGTCGCCTCCCGAGAGGATCACCTCACTCAGTGTCGCGTCGCTTCGGATCGCGTCGAGGACCGGACCGCCGAGCGCAGTACGGTGCTCGGTGTAGGGAAAGGAACGACGGAAGCAGTAGCGACAGTTGATGGCGCAGGCGCCCGCGGCGAGCAGCAGGGCCCGCCCCTCGTACTTCTGCAGCAGTCCGCGTGCCTTCGAAGAGGACGGCGTGGTCTCGTCGAGAGCGTCCGCGGTGAAGCCGTCCCTGCGCACCAGCTCGTCCGGA
>JBCCLJ010000173.1:0-15192 GCA_039026915.1 Acidobacteriota bacterium
CCGAGGTTCGAGCCTCGGGCCATCGGGCCTCTACTGTCGAAGGGGAGCTTGCTCGTTCGTCGAGTTGATGAACGACTGAACTGGACATCGAAAGGAGAATCCATGAGTCCCCGAATCGTCTCTCGCGAAGAGTGGCTCGAAGAACGGCTGAAGCACCTGGCCAAGGAGAAGGCTCTCGACCGGGAGCGCGACGCTCTCAGCGCCGAAAGGCGCGACCTGCCCTGGGTCGAAGTCACCGAGGACTATCGCTTCGAGGCCGAAGAGGGCCAGCAGGCCCTCGCGGACCTCTTCGGCGACCGATCGCAGCTCATCGTCCAGCACTTCATGTTCGGAGAGGACTGGGAGCAGGGATGCCCGAGCTGCTCCTTCTGGGCGGACGGCTACAACGGCTTCGTCGACCACGTGGCGCAGCGCGACGCTGCCTTCGTCGTGGTCTCCAACGCGCCCCTCGATCGTTTGCTGGTCTATCGGCAGCGGATGGGTTGGAGCTTTCGTTGGGTGTCGGCTCTCGGCTCGGACTTCGGCCGTGATTTCGGCGTGACCTTCACTCCAGAGGACCTCGAGGCCGGAGCTGCCTACAACTATGGCCAGGCCGCGCGCATGAGCGAGTTGCCCGGGGCGAGCGTCTTCGCGGCGAGGGACGGCAAGGTCTTCCACACCTACTCCACCTACGCGCGAGGGCTGGACCGCTTGAACGGTGCCTACCAGTACATCGACATGCTGCCGAAGGGCCGCAACGAAGCCGATCTGCCGATGCCGCAGGCCTGGGTGAAGCGAAGAGACGAGTACTGACGTGCTCGGCGTGGTGCCTACCACGCCTGCGCTCGCCCATGTCGGAGCTCTGGCCCGCTGCGCGGGCCTCCGCCGTAGCGAACGGAGGCTTCTCCTCTGTGTGGCGTCTCCGTTCGCGAAGCGGCGAACGACGGCCCTTTTGATCCTCAGTGAGTCTGTCGTTCGTCGTCTCCATGCTCGCTCTGCTCGCGTCGCTTGGCCGCTCGGCGTGGTGCCTACCACGCCTGCGCTCGCCCCTGTCGAGGCTCTGGCCCGCTGCGGGGGCCTGCGCGTCGACGCCTACGAGGCACCGCCGGCGCGCTCTCACCACGCGTCCTTGCGAGGAGCGCACCCGCGGTTCGCGCAGCGAACGGAGGGTGCCGACGCGGCAATCGGTCCCAAGTCCGTCCGCTGTCCCGCCCTCTCACTCCAAGCTGCAGTCGAACGCCTGCGTATCGGCCACCGGCAGAGCCACCCGTCCTTCGGGATTGCTGTAGCGACGAATTTGGCCGGTCCACGTATCGGTCACCTCGAGCTCGAAGGCGAGGTCGGTGGTGGCTGCGTAGAAGATCCAGTGCCGGTTGCCGAGATCGGGCGTGCAGGCGTCCAGCACCTTGAGGAGCATCTCGATGTTCGTCGGTTCGAAGAAGTAGAAGAGCCCGGAGCTGCCGCCATCCTCGAGCGGGACCGCCGTTGCCGCACCGCCCTGCTCGCCGGTGCTCCAGGCGAGCCTCGCGCGGAAGCGTCCGGACTCGCCCAGGCACAGCTCGGTCGAAGAGGGAACGCAGACGGTCGACGTGAATTCGTCGTCGTCGGCGATGACCACGTTCGCCGACGTCACGGAGCCCGGCGTGGCGTCGGCCGAGAAGGCGGTCAGTGCGATGGAGAAGTTCTCTTCGTCCTCGACCAGCACGTCGTCGACGATCGGAATTGTGACGGTTCTCATCGCCGCTTCGCCGGCGCCCCAGGAAAGCCGCGCGCTGACCGCCTCGAAGTCGAGGCCCGCGGTCGCCGATCCGGGCTGGCTGACGAGCGTCACGTCGACCGCTTGATCCACCGACCCTTCGCGCACGACGACGACGTTCAAGGCCTGCTCTCCTTCGCTCACCTGGTAGCTCGCGCTCGACAGCGAAAGCGCGCTGACCGCGGTCTCCGTTTCGACGAAAGGATCGCTGAATCGGGCGTCGCTCATCACGCTGGTGTCCGAGAGCGTTCGCAGGAAGGCGACGAGGTCGGTGCGCTCCTGCGCGTTGAAGTTGAAGCGCACCGGCTGGCCGTTGTTCTGACGGAGCTGCGGCGCCAGGTTTTCGTGGTTCTGAATGTCATTGCTGTAGAACGCGACGACGTCTTCGAGCGTGGCAAAGCGGCCGTCGTGCATGTAGGGAGCTCTCTCGTTGACGTTGCGAAGAGACGGCGTCTTGAACTTGCCGAGGTCAGCCGGGTTGTTGGTGGTCTCGAAGACCCCGAGGTCGTTGGTGGACACCGCATCCAAGCCATTGTTCATCGCCAGGACGTTGCTGCCGGGGAGCCGCACGCCGCTGAACGATTCGGTCCCGTGACAGGTAACGCAGCGGACGCCCTGGCGCGGCCGAAAGAAGAGGTCCTTGCCGCGGTTCTCCTGGGCCGAGAAGTTGGGAAAGTCCGCGTTGGCGTTGTTGACCGTGGCGCGGCCCTGGTCGTAGCGAGAGTTGTAGCTGTTGATGCTGCGCACGAACTGAGCGAGAGCGCGTCCGATGCGCTCCGTGTTAATCGTGGCGTCGCCGAAGGCCTCCACGAAGAGCCTTGGGTAGTACGCCTGCGACTCGACGATGTCGACGAGCTCTTCGAGGGACAGGTCCATCTCCACCGGATCCTGAATGGGCTGGAGGACCTGCTCTTCGAGCGTCGCGGCGCGCTCGTCCCAGAAAAAGCGGCCCGATTCATAGAAGCGACTGTTGACGAGGCCCATCGAGTGCCGTCGCGTTCGCCCGCCGTGCACGCCGACGGAGAGACGTCGAGCGTCGGAGAAGCCCTGCTCCTGCACGTGACAGGAAGAGCACGACACGGTTCCGTTGGCGCTCAGCTTCCTGTCGTAGAAGAGAACGCGGCCCAGCGTGGCGCCGGCGTCGGTCACTCGGTTCGTCGCGGGCTCGTTGTCGATGGCGGCTGCGCTTGGCTGCTGCGGCCCAGGCAGAGCGTCGACCAGGTAGTGGGCAGGAATCTGGCGGGTGTAGTCGAAGGGAGTATTCGGAAGAACGGGCTCCTGCGCGCTGGAGGGCGTGAGCGTGAGCAGAGCGACGGCGAGCAAGCCGAGTGGCCGCGGCCGGTGGATCGCTGGCTTTTCGGTCGCCCGTCGGGACGGGCGGTGTCGGGTTCGGCAGTTTCGAAGAGTCTCGTACATTGCGCGTCGCTCCAGGCGGTGGTTCGTTCCGGTACTCGGGGAGAGCAACGGTCGTGCCGATCCGTGGAAACGCAGCAACGGCGGGGCTTTGCGTGCGTCGCGCAGGACTCCGTCTCACGAAGCCTCTGCGGGTGCCGCAGGGGGGCGTGCAGAAACTGCACGACGAGCTCGAGGCGTTCCTGGGCCTGCAAGGGGCGCGAGCGACAGGCTCTGCGCCTCGTCTAGAGCTTGAAGACTCTCGCCGCGATGCCGGCGAGAAAGCCCTCGCGTTCGTCTGCATCGAGTTCGAGGGCTTCGAGGCCCTTCAGGCAGCGCGCCGGCGGCAGCATGGGCCAATTGGTGCCGAAGAGCACGCGTCCCCGCGCGACGCCCTTCATGAGATCGACGAACTCTGGTGGCAGGCGATCGAGCACGTAGGCCGACGTGTCGAGGTAGAAGTTGGGAAAGCGGATGCAGAGGCTCTTGAGCTCGTGGATCCAAGGGAAGCCGACGTGGCCGCCGACGACGACGAGCTCGGGAAAGTCGAGGAGAACGTCTTCGAGGTAGGGGATGGGGCGACCGGTCTCCGAGGTGCGCAAGGGGCCGGTGTGACCAACCTGCGTGCAGAAGGGCACGCCGGCCTCGACGCAAGCGACGTAGATCGGGTAGAAGGAGCGATGGTTGGGCGGGCGCTCCCAGAGCCAGGGAATGATGCGCACGCCCACGAAACGGCCGTCCGCAGTGAGTCGCTTGATGTCGCGCACGGATCCCATCGGATCCGTCAGGTCGACTCCGACGAGGCCTCGAAGGCGCTCTGGAGCTGCGTCGATCTGGGCCTCGACCTCATCGTTCGAAATGAGTGAGCCCTGCGGACCGTGCCAGCCGGCGACGAGGGAAAGGTCGACGCCGGCTTCGTCCATGGCGGCGACGGTCGCTTCGACCGTCGTGCCGCTCCGGTCGTCTTGCGTCGCCGTCCAGCGCCGCAGCGTGGCGAAGAAGGGGGACTGCGCCATGCGCGGCGTCGTGATCTGGGCCCAAGCGTCGATGACAGGAGTGCTGGTCGTCTCTTTCATGTACAGAAGACTACGTCGGGAGCTCGCGGAGTGCGCGCCCCTGGCCGTTCGGAGCGCCCGACGAGCCCACGACCACGCTTCGGGATCGGCTTCGCTGCCGACGCCGGGCCCCGCGGAGGAGGAGGCGTGCGAGCTCTCGACCCCAGACCTTCGTCGAGCCAGCGGGCTTGTCGACGGAGGACGAAGAGCTATGGCAGTATCTGCCCGACTGCAGAGCGACGATTCGACCATCCCTGTCGCTGCGAGGCACGCGCCCCCATGACTTCACGCTTCGGCTTTTCGGCCCGCGCCGACAGCTCAACGCCGTCGACGGTTTCTTGCTCGAGCGAGGCCGCGTCATTGGCGCTCCTGAGATCGAGCTCCTGGCCGGGACGAGACTCCGTCGGCCAGGTCGCTCCCGCTCTCCGTGACGAGTCCGTCTTGCTCTTCTCCCGCCGAGCCTTCCGCTCCATCCAGCTTCAGAGACAATAAGTTCTCCAAGAGGTTTTCTCATGACCACCGATCTGAAACGCCGACACCGGCTCGGCGTCTTCCTGTTCCTGTCCTTGCTCCTCGTCCTCCTCGGCTGCGGCAGCGGTGCCGAAGAAAGCGTACCCGCTGAGATCCCCAACGTTCCGACCCCCGACGACCTTCCGCAGGCGCTTCTGCTGTCGCTCGCCGTGCTGGATCTCGACGAAGACGGCAAGCCCTTGACCATGCCCGCTCGTCTCCTGATCCTCGAGCGCAAGGGAGGTGAGTGGCTGCCTCGGGTGATCGAGGACAGCGACAGCGACGTCTTCCACAAGGCGATGGCCTATGGTGACGAGGGCATCCTCACCTTTGGTGGCCGCAAGGCGATGGTCAAGCTGTGGCGTCCGGACGGCACGACCGAGGTGCTCTGGGAGGCCGACTTCGGCGGCAAGAACTCGCGCATGAGAGAAGGTGAGATCGCCGACGTCTACGGCGATGGCGCGAATGCAATCGCGGTGGCCACCCACGACCAGGGAGTCGTGAGCGTGATTCGTCCGCAAGAGGACGGCTACAGCGTCGAGCAGATCGATCAGCAGACCGACATCTTCGTCCACGAGATCGAGGTCGGTGACCTGAACGGTGACGGTGCAATCGAGATCTACGCCACACCGAGTGAGTTCAACAAGCTCGACGGTTCTGACCAGGCTGGAGCGGTGACCCGCTACGTTCCTGCGCAGGGCGAGGGGCGTACCGTCGTCGCCGATCTGGGGGGACGCCATGCCAAGGAGATCCTGGTCGACGACGTCGATGGAGACGGCCGGGACGAGCTCTACGTGGCGGTCGAGGCGGTCTCTGGAGGCCAGGTGGAGATCCGGCGCTACGACGCGGACACCGATCCTGCGGACGAGAACATCATCGCCACCGTCGACGACAAGCTGATGCGTTTTCTCACGGCCGGCGATGTCGATGGTGACGGCAAGAAGGAGATGGTGGCCGCTGCCAGCAAGGCTGGGCTCTGGCTGCTGCGTCCCGCGGACGATCCTTCGGGTCCTTGGGACTCCGAGCTCATCGATGCCGACTCGGGCGGGTTCGAGCACGCGTCGATCCTGCTCGACCTGGACTCGGACGGTCGCGACGAGCTCTACGTCGCCAGCGATCAGCACGACGAGGTCTCTCGCTACATCTACACCCCCCAGGGCTGGGACAAGCAGCTTCTGATCCTCAACCTCGACAACCTGAGCCGTTTCACCTTCAACATCAACGCCGCGCCGGTCGAGCTGCTGCCGCCGTCGCCCGCTGAAGAAGGCGCGGAGGAAGGCGCCTAGGCGCTTTCGGAACGAAAGTCGCAAGCCATGAGTCGTCGCCGCCATCGCAGTCGCCAGGAGCTCGAGCGTCGGGAGTTTCTTCGCCTCCTGGGCGGCGGAGCGGCCGCCATGGGTGGACTGTTCCCCTTGGGCTGCAGCCGCGGACCTGGAGCAGGTGGTCGGCGCGTCGTGGTCCTCGGGCTCGATGGGCTCGACCCGAACCTCATCCAGAGCCTCATCGCTCAGGGGCGCGCGCCGAACTTCAAGAAGCTCATGGACCGCGGGTGCTTCCGGCGCCTGGGGACGACCATGCCGGCGCTGTCTCCGGTGGCCTGGAGCAGTTTCATCACCGGTCTGTCTCCGGGTGGCCACGGTGTCGGTGATTTCATTCTCAGGGACCGGAACACCTACCTGCCGGTCTTCTCGATCTTCGAGACCCGTGATCCCTGGAAAACGCTGCAGGCGGCGGGCTGCGATTTTCCGATCGAGAAGCCGTTCTCCGGCTCCCCAACGAGGAGCCTTCGCAAAGGGACGCCTTTCTGGGCACACCTCACGAGCCAGGGAATTCCCGCTGTCGTCATCAAGATCCCGACCAATTTTCCCGTCGACGAGACCGCGACGCGGGGCATGGGCGGAATGGGGACGCCAGATCTCGCGGACGCTTACGGCCTCTTCAACTACTACACCAGCGATCCGTTCGAGGACTTCCCGAATCTGAGCGGCGGATACGCCCACTACGTCGAGGTGCAGGGCCGCCGCGTCCGAGCTGACCTACTCGGTCCTCAGAACACCTACTGTCCGCCAGATCCGGACGCCGCCGACCCGAACTCCCCGTTCTGCAAGCAGCCGTTCGTTCTTCACCTCGACAAGGACAGAAACCTTGCCCGACTCGACATCAACGGTCAGAAGGTCGTGCTCGAGCCCGGGAAGTTCTCGGATTGGGTCGAAGTCCAGTTCGATTTGATTCCCATGATCGGAACGGCGACCGGGATCTGTCGCTTTCTCCTGAAAGAGATCACTCCCCACGTCAAGCTCTATGCGACTCCGATCAACCTCGATCTCCGAGACGAAGCGAGCGGCGTGACGTACCCGCCGGAGTACGGCTCGGAGCTGGCCGAGGCGCTCGGGCCCCTGTACACGAAGGGTCTGCCCGCGGACACCAAGGCCTTTGACATGGGAGTCTTCTCCGACGAGGACTATGTGAAGCAGGCCGAGACGATTCTCGAGGAGCGCCTGAAGCTGTTCGAGTACGAATGGGAGCGATTCGAAGAGGGTCTCTTCTACTTCTACGTCTCGAGCACCGATCAGGACACTCACATGCTCTGGCGCAACATGGACCCGACCCATCCCCTCCACGCGGAGGCCGACCCGAGGTTCGCCGACTACATCCCGTATCTGTACGAACGCATGGATGAGCTGGTCGGGCGCGTTCTCCCCGCGGCCGACGACGACACTCTGGTGTTGATCGCCTCGGATCACGGCTTCGCGCAGTTCGGGCGTCAGTTCCATCTGAACACCTGGCTGCGCGAGAACAACTTCTTGTCGATCAAAG
Source organism: Acidobacteriota bacterium (assembly GCA_039026915.1). GTDB lineage: Bacteria > Acidobacteriota > Thermoanaerobaculia > Multivoradales > Multivoraceae > JBCCLJ01. The sequence goes on from JBCCLJ010000173.1 coordinate 7,510, forward strand.
ACGAGGCCAAGAGCAAGACCCGGACGACCGTTCTCGACGTCGACTGGGACCATACCTACGCCTACGCCATGGGCTTCAACGGCCTCTACCTCAACATGAAAGGCCGGGAGCGCGACGGCGTGCTCGAGCCAGGCTCCGCCCAGGCAAAGAAGGTGCTGACACGACTCCAGCGTGGCCTCATGGCGTTCAAGGACGACGACACCGGTCAGACGCCCGTGGCGCAGATCTATCACCGAGATCAGGTGTATGAGGGGGACTTGACATGGGACATGCCCGAGCTTCTCGTCGGCTTTCGCCCCGGCTATCGCCAGTCCGCCGACTCGGTTCTGACCGAGACCGGTCCGAGCCTGATCGACCTCAACCCGTTTCCCTGGTCGGGCGACCATTCGATGGCGCGCGACCTGGTCCCAGGCGTGCTTTTCTCCAGCCGAGCCTTCGCCGAGCAGAGTCCGACGATTCTCGACCTGCCGGTCACGATTCTCGATTTCTTCGGCATCGAGAAGCCGTCCGAGATGGTCGGCTCGTCGCTTCTCTAGCGCCTTCTCTTCGGCGCGAGAGCGATCGGCCTTCGACAGTGCCGGCTTCGGCAGCTCCTCGCGGGGCTACTGGATGTAACCGAGGTTCTGGAGCGCCTCGAGCTCCTCGGAGCCCAACACCTGGGCACCGGCCAAGCCGCCTTCGAGTTGCTTGCGCCATTCGTCGAGGTGACGCGCGAGGACCTCGGCTCGCAGAGGTTCTGAGCTCATGAGGCTGCTGCTGGCCAGGTCGACGGGGCTCTCGTCGGCGAGCCGCACCAGATAGCGGTCTTGGCCCACGGCAACGAGCTGGTAACCGGCCAGCGCCACGGTACTCACCGGCTCGTCGTTGATCGGTCTCAGCTCGGAGAAGGCGAGATGGCGCTCCTGGGAGCTGCCTTCGAGCACTCGCCTGAGGCTCTGGCCCTGCATCAGATCGGGAACGGGCACTCCTGCCAAGTCGAGCAGAGTCGGCATGACGTCGACGACCTCCGCGGAAATCAGGTCGCTGCTCGGATCGCCGAGGAAGTGGTCGGCGCGTCGAGCCAGGCCGGGGGTCGCAACCACGAAGGGGACCTGCGTGCTCTCGATCCCGACGGGCTCTGATGCTTCGCTCGAGGTGTCGAGAACGGCCAGGGTCTCCAGCGTGCGGTCCGCAGTGATCAGAAAGGTCGTCGAGTCGAGGCGGTTTTTCGCGTCGAGCGCCGAGCGCAGATCTCCCAGGACTTCGTCGAAGGCCTCGATGCGCTCGGCGACTTTGCGGTCGCGATCCTTGCTGCCGAGGGCGTAGCCGAGATCGGTGTGCAGAAGCAGGAAGAACGGTCTTGAACCGGCGTCGTCGAGGAACTCGCGCAGCGTCTCCGTCAACTCGTCGCCCCGAGCGCGGGCGACCGAACCGAAGCCGCGGTCGAGCCCCTCGGCCGTTCCGAGGTCGCCTGCCGTGGAGAAAGCCGCGGTGGCGAAGCCGGCGCTGTCGAAGGCTTGCGGCAACGTGACGATGCTCTCGTCGAGTTTGTCGCCGGCTTTCTGGACTCCGTGCGTCGACGGATAGAGGCCGGTGAGCAGCGAGGCGACGCCGGACCGTGCGACCGAGGACTGTGCGAAGGCTTGCTCGAGCACCACCCCTGAGCTCGCGACGGCATGCAGAGAGGACCCCTCGCCGGCGAGCGCGGCGGAGAGGGACTCCGCACTGGCCCCACCGATGTCGATCAGGACGACCGCGTGGGGTTCGCGAGGCAGCGCGAACTCGTCATCGCCGCAGCCGGCGAGAGCGATGGCGCAGCCGAGGGCCAACCAGGACCGTCTCATCGTTCGATAGGACCCTCGATCGCCGCGTAAGCGTTGTGCGCATGGATCGACTCGAAGTTCTCGACCTCCACCGAGAACCAGGTGACGCGCGGATCTTCGCGCAGTCGCACGACGACCTCGCGACTGACGTCCTCGACGAATCTGGGATTCTCGTAGGCCTTCTCGGTGACCCACTTCTCGTCGGGTCGCTTCAGCACCGGGTAGAGAGCACAGCTGCCCGAATCTTCGACGAGTGCGATGAGCTCTTCCAGCCAGATCAACTCGGAGAAGCGAACACTGAGCTTCACCAAGCCGCGCTGATTGTGGGCGCCGTACTCGGCGATCTCCTTGGAGCAGGGGCAGAGGGTCGTGATGGGGACCTCGACGCGGACGACGAAGTCCTCCTTGCCGCCGGAGCAGGCGTCGAAGGCGCACGTGTATCCCATCATTCCCTTCTTGCCGGTGACCGGGGCCACCTTCTCGAGAAAGTAGGGGAACTCCATGACGAAGTGAGCCGTGTCGGCGTCGAGCCGATCGCGCATCCGGCTCAGGATTTCGGGAACCCTCTCGATGCTGATGGCCCCGTCGTACTCGCCGAGCACCTCGAGGAACCGGCTCATGTGGGTCCCTTTGAAGCGAGCTGGAAGATCGACGTACATGTTGACGGTCGCCACGGTGGATTGCTGGCCGTGGGTGTGGTCTTTGACCACGACCGGGTACTGGATGTTCTTGACGCCGACTTTGTCGATCCGGACGTTGCGAACGTCTTCACTGTTCTGGACGTCGGCGAGCGGCTTCGAAGGAGCTTCAGTCATAGTGCCTCGATGATGAGTGAGCGTCGGCCGTCGAGCAAGGCCTTCCTCAGTTTCGCGTGGTGCTCTGACCCAGGGGATCGTGGTCCTGTGGCCGGGTTTCCAATCTCCGCCGAGGCGCCGCTGGGCGCCTCGTAGGAACTGGCGTAACTCGTAATGAAAGGTTGTTCGTCCCGGGACAAGCGGCCGATGTGAAGAACTCGAGAGACCACACCCGTGCGAACGGTGAGCGTGCCGGTGCCGTCTAGAATCGGCGGCGAGTTCCACCGCGACGAAGGAGACGCCATGTGCGCTGGCGAGAGGCCTGCAGCCGACCCGACCGCCCCCTCAGGGCTCAGCTACGTCCCGGCCGACGCCTCGTCGCCAGTGCTCGACACGACGGTAGGCGGAGTGCTGCGCGCCGCCGCTGCGGAGCATCCCGAGCGCCTCGCTCTCGTCGAAGCGCTGGGAGGCGGAGAAGGCCGGCGATGGACCTACGCCGAGCTGCTCGCCGACGCGGAGCGCGTGGCGCGCGCCCTGGCCTCGTGCTTCGACAAGGGGGAGCGCGTCGCCGTCTGGGCGCCGAACGTGCCCGAGTGGGTACTGCTCGAATACGGTGCGGGGCTCGCCGGCGTGGTCCTCGTCACCGTGAATCCGGCTTACCAAGCGAAGGAGCTCGACTACGTTCTGCGTCAGTCGCGTTCGGCGGGAGTGATCTACCTGCCGTCGTTTCGCGGCAACCCGATGGAAGAGCTCATCGTGCAGATTCAGGAGGATCTGCCGGAGCTGCGTCACGTCGTTTCGCTCGCGGACTGGGAGGAGTTCCTGGACTCTGTACCGCCCGACCAGGCTCTGCCGACGGTGGCGCCCGAGGACGGCGTTCAGATCCAGTACACGTCAGGCACGACGGGCTTTCCCAAAGGGGCCTCTCTTCATCATCGGGGGCTGACGAACAACGCTCGCCACGTCGCCGAACGTCTGCAGATCGAGGCCGACAGCGTCTACGTGAACCCGATGCCGCTCTTTCACACGGGAGGCTGCGTGATCGGCGTGCTGGGTCCGGTGCAGGCTCGTGCGACGCTGGTGCTGCCACCGCTCTTCGATCCGGCTCTGATGCTCGAGACGGTGGAGCGCGAGCGGGCGACGCACATGCTCGGTGTGCCGACGATGCTCATCGCGATGATGGAGCAGCCGGACTTCGCCTCGCGCGATCTCGGTTCGTTGCAGTTCATCTGCTCGGGCGGCTCGACCGTGCCGGCGGATCTCGTGCGCCGCATCGAGGAGCAACTCGGCGTGCAGTTCTCGATCATCTACGGCCAGACGGAGGCGTCGCCGGGCATCACCCTGATGAAGCCGGACGATATGCCGCACGACAAGTCGGAGACTCTCGGCCCCGTCCTGCCGCAGATCGAGATGAAGGTCATCGATCCGGAGAGCGGCGACACGGTGCCCTACGGCGTGGCCGGCGAGCTCTGTGCGCGCGGCTACATGGTGATGAACGGCTACTTCGAGATGCCGGACAAGACCGGAGAAACGATCGACGCCGAGGGTTGGCTGCATACCGGCGATTTGGTGACGATGGACGAGCGCGGCTACACGACGATCACCGGCCGCCTCAAGGACATGATCATTCGCGGCGGCGAGAACCTCTATCCGCGCGAGATCGAAGAGCTTCTCTTCCAGCACGAGGGCGTGGCCGACGTTGCCGTCGTCGGCCTACCCGACGCCAAGTTCGGCGAGATCGTGGCGGCGTTCGTGCGCGACGCCGATCCCGCTGACCCGGTCTCGGACGCCGAGCTGCACACCTACTGTCGCGAGCATCTCTCGCCGCAGAAGACGCCGAAGCACTGGTTCCACGTCAGCGAGTTCCCGCTGACGCCGTCAGGGAAGATTCAGAAGTACGTGCTGGTGGAGCACTGGGAGAAGGGCCTTTTCGGCTGAGGAAGTCCCTCGGCGTTTCGCCCCACTCATCGATCGCTTGCGCTGTTGCGCCTCGTTACTGACGTCTCCATTCCAGACTCCCCGTCTGGTTGCAGTCCCCGGTCTTGGCCTGGAAGTTCCCCATGATGAGCCCCGGTCCGACGACGCCGACCTCGAACTTGAAGCCGATGTCGAAGACGGACGGCTGCTGGAGGTGGCTGACGACCGTGTGGAGGTTGCCGTTGCGACCGTAGTTCACGCTGCTGACCTGAATCCCGGACTGCTGCAGCCTGCTGAAGAACGGCCCCAACAGCTGGGAGAGCGTGAAGGGTGTCCTGAAGTCGTACGGTGCAGATGCTCCGCCGTCGGTGGAGCCCAGCGTCTGGTGGATGGTGCGAATGATCATCGGCAGCAGTCGTACGATCTCGCTGTGATCCTCTCCTGGACAGGTCGTCGTCTCGGGAGTCAGGTGGAACTCCCAGTTCCCGTCGAGCGGCTGCACTCCCGCCAGATCCGCGAGTGTGTACGTGCCGTTCTTGCCGTCCCGCATGATGAAGGTGTCGCCGTCGCGGGTCGTCACGTTGAATTGGCAGTGATCGAACTGCACCGACTCGGTGTAGCTGTGGCCGAGCTCGTCGAGCCGTGCGCGAATCGCGGCGCAGTTCGTTTGGGCGAGGGTCGGCGCCGCGAACGCGGCTAAAAGCAGAGTGATGGGGAAGGGAGACCGAAGGGCGCGTGAGAGCAGGTCGGGCATGGGGGCTCCGGTAGTGCGACGGCTTCATGCCGCCTCGTTGCCCCTACGCAAAGCGCTGGTCGATGCGGCCGCTTGCGTCTCTCAGACGAGCTTCAAACCCAGCTCGTAGGCCAGCGTCTTGCGTGCCTGCGAGAGCCCCTTGAAGTCGCGGAGATTGGCGAGCAGCCCCTGGAGCACGACACGGCTCGGCGTCTCTTGCGCCATGCCGTGGCGCAGCGCTTCGAGCGTTTCCTCGATCTCGGCCGCGTCGGAGTCCGGCAGCCGGCCCGCTTGCGCTTCGATCTGCTGCAGCGCTGCGTCAATGCGCGCCTGCGCCGCGCTCTCGAGCGCCTCGTCGATCTCCTCCTTGCCTCGCAGCTGTCCGCGATCGAGCACTGGAGCGAGCGAGGTTGCGGCAAGAGCTTTGGCGAGCGCGCCGGCCTGGACGACGAGCAGGTCGGCGACGGCGTCGGGGTCGACTTCCGCTGCTTCGAGGAAGACGTACGAGTAGTACTCGTTGAGTGCCCCGCTCAAGCAGACGGCGACGTCGGTGACGAAGCGTTCGTCGACGGCCGGGAAGGCTTGGCGCACGAAGTCCTCCTGCAGCAGCTGCCACTCGACGCGGGACTTCTGCGCGAAGAGCGCCAGCTCCTCGTCGATGGCGACGCCGGAGTCCTTCATGTAGATCTCGAAGAGCAGCCGCTGCTCGCGTACCTCCTCGAACTGCAGACGCAGCTGCTCGCGAAGGCGCTCGAGGGGACTGAGCTCGTGGCTCGCGGCAATCTTCTGGACGCGCTCGAGGACGGCCTCTTCGAGGCTGCGCATGAGGGAGGTCATGACGTCGGCCTTCGACCGGAAGTGCAGGTAGACGGCACCCTTCGAGATACCGACGTGGTCCGCGAGCTGCTGGATCGTCGTCTGGACGAAGCCCTGCTCCAGAAAGAGCTCTCGGGCGGCTCGGAGGATCTCCGTGCGTGCATCGTTCATGGGGTCATTTTGACAGTGAACGGCCGTCGATATCCAGCCGTGACTGAAACTCCTATGAAGTGATGACCGTGCGGTCATTCTTTGTGTGTTATGTTGGTCAAAGTGACTCGTAGAAGGAAGGCAAGTCATGCCAGAACGCTTCCAACCGCTCTTTCGTCTCATTCGGCGCGTCCAGGTGCCCTGGCTCCTGCTCGGCTGCGCCTGCGTACTGACGCTCATCGAGACGGGCATCGCCCTTTGGGTGCCGCTGCTGACACGCGACCTGATCGACAGCGCCACGAGCGGCGCGATCTCGCAGCGACTCGTCGGCATGCTCGTCGGCATCCTGCTCGTCGAGGCGGTCTTCAGCGCCTTGGGTATCTATCTCCTGGCCCGCGCAGCGGCGCAGCTCACGGCCTTCCTCAGGCGACGGGTCGTCGCTCATCTGCTGCGGCTGCCGATGGCGTTTCACGACGAGCAGCGCTCGGGTGAGCTTGTCAGCCGCACTCTGAGCGACACGGAGTCGATCGAAGACCTGCTGACGCAGCAGATCGTCTACTGCATCTCCAGCCTGCTCTCCATCGTCGGTGCGATCACCATCCTCTGGTTTCTCGATTGGCGCCTGACGCTCGTGCTCTTCGGCTCAGCGCTTCTCGGGCTGCTCCTCGTCCTGCCGGTCGCGGCGAAGCTGCAAGGCATCGGCAAGGAGATCCAGGACCGGCAGGCGGACTTCAGCGGTCGTCTCGCCGGCGTGCTCGCCGACATGCGACTGCTCAAGGCGTCGTGCGCCGAAGACGAAGAGTCCGGACGAGCCGGCGGGTCCATCGAGTCGCTGCGCGGCTTGGCACTGCGCGAGGCGCGCATCTACGCCGTGCTCGGTCCGACGGTCACCCTCGGCGTGAGCGGCGCGATGGTCGTCATCCTCGGCTACGGCGGTGCACGCGTGGCGAGCGGTGCTCTCGCCGTCGGCACGCTCGTGGCGTTCATCCTCTACCTCTTCCAGGTGGTCATGCCGATGGTGCAGTTCTCGACCTTCGTCGCGGCGCTCAACAAGGCTGCGGGAGCGGCCGAGCACCTGAGCGGTCTTTTGGACGAAGAGGAGGAAGATGCGGTGCGGAGCGGCGACGATGCGAGTGGAGCCTTTCGCGGCGACCTCATCTTCGACGGCATTCGCCACTCCTACGGCGAGACCGAAGTGCTCCGCGACGTCGATCTGCGCATTCCTGCGGGCAAGGTCACGGCTCTCGTCGGGCCGAGCGGGGGCGGCAAGACGACGATCCTCTCTCTGCTGGAACGCTTCTATGCGCCGTCACACGGCCGATTGGTCCTCGGAGACCGCGAGGCGTCCGCCTTCGAGCTGGAGTCATGGCGCCGGTCGATCGGCTACGTCACGCAGGAGGCACCGCTGCTCGCCGGAACCGTGCGCGAGAACCTCTGCTTCGGCCTCGAAGCAACGCCAGCGGAGGACGCG
>JBCCLJ010000174.1:0-15166 GCA_039026915.1 Acidobacteriota bacterium
CGCCATGCGCAGATGGGCGCAGTGGGCTAGGTGAAAACCCCTACCGCGCGTCTTCCTTCTCTCCATCGCGAGGTGGCGCGCTGCCTCGGCAGAAGCGCGATTTTCTGAGAACCTGCGAGCTGTGCACGGTTCTTGCTTCTGTGAGGGGCATGAAAGAGCTACCGTGCCTACCGCTCGAGGTCCTTCTGGCTGAGATCCCGTCCGATGCGCCCGAATCGGCGGCCAAGCCCCAGGCGCTCGTCGTCGACGACGATCCGGTCTTCCTCGCCACGACGACGGAGATCCTGGAGGTGAACCACTATCAAGTGGTCGCTTCGAGCGACGCGCGTCGGGCTCTTTTGCACCTCGAGGAAACGGCCTTCGACTGCATGGTCACGGACCTCTACATGCCCCATGAATCGGGGCTTTGGCTGGTCGAGCATGCCTTGGCCGTCAGGCCGGACCTGGCGGTCGTGCTCATGAGCGGAGGCAGCAAGCGAGATCTCGATCGGTCGTCGCCGGACTGGCTGTTCGTTGCCAAGCCGTTCAGTTCCACGGAGCTGCTCGAGGCCGTGGCGAGCGCCATGGCGACGCGCCGCGCGGGCGTCGCCGCCGGTCGTTAGAGCGCCGTCCACTTTCCGCTGCCGCCGCTTTTTCTCGAGCTGGCGTGCCGGAGCTTGGCTCTGGCGGGCCGTTCCTTTCGGGACGGCGGCTTGGCCCGACGCGGGCCGGTGCAGTATCTTGCGACGACCTCCCTCACAGCCGTCGAGGCGCGAGACGATGCAGTCGAGCTTCAGCCAAGAGCAGGTTCTCTTTCGTGAGATCGTGTCCAACACGTTGCGGGAGCTGTCTCCCATGGATTCGGTTCGCAGGCACCTCGACTCGGCGCTCGGCTACGACCCCGAAGTCTGGCGACGCCTGACCTCCGAGTCCGATCTCGCAGGCACGCATATCCCCGAGACGCTCGGCGGGGCCGGCCTCGGTGATGTCGAGCTCGGCATCGTCGCGGAGGAGATGGGTCGAACCCTCTACACCGGACCCTTCTTTTCCTCGGTGGCGATGGCGGGAACGGCGCTGATCGAAGCTCCCGAAGGACCTTTCCGCGACGAGACGCTGGGGCGTATCGCCTCGGGCGAGCTTCTCGCGACGCTGGTCACCGGCGACCTCGCCGACCTGTCGAGCATCGAGGGTCTTCGCATCGACGCGGCCGGCGCCTTGCGTGGTGAAGCGCCTCTCGTCGTCGACGCGGCTCGTGCCGACCGGTGGATCGTGCTCGCCGAGGATCAGGGAGAGGCGGTGCTCGTTGCCGTCGATCGCGGGGCAGAAGGCGTCGTCGAAACGCGCCGCCAAAGCCTCGATCCGACCCGGCGCCTCGGGCGTTTGCGTTTCGACGGCGCCGTCTGCGCGCCGGTCGGGCCGCTCGACCGGACGTCTCTCGAGCGCCTGCGCGATCGACTCTGCGTCGCCCTCGCCCACGAGATGATCGGCGGAGCGCGGCAGCTCCTGGAGTCGACCGTCGAGTACACGAAACAGCGAGTGCAGTTCGGCCGACCCATCGGCTCGTTCCAGGGGCTGAAGCATCGCTGCGCCGACCTCCTCATGGAGCTGGAGCTCGCCGCGGCCGTGGTCCATCACGCGGCGCGCGTCCTCGATGGGGCTGGCGGCGACGCCTGGACGCCGAGCCTGGCGAAAGCGATGGCGAGCGACGTGTACATCGAGTGCGCCAAGGCGGGCATTCAGCTGCGCGGTGGCATCGGCTTCACCTGGGAAGACGACACGCACCTCTGGTACAAGCGGGCGAAGAGCTCGGAAGTGCTCTTCGGCGCGGCGCACGTGCATCGCGAGCGCGCCATCCAGCGCATGGAGGCGGCACAGTGAGCTCCGCGCAGATCCGTCGCGAGGTCTCGGCCTGGCTGCAGGAGAACTGGTCGCCGCAGCGTTCGCTCAGAGAGTGGCGTGACGTGTTGATCGACGGCGGTTGGGCAGCGCCTCACTGGCCCGAGGAGTACTTCGGCCGTGGCTTCACCCTCGAGCAGGCGCAGACCGTCGCCGACGTGTTCGACGAGATGGGCGCCGTCGGTGCGGCGCAGGTGGGACCGCGTCGCCTCGCGTCGGAGACGATCCTGGCGCACGGCACGGACGATCAGAAAGAGCGCTTTCTGCGGCCGATTCTGAGCGGTGAGCACTCGTGGTGTCAGCTCTTCAGCGAGCCGGGCAGCGGCTCGGATCTCGCTGGAGCCTCGACTCGCGCAGAGCGGCGCGGCGACGTCTGGATCCTCAACGGTCAGAAGGTCTGGAATACGAGTGCGCATCACGCCGACTTCGGAATCCTGCTGGCTCGCAGCGACTGGGATCAGCCGAAGCACCAGGGCCTGAGCTACTACCTGCTCGACATGCGGCAGCCCGGTGTCGAAGTGCGGCCGCTCCAGCAGATGAACGGCCACCAGTCGTTCAATGAAGTCTTCCTCACGAACGCCGAGGTGCCGGCGCGAGATCTTCTCGGCGGTGAAGGCAACGGCTGGGCGGTGGCGACGACGACGCTCTCCTTCGAGCGCCGCGGCTTCAGCCGCAGGCCGCGGCCCGACGTTCCAGAGGTCGAGCGCTCCGGCCCGATCTACGCCGAGTTCGAGAAGGAGCTCGAGACGGCCAACGAGCCCTACACCTGGTACCCGCAGCGCGAGGGCCGCGTCGACCTGGTGTTCCAGCGGGCGCGGGCCCAAGGTGCGCTCGGCGAGCCGGCTGTACGTCAGGAGATGGCCCGCCTCTTCGGCCTGGCGCTGGGGGCGCGGCTCGCCTCCGAAGCCGCCGAGGCGAAGCGGCGGGCGGGTACGACGCAGATCATCCCCGAAGGCTCGATCGGCAAGCTGGCAGCGAGTGTGATCGCGCGTCAGGCGAATCACGTGCACACGATGATTTCCGGCGTCGACGCTCTGCTGACCGGCCCCGAGTCCGCCGAGAACGGCGTGATCGCCGAGGTCCTCGTTTCGACGCCGGCCATCTCGATCGCGGGCGGCACCGACGAGATCCAGCGGAACATCATCGCTGAGCGCGTCCTGGGGATGCCCAAGGGCCACCGCTACGATCGCGGGCCCTTCCGAGACATCCGCCGCAACTAGCGATCCTTCTGAACCGGATCGCCTTTCGGTTCGGCTCCCGCGATGGAGTCCGCCGACTTTTGGTGCGGTTCGCCAGATTTTTCAGGGTCCGCCTGCGGTGGCCGGGAAAGTGGAGGTTTTGTCGTTCTATGGCGTGGCACGGGAACTGCTTTACACAGGTGCGAGGCAAGGTGCACTTGCCTCCAGTCTTTTGAGATAAGCCCATGAAAAAGCTCGCATTTCCTCTACTCTTCGCATTGCTTGCCACGGTGCCCGCGCAGGCCCAGATGCGGATGAGTCAAAAGCTGTCGCAGATCGAACGCTCGCAGCTGAATCACCGTCGCCTGTCGATCGCGCCGCAGCGCGTCGAAGTCGTCGTGCAGTTCCAGGAGCAGGTCCCGAGCGATCTGGGCGAGCTCTACGGAGCTACCGAGATCGAGGCCCTGGAAGGTCTGCCGATGGCTTCGATGCTCGTGCCGGCCAACCAGCTGTCCGAGCTGGCCTACGACGAGCGGGTTCGCTTCGTCTCCGCCGATTCCGAGGTCACTGGCAACAGCTACTCCTCCAAGGTCACGGCGCGCCATCCCGAGATGCTCGGCGACTTCGGCCTCTCCGGCTGGGACGTCGACATTGCGATCGTCGACACCGGCATCGCACGTCACCGCGACATCGACGCACACTGGGCCTCGGTCAACGCGACGGTGAACCCGGTGCGCGAGGGCACGCCGCCCAGGGACCGCGACGGTCACGGCACTCACATTGCGGGAATGCTGGCGAACACCAATCCGGACAGCACCTACGGCAGTCTTGCTCGTGACTCCTGGCTTCTCTCCGTCAAGGCGCTCGGTGCCGACGGACGCGGCCGCACGTCCGACGTGCTGAGGGCTCTAAATTGGATTCTTCAAAACAGCGAGCGCTACTACGGCATCGAGGTCGTCAACCTCAGCTTCGGCAAACCGATCGAGGAGCCCGCGGAGTACGACCCACTCGTACAGATGGTCGAGCGTCTCTGGGACGCCGGCATCGTCGTCGTCTGCTCCGCCGGCAACTATGGACGGCACGGTGAGTTCACCGTGACCAGCCCGGGCAACTCCCGCAAGGTGATCACCGTGGGCTCCGTCACCGACCGCGGCACCGGCAACGACTGGCGTGACGACTTCGCTTCGACCTACTCCTCTGAGGGACCCACGCTCTACGACCACGTACTCAAGCCGGATCTCCTGGCGCCGGGCAACCGGATCATGGGCGGATCGAGGCAGAACAGTCGCCTCGCTCAGCGTTTGGCTCACCGCTGCCGCTCCGTGCGTCGGAACTGCGACTACCTCGAGCTTTCGGGCACGAGCATGGCGGCGGCTTTCGTCACGGGAGCTGTCGCTCTGATGCTCGAGAAGGATCCGTCGCTCTCGCCCGACACGGTCAAGGCTCGGCTGATGAACTCTGCTCGGCCGATCGACGGCGAGCCCACCAAGATCGGTGCGGGTGTGCTCGACATCACCGCCGCGCTCGACTCCACGGACTTTGCCGTCGCGGCTCTCTCTCCGCGCGTCAAGATCGCCGAGTCGGGCCAGGTTCTGGTCGAGGAGGTCGCTTCCACCTGGGGCGCCAGCCACTCGAGCAAGTCCGTCTACGGAGACGGCTTCCTCTGGTCCGATCAGTCGCCGACGACCGACGGTTTCCTCTGGTCCGACGGCTTCCTCTGGTCGGACGGACTGATGGAGTCCGAAGGCTTCCTCTGGTCGGACGGGTTCCTCTGGGCCGACGTCGCGGATACGGAAGACGATCTCTACCTCGTCACGCGCCAGGGTTTGTACCTGAACGACGACTTCTGATCCGCCGTCCAGCATCAGGAGAGAGCTGCAGAGCTCTCGTGCAGGCGGACTTTGCCAGCCGACGGCGCGTCGCGGCGCTTCGCCGAGCTCGTCCGTGCGGAAGGCTCGGAGCGGAGCGCGCGCAACGAAGCGCGAACGAGAGACGGCTCTCGCCGGGGCTGCCCGCAGCCAGGGAATCGACGGGGGTGTCGGTCGCCCTCTGAAGGCCGCGATCGTTCCGTAGGGAAGGCCGCACCGACCGCAGGCGCGTTTCTCCGTTCTCCTGAGGATCCGCAGCGGATGCGGCGACGAGCTCAGCGTCGTCCGAAGGGTGACCGGCTGGAGCGTTGCGAAGCGTGCCGCTGGTGGGAGCACGGACTTTCGAGAGACTACCGCGTCGGACACAGCCAGGCTCAGGCTTCGCCGAGCCCTGCTGCGTCGCTCCTCGCAGTGAGGCTCGGGGGAGGGAAGGAGGCCTTCCAGGGCGCCCCGCACTCTCTCGGGCGGATCGCCTGGCTTCGGGAGACCCGTCGCTTCCAAGGCCGCTGCGTCGCTTCTCGCAGGGACGCTCGGGGTGAGCGAAGGAGGCCTCCCGGAGCGCTCTGCGCTCCCTCGGCCGCGAGGCTCCGCGAAAAGGAATGGAACAGGCTGGAAGGGTGTGCTGCAAGAAGTGGCGAACTGGTGCAAGGTACCGCCTTGGGCCCCTCGGGCCAGCGCCCGGCCCTCGTTTCGCTCAGGGTTCGAAGCTTAGAAATCCAAGGTTTCAGGGCCAAACAGCCCGGGCGCGGAGCGCGATCCGGATCGTCTCTGAGAGCGTTGGGGCCTTGCTCCTGCAGTCTCGCCCGGCTTCCAGAGTGGCTCGCTGGAGAACTTGGCTGTGCCGAAGATCGGTCGAGGGGAAAGAGTCGGCACACCGCCCCTTGCGCGCCCCATCAGAGACTGGCCGAGCTTTCTTCAGAGACTCCGGAACCTCTCCTGAGAAACCACGAAACCTTGCCCTCGAAGGCTGGCACGTGCAGTGCAGTAGGCGAGGGCGTCAGATGTTCTGATTTCCACAGCCTACGACCGGATCCCTTCCCATGAACTCCTCACCGCTTGCTCCTTTTCCAACCCACTCCCTGGCGTCGATCGTGATCGCCCTGGTCCTCGCTGCGTTTCTCTGGTCCGGCCCCCTCCCGGCAGAAGAGAATCCAGCAATTCACTCCGTCATCGTTCAGGGTCTATCGGAAGCGCAGCTCGGCGAGCTCGCAGAGCTACTCGAGATCGAATCGACCCACCGTCTCGGTGTCATCCGTGCCGTGGCCTTCGCCGTGCCTGGGTCAAAGCTCGGGGATCTGGAGCGGAGCGTCGTCGCGCGAGGCGGGCGGCTCTTTCGCACCGGCGCGGTCAGGACGAGCTCGGCGACGGTCGAGGTTCTTCGCGACGACTTCGAGTCGAGCAGCTTCAAAGGGAGTGTCGGAAGTCGCGCGTGGCTTGCGCCCTGGGAAGAGAACGACCCGCCAGTGGGAGACGACGATGACGACGACGACGATGATGACGACGAGCGCTCGCGCCCCGGCCCAGCAGACGGGCAGGTGCGGGTCGTCGGCGGCGCGCTCGTCTTGGACGACGCTCCCAACACCGGCGGATCGCCGAGCGCCACGCGTCGCGCGGATCTGGCCGGCGCGACCGCGGTGACTCTGAGCTTCGACTTCGAGACGACGTCGGGCGTCGACACCAGCGACGAGGTTTCGGTCGAAGTGTCGTCCGACGGCTCCCACTTCGTCGTCTTGGAAGCTCTGCGTGGATTCGACGGCTCGGCGAGCGAGACGCGCACCTACGACCTGTCCGGCTACGCATCGTCCGAGACGGCGATTCGCTTTCGGGTCACCTCCAAGTACGGAGGCTCCAACGAGTTCTTCCGCGTCACCGATCTGCAGATGTCGTTCGTGCCTCCAGCGGCGCCAGCGATGACCGGGCCCGAGGCGACGGTGGAAGAGAGGTTTGATGCCGGCTTCGACGGCTCTGCGGGAGACCTGTGGAGCGGGCCGTGGGTGGAGCTCGATCCGGAAAAGGTCGGCTCCTCCAAGGGAAGCGTTCGGATCGCCGGAAAGCGACTGCGTCTGGACGACCGTCCCGACTCGGGCACGGAGCCAAGCCTCTCGCGACGCGCCGTCGCGCCGAGCGGGGCCGAGCTCGCCAGCATCGCCTTCGACTGGGAGACGAGCAGTGGTGTCGATCGCGAGGATGCGGCAGGCCTGCAGATCTCGACCGACGGTGGTGCCACCTTCACGACGCTCCGAGAGATCACCGGACTCGAGGGCCGCAACGTCGGCAGCGAGGTCGTCGAACTGCCGGAGTCCGCCTCCTCCGAGGTGGTCGTCCGCTTTGCGGTCCTCAACCTCTACGGTGGCTCGGACGAGTACTTCTACGTCGACGACGTCGTGGTCAAGGCCGTTGCTGACGTGGTCGCAACGCCGACGCCGGGCGGCGACGACGCCGGCTCGTCAGAAGACTCCAGTGACGACGTCGAGACGCCGACGCCCGAGACGAGCTCTGCAGCTCTGCTTCCTTGCGACATCACTCAGGACCCGAACTCCTGGTGGTACAACCCTTACACCTGCTTTCCTTCACTCATCGGAGCGGATCGCGTCCACGACGCCGGCATCACCGGTCGCGGCGTGACGATCGCCTTTCTCGATACCGGGCTCTTCTCCCACTACAACATCCTGTACGGAGCCGACGGCCACTACCGGTTGCGATCTCAGTACGACGCGCAGCGGGACTACGAGTACCGTTGGGACTTCGTTCCGAGTGATGCCCACGGGCACGGGGGCCACGTCGCCTCGGTCGCCCTGAGCAGCGTGCTCGCCGACAACGGCCGCTACAACGGCGTTGCGCCGGATGCCGACGTCGTCTCGATCAAAGCCTTCGGGTCTTCCGGCTCGGGCTCTTACGCGGACGTCATCCGAGGAATCGGCTGGGCGGTCGAAAACAAGGATCGCTACGGCATCGACGTGCTGAATCTGTCGATTAGTGCCGATGCCCGCTCTCGCTACTGGGACGATCCCCTGAACCAGGCGGTCATGGCTGCGTGGGAGGCGGGGATCGTCGTCGTCGCCTCAGCAGGAAACACGGGCCCAGGCGCCATGACGATCGGCGTGCCGGGGAACAACCCCTACGTCATCACGGTCGGTGCAATGACCGACAACTACACCCCCGGTGATCCGAGCGACGACTTCCTGGCCGAGTTCTCCTCGGCCGGGCCGACGCGTGAGGGCTTCCTCAAGCCGGAGCTCGTCGCTCCGGGCGGTCACATTCTGGGCATGATGTCGACTTGGAGCACTCTGGCCAAAGACCATCCGCAGAAGCACGACGGCGGCTTCTACTTCAGCATGTCGGGCACCTCGCAGGCGGCCTCCGTCGTGGCGGGCGTTGCCGCCCTCGTGCTCGAAGCGAATCCGGGTCTGACCCCCTACGAGGTCAAGCAGCGGATCGTGCTCAGCGGCAGGCCGGCTCTGGACGCACAGGGCAACCTGGCCTATACCGTGCTGCAGCAGGGCTCCGGGCTCGTCGACGCGGAGCGCGCGGCGTTTGGAGCGACACCCTTCGAAGTCGCTTTCGCCTCCAGCGAGGCCGGCCCCGCACAGCTGGACGTGACAGCGGACCTCCAGGGCACGCGGCACTTCCTGGGACCGGTGCACAAGGATGGCGAAGGCAACTTCGTCCTGATCGGCCCGGACGGCTTCGTCTGGAGTGACGGTTTCGTTTGGAGCGACGGCTTCGTGTGGAGCGACGCGTTCGTCTGGAGTGACGGCTTCGTGTGGAGCGATGCGTTCGTCTGGAGTGACGGTTTCGTTTGGAGCGATGCGTTCGTCTGGAGTGACGGCTTCGTGTGGAGCGATGCTTTCGTTTGGAGCGACGGCTTCGTGTGGAGCGACGCGTTCGTCTGGAGCAACGGCTTCGTCTGGAGCAACGCGTTGACCGAGCCGGCGTCTGTCAACGTCTGGGTCGAAGACGAGTAGGAACAGCTGCCTTCGAGCGCCAGCGGTCGATCGCTTCGTCGATCGCGAGACTCGAGGATTCATCCTGCCGGGTTCGACGGTGCGACCCGCTGCTCGACAGCAAGGCCTCGACGCTCAGCGTCCTTCCGCCTCGTTCGGGACCGCCGCAGCCGGCTCGTCGACGTACTCGATCCAGAACCCCATCATCTCGTCGTCGCTCGGCTCACCCCAGCGAACCGTCGCGCCGGGATCCGGATTCAACGGATTGCCGGCCGAGTTGTCGAACGTCGCCGTCGTGTGGATCACGGTGCCTGCAGGGAGCGGGTGGGGCTGCGCGAGTACGTAGGTGGTCTGCCAGTTGAAGCTGTAGTCCGGCACCGAGAAGAGCGTCTTGCGGGTGCCATCGGGGAGAAGGGCTTCGGCTTTCATGGAGCTGCCGCGAAAGTGCATGTGCGCGGTGTAGGAGATCGCTCGGACCGTCTTGTCGAAAGTGAAGCACGAGGTCACCTCGTGCCGTGAAGCGCGGGGCGGGATCTCGAAGAGGTTGTTCCAGATCTCGACCCGCTTGACGCGGTGCTCGACGTCCTCCGCATCGGCCAGGATCAAGCCGATCTGCGTCTGGTCACTCTGTCGCTCTCCGGCGGGCGAGTAGTGCATCTGAAAGAGCAGGAAGGAGCCGGCGGGGACGAGTACGGCGTGACCCGTGGGCCGCGTGTCGGGGCCTTTGCCCGGCAGGAAGACGCCGAGCTGAGGCCCTTCGCCCGGGCGCGATCCGGGGAAATCGCCGCCGTCGGCGTGTGCGCAGCCGTCGTCGACGACGGGTGCTCCTGAACGCAGCCGTGTCAGCTTGCCCACGCGCTGCGTGAGTGCCTCTCGCGTGGGAGTGCGCAGTGCGAGTTCGGGCCCGTCGGGCCCCTGCCGGACGAGCGACGGCGGCATGACCATGACGGTCGCGTGATGCACGATCTCGCGGTTTCCCGGACGCACTTCGGCCGAACGTACCCAGACGTCACGGTCGAGATCCATCGGCACGACGATGTAGTGGTACTCGTCGTCTCCCGAGGCGTCGACGACGACCGGTTCCGGCAGAGTCACGACGAGGTCGGGCTCCCCCTGGGACCAACCTCGAGTGAACTCTGGTGGAGCGGGAAGCTCCGCGGGGTCTCCCTGAGGAGCTCCGCCTTCGACCCAGGCGAGTAGAAGCTTCTTGTCGTCTTCGCTCAGGCGCAGGTCGTTGGCGTAGGGGCCGTACCGTGAGTCGGCGTGCCAGGGGGGCATCGCACCGCTCGCGACGACACGCGCAATCGACTTTGCCCACGGTCGTGCCTCCTGGTAGGTGAGCAGAGACATCGGTGCCATCTCGCCTGGGCGATGACACTCGACGCAGTTCTCATGAAGGACTCGGGCAACGTCGCTCGCAAACGTCGGAGTCGCCGAAGCCGCCTGAGCTGCAGCGCCGTGTGCACAGAGCGGAACGAGCGCGGTCCAGAGAAGCACGGACGCGACCGCCGGAAACCAGGTTCGAGCCTTCATGTCGGCCCCAGTCTCTCATCCCGATGTCTTCGCCCCCGACGAGAGTGAGTGAGGCTTCGCGTTTCCCAAGGTGGGGCGGGCGAGCGTGGCTCCGCGCGACGCGAAGGCTCGTCGCTCTTTGCCGCAGGCGCGTCTCCTTCGCCGCCTAGTGGCTTGCCGACAGCTGGCGCAGGCGCACGTCGAGGGCGGCCAGGATCTGTGCCGCCGCCTGCAGGGAGCCGTTGTCCTCGCCACCGTGATCGACGATGTCGTGCTCGCGCTTCTCGTAGTACTCGAGGTAGGCAGCGAGCTCAGCGACCACCTGGTCCGTCGTTTCGATGGCCTGAATCCGCGATCGTTCCTCGCCGACGATCGTCTTCATCGATCCGACGAGCTCCTGCTGGGCCTCGGGCCGGGCCACGATGCGTTGGATCTCGTCGCGTTCCTCCTCGGAGAGGCCCGTGTCGCCGCCGCCGAGCGAGAAACGCGCGACTCCAGAACCCGCGCCAAGCTCTTGCCAGGGTCCCTGGGGACTCTCGGAGATCGAGACTCGGTAGGGCTCCGGAGCGCCGTTCTCGTACAACGTACCGTCGACCTCGAAGACCTGGACCTGCCAGTCGTCGGTCGTCGGGACACCCATCGTGTCGATCGCGACGACGACCGAGCCGCCGTTCAGCGACACGACGTACGGCGCACTCGAGTCGATCAGCGTCGGTGGGCCGAGCGCTGAAGCCGCATCCAGTGCGTGGTCACCGACGTTCTTCGGAATGTCCGATGCGGCGACGTCGGAGGCGTAGAAGCGAACCGTCCCGGCGGCGTTCGCCAGTTCGACGGCGTCGATGTCGGCGCCGCTGAACTGGAAGCCGCCGCTCGGGACGAGGTCCTCGACCTTGACGTAGAGACTTTCTGGCTCGGCGGCCGTCGCCACGAAAGCGAGTCCGGCTGCCAGCGAGACGATGAGAGTGAAGTTCTTCATGGAGCCTCCGTCGGTCGAGGAGTCGTTTACCTAGCGAGCCGAGTACATCAGCGGCCGCCGCCGATGTCGAAGCGCACGCCGGCGTAGTAGTTCGCCGGCGCGCCGGGGAAGCCGATGGCGAACTCGTAGTCCTCGTCTGTGAGGTTCTCGCCGCGGGCGTAGATTGCGAAGGCCTCCGAGAAGCGGTACTCGGCGTTCAGCCCGACCAGCGTGTACTCGGGGTTGACGGTGATGTCGGTCGACTGGAAGTCGGGGGTCGACAGGAAGAGGAAGGCCGAGTCGTGGCGCTCGCCGACGTGCTGCACGTTGGCGTTGAAGGTCCAGGGACCCTTGGTGTAGTTCAGGCGGGCGGTTCCGGAGTTCTCAGGCCGCCGCAGGAGCGGCTGTCCCGGCTGGAACTGCACGCTCGAGCTCGCCGTCTCGGTCACCACCGTGTCGACGATGGCCCAGTTCAGCGAAGCGGTGAAGCCTCCGATCGGACGCTGCAGCCTCAGGTGGAACTCGAAGCCGTCGGCCTCCGAGCCGGCGATGTTGAAGAAATCCGGGACGCCGTCCGTGCCAAAGCCTCCGGACGAGCGAAAGGCGACCTGATCCTCGTACTCGTTGTCGAAGTAGGTGACGCCCACCAGGAACCTCCGGTCGGAGAAGGTTGCCTCGATTCCCACGTCGGCCGTCCTGGCCTTCTCGGGAAGCAGGTCCGGGTTGCCGTCTGAAAAGGCGCTGCCGAAGAGCTCGGAGAAGACCGGCGCTTTGATGCCCTCGCTGTAGTTCACCTGGAACTTGAGCGACGACAGACTGCCCGAGTTGTAGGGGACGATGAAGCCGCCTCCCGAGAGCTTCGGGTTGACCTCCGTGCCGAAGAACGAGTTGTCGTCGAGCCGTGCGCCGAGGGAGAGGAACCAGCGATCTTCGAAGTTGAACTGCTGCTGAACGAAGACCGAGTTGTTGTCCCGATCGAAGCCGTTGATCGGCTCCGACTCTTCCTCGTACTCGTAGCCGAAGCTGAGGAGCTCGTCGTCACCCCAGGCGACGTTGCCCTGGTAGCGGAAGGCGGAGCGCTCGAAGTCCGACTCGTTCGGGCCGAACGGGAAGTCCGAGACGCCGAAGGGCGTCGAGGCCAGGAACTGCCGCGGACCGAGGCCTCCGGGATTGGCGAGGAGACCGTTGAACTCGGCTTCGTCGAGGAAGCGAACGAGGCGCGGGCTGTCCGGGAAGATCGCGCCGATCTCGCCTTCGAGAATGGCAAAGACGTTGATCGAAGGATCTGCGATCGTGTCGGCGAAGACATTGTCATTCTCGAAGTACGAGGCGGAGACCGTGTGGTCGAAGTTGCTCGTCACCTGCTGCGTGAAGGTGACGTTGGCGGAAGAGTCCGTCGAGTCGTAGACGCCGCCGCTGTCGCGCACGCCGTAGGCGATCTGACCGACGCTGCGGCCCTCGGCCTCGCTGTGGCGAATCGATCCACGGAGAGATGCACTGTCTCCGAGGATCGCGCCGCCGGTGATGTTGGCCGTCGTCTGCTCGTAAGAGTCATTCTCCGGGAGGATGCTCTGAAAGGCGCCTTCGGTCTCACGATGGGTACCGCCGATCGAGATGTCTCCCTTGGTGCCCAGGCCGCTGACGTAGCGGGCCGAGCCGCGAATCGAGTCGAAGCTGCCGGCCTCGGCGTTGCCGATGAAGCTGGGCGGCAGCGAGGCATTGCCGCGCTTGGTGAAGATGTTGACGACGGAGCCGATGGCGTCGGAGCCGTAGAGCGCCGACTGTGCCCCGCGCAGGACTTCGACCTTCTCGATCTCGCTCGAAGTGACGCGGTTGATGTCGAAGCGGCCGCCGCTGATGTTGACGCGCACGCCGTCGATGTAGACGAGGTTGTAGTCGGACTCGCCGCCGCGTGCGAAGAGCGAGCCGAGGGAGCCTTCACGACCGGTCATCTCGACCTGGAGGCCAGGAACGGCGCGCACGATCTCGCCGAGATCGACGGCGCCGAGAGACTCGATGTCTTCCTCGTCGAAGACGGTGATCGACTCGGTGACGCTGCCCTCGGAGCGCTCGGTCCGGGACGCCGTGACGACGACGCTGTCGTTGATGGTGCCGATCTCGAGGACGACGTCCTGGCTGTCGGCGCTGCTGTCGAGCGCGATCTGCTGCGTCTCGAAGCCGTCGAGTCGGTAGCGCAGCGTGACCGCGCCCGCGCTGACGCCGAGCGAGTAGGCGCCGGAGCCGTCCGTCTCCGTGCTGCCGATGAGCTGGCCGGCGCGCAGTCCTTCGACGACGACGGATTCGAGAGCCCGTCCGTCGGTGTCCTTGACCGTGCCTTCGACCTGGCGGTCCTGAGACGACGCTGCCGAGGCGGTGAGTGCCAGCAGAAGCGTGAGGAGCAGGGCTGCTCTGTGCAGACCGCGGGTCGCCGGTCGTCGGCGTTCAGCGGACGCAAGGGTGCTGTGTGCGAGTTTCATGACGTTCCTTTCCCTCCCTCGAGGAAACGACGCACGCCTCGGTCGACGACCGAAGGCGTACTTTGGCGGAAGCGCTGCCGACCAGGTCTCCTGACTCTCGGTCGTCCTACTTGCCGGGCCTTCCCACCGGAGCGTCACGGACGCTCTCAGCAGTGACTCACGATGCGGCTTTCGTCCCGATCACAGTCGCGGGGCGGTGGGAGACTTGCACTCCCTTCCCTTGTTTCGGTGCGCGTTGTGGCTCGATCAGGTTCTCTGGGGAGCTCCTGCAGAGTTCGTTCTAGCGATCAGTGCGATGGTACATCGCTTTGCGCGCCTGTCAGGCGCGTTGACGCGAAACGATGCGAAACGGATCGACGTCGTCGCCGAGAATCGGACCCGCGTCGACATTCAGCCAGTTCTGAAGCACGTCCGCGTAGACGCCACGAAAGTCGACTGTCGCCTGGACACCGCCGTTGCGAACGTCGCCAAGATCGACGGGCGTCCCCTGCAGACCTGCCTGCACCCCGCCGCCGAGGTAAAAGAGAACGCCCGCGTCTCCGTGATCGGTTCCGTTCGTCTTGTTCTCGGCGAGCTGGCGGCCGAAGTCGGAGAAGGTGAGCAGCAGGACGCGGCCGAAGTGACCGGACTTCTGCAGGTGGTCGGTGAAGGCGCGGAGTCCGCGACCGAACTCCTCGAAGAGAAGACGGTGCTTGGCCAGCTGGTCGATGTGCGTGTCGAACGAGACCGCGTCGGCTCCGTCGATCGATCCGATCGTCACGTAGTAGGTACGCGTGGGGCATCCCGTCTCGATCATGTCGCCGGTCCAGCGGAGCGAGCGTCCGAACTCGGTGTCGGGGTAGCCATGAGCTGTTCCCCGGCCCTTGGCGGCCCTGTGGAGCTGGCGTGAGGCGTCGCCGAGTCCGTTCTCCACTTGTCTCAAGTAGTCGAGTCGGCTCGACCGCGATCCGCGGGCCGCGGCCTCTGCGAGGCCCGGATCGCGCGGGTCGAAGTCGAGCAGCGGGCCGTCGTGAGCGATCGTCTGGCTCCGGCCCGTGCGTGTCGCCAGGGTCAGGCCGAGCTCCTCGGCGAACTGCAACCCGGCCAGCGGCTCGTTGCCACACTCGCAGGCGTGGTCGAGGTAGCGTCCCAGCCATCCCTCTGATGGCGCGGTCGGGTTCAGCGAGCCGCTCTCCCAGATCTCCGTCGCCCGAAGGTGCGACCGGGACGGGCTCGGGTAGCCGATCCCCTGAACGATGCCCGCGTGACCTTCCTGCATCAGCTCGCGCACGTCGGCGAGCCAGGGGTTCAGCCCGACGTCGCCGCCCGGCATCGACAGCGCCTGCCGGGAGGGAATCGCGATCGTCGGCCGCGCCTC
>JBCCLJ010000175.1:0-14936 GCA_039026915.1 Acidobacteriota bacterium
GCTCGAGCCGCCGAAGAGGAAGCGATGCAGGATGTCGTCCAGCACGGCCGTGAACGAGCGCAGATTGCCGGGCTTGCAGACGTAAGCGTCGGCGCCGAAGTGGCTGGAGCATTCGACGTCCGTCGGGGCGTTCGAGGTCGAGAGCACGATCACCGGAAAGGTGCGATCGGGCATTCGCTCGGAGAGGGCCTGCAGCACCTCGTGACCCGATCGACGCGGCATGTTGATGTCGAGCAGCACGAGGTCGGGCGACGGCTGTTCGGGATCGCAGAGACGCTCGAGCGCGACGTCTCCGTCCCGGCACTGCTCCAGAGTGACGCCTTTGTCGAGATCGCGCAGGATCCAGCGGATCAGATACTGATCGGCGTCGGAGTCGTCGACGACGAGGAGTCGGGGTTGCGAGCTTTGGCTTCGTCGGTTCGCAGGACGGTCGGGTGGGGTCATTCACGGTGCCTCGGGCAGTTTTTGCAGCGGACAGGCGCTGTCGGATCGGAGTCGCGCCCTGAGCGCGGCTGCGTCAGCGACGTGATCTCTTCTCCTCCGAGGCGTTGCTCTTCATCTGTTGGCGGAGCTGCTGGCGGGCCTGCGCCCAGGAGCTGGCGGTCGAGGCGATCTTGAGGGGCATCTTTTGGGTCTCCAGTGTTCGGTGAGCCTCCGTGAAACGAAGGCTACGAAGACGCTGAACGACCCTCCATAGGAAGGCTGCCTCGCAAAGAGGTGAGTCTGCTCACCCCTCGGGCTGAGGCGTTTTCCTACACCTTGAAGGCAGTACGGAGTACGGCGTTCTCCGCTCCGCGAAGCGCCGCTCAGCGATGATCGATCGCGTCGCGCAACGCCAGTCGCCTGCGGGCTCTTTCGAAGTGCGGTACGTCGACCATCTGGCCGCGGAACGCGAAGGCCATGCGACCTTCCTTCTGATGCTCCTCGAGGGCGGCGAGCAGTTCCCGCGCCGTCTCGATCTCTTCGTCCGACGGCGTGAAAGCGTCGTTGATGACGTCGATCTGCGCGGGGTGAATCGAGATCTTGCCCAGGAAGCCCATGTCGGCTGCCTCTCTGCATTCGCGCGCCAGTCCGTCGGTGTCGCGGATGTCGACGAAAACGGAGTCGAGCGCTGGAATCCGCGCAGCGGTTGCGGCCAACAGAGTCAGGTTGCGGCAGTACTCGAAGATCGGCAGCAGCCGGCCCGAGGGGTCGCGATTGGCCTTGGAACCGAGATCGGCCGAGAGATCTTCCGCACCCCAGGTCAGTGCGGTGACCCGGTCGCTGGCGACCATCGAGGAGATGTTGAGCACGCCCAGCGCGGTCTCCGTCGCCAGCAGGATCAGCTCGACTCGGCCCTTCTCGTGCCCGTGCTCTTCTTCCAGTGCCTCGAGGCGCCGACTGATCTCAACCACGTCGTCGCCGTGGTTCACCTTCGGCACGAGAAGAGCGTCGGGAGGATGCTCGAGGACGCCCTCGAGATCGTCGCGCCACCAGGGTGAGTCGAGCGAGTTCATGCGCACGATGCGTTCCTGAGCGCCGAAGTCGACGTCACGCAGCCACTCGGCGACCGTGCTTCGCGCCGAGTCTTTGTTCTCGGGAGTCACGGCGTCTTCGAGGTCGAGAATGAGAGCGTCAGCGCCCGTCGCGAGCGACTTCTGGAGCATCTTCTCGTTGGCGCCCGGCACGAAGTGCGCCGAGCGGCGCGGCCGGCTCACGAGCTCGGTGCCTTGAGCATCATCCCCGCTCGGACGCAGCGGCAGACGATCTCGTCGCGCTGGTTGATGCCGAGATGCTCGAACGTCACGATGCCCCACTCGGGCCTCGACTTCGACTCGCGCTTGGCGACGACCTCGGTCGTCGCTCGGATCGTGTCGCCGATGAAGACCGGGTTGGGGAACTCGGTCTTCTCGAAACCGAGGTTGCCGACCGTGGTGCCGAGCGTGGTGTCTTTGACGGAGACTCCGATGACGAGGCCGAGAGTGAAGATGCTGTTGACCAGGATCTTGCCGAAGTTCTGCTCCTTGGCGAACTCGGCGTCGATGTGCAGCGGCTGCAGGTTGAGCGTCAGCGTCGAGAACAGCAGATTGTCGGTCTCGGTCACTGTGCGCGCGGGCTGATGCTCGAAGGTCATGCCGATCTCGAGCTCGTCGAAGTACTTTCCGGACATCGAGTCTCCTCGCTAAGGGTCTTCTGAGCCGGACACTACACGAGCGGAGCGAGCAGGTTCGATGCAGTCCGCCAGTAGACTGCGCCGGTGCGTGAGATCGAGGCAGCTTTCTCCAGCCGCTACGGCACCGGACCCGCGGGCGTCGTCTGGGCTCCGGGGCGGGTCAACATCATCGGCGAGCACACCGACTACTCCGATCTCCCCGTGCTGCCCATGGCGATCGACCGCGGTTTGAAGGTGGCCTATGCGCCCGCTGCGGACCGGGTCGCGGCGAGCTCGAGTGCCTTCCCGGAGACGGCCGACTGGTCGCTCGATCAGATCCAGACGCTCGACGTCAGCACTCTGTCGGGATGGCCTCGCTACCTGCTGGGTGTGTTGCGAGTGCTGGGAACCCTCGACAGCGGTGGGC
Organism: Acidobacteriota bacterium; assembly: GCA_039026915.1. Lineage (GTDB taxonomy): Bacteria > Acidobacteriota > Thermoanaerobaculia > Multivoradales > Multivoraceae > JBCCLJ01. Next base: position 2,559 of record JBCCLJ010000175.1, read on the forward strand.
TCTTGCACGTCGCTGCCGACCTGCCCTCGGTCGGCGGTCTTTCCTCCTCGTCGGCGCTGACGCTGGGCCTTCTCAAAGCCGTCGACCTGGCGTCAGAGTCCGCGCCGCGCCCGTCGGTCGAGCTCGTGGAGCTCGCCATCGAGGCGGAGCGCGTGGTCGGCGTGGAGAGTGGCGGCATGGACCAGAATGCAATCGCGCTGGCCGAGGCCGGGAAGGCGCTGCGCATCGACTTCGCTCCAACGAGAACGCGGCTCGTTCCTCTGCCCCAGACCTGGTCTTGGATCGCCGCCTCGTCGGGTGTCGAAGCGCCCAAAGGGGGGCGCGTCCGCGATCACTACAACGCCCGAGTGCTCGGGACGCGCCTTGCGGCTGCGCTCCTCGGGAAGAGACTGGGGCGCGATCCGCGGCAACGTCTCGCCGCCTTTCACGATCCAGACGGCAGGGCCGCGTGTGCCGAGCTGCCGGCGGAGGCGTCGGCCCGTCGCGTGGCGCGCGAGACCGACGTTCCCTCCGGCTTCTTGCTGGCGTCGAGCGCCGGGGGCTTGGTGGATCCGGGTCCGGTGTCCGTGCGAGCCGTGGCTCTTCACGTGCTCGACGAGGCCTCACGCGTGGACGCCGCCGAACGGGCGCTGGCGGCCGGAGCCCTCGACCCGGCCGGAGCCCTCGACCCGGTCGGAGCTCTGCTCGACGCCTCGCATGCGTCGCTGCAGGACTTCGGTGCGAGCACACCCGAGCTCGACTCTCTGTGCACCGCGATGAGCTCTGCCGGAGCCGTCGGTGCTCGTCTCACCGGCGCAGGTTTCGGCGGCTTTGCGATCGCCGTCGCTCCGAGAGAGAGGGCCGATGCGGTCGTCGCCGCGGCCGAGAGGGCCTGTGGAGGACCGGCCTTCGTCGTCGAACCCAGCTCCGGTCTGCGGAAGCTCTGAGGGGTCCGCTGCGCGAGCGTTTCCGTTAGATTCACGGGGATGACGGATGTGAGAGACAGAGGGAGCCGTCGCGGCTTCCTGGCCGCCTTGCTTCTGCTGCCGTGGCTTGCCTCGGCACGAGCTCGCGCTCAGGGGTTCGACCCGCTGGCGCTGTACCGCGCGCTGCGCGACCGCAAGCTGGCAACCCGCAACGTCAGCAAGCCCGTTCGCCTCGTCGACGAGAGCTCGGGCCGGGGAGCGGTACTGCGTCTGGCGACCGGCGGTGGTCCCGACACGGCGCTGACCGTACGCTTCGGCCAAGGGCCACGCTTTCACGCCCACACGGTCTCGGTACGCAACGGCCTCGGCGAGTCCTTCGCCGTGGAACCTCTGCCGCCCGAGCAGACGACGAACCCGAACGGTGAGTGGGCCGTCGTCGCGCTGCGCCAGAGGCATCTCGATCTCCTGTGCTCCTCGGACGAGCTGACGATCACGCTGCGCGGCTGGGACGAGACGCTCGCGAGCTCGCTGAGCCCGAAGAGCGTCCAGCGACTCCGCGACTTCTGCGAGCGTCCGTCAAAGAACGACTGAAGACGGACACTGCCTCTCCCGGGAAGGACCGGCTTTCGTGGGCGCAGCTCGACCGGGAAGGACCCGACCCCGGGATCAGTTGCCGGAGTCTTCGAGTAGCGGCCTGGGGTCGTAGTACAGGCGAATCGATTGGATCTCGCCGTCCCGGATCTTCAGGCAGTGTGCTTCTTCCATCGCCAGGTCGTCGGCCTGAACCAGGAAGACGAGCTCGGCGCAGGCACCTTCGTCGCTTTCGAAAGACTGTTTCACCTCTTTCAGCTGCACCGAGGGAGCAACGCGGTTCAAGAAGGCGACGACCTCGTCTCGGCCGACGATCGGCTCCGAGAGTAGCGATCCAAAGAAGGTCGCGTCTTCAGCGAGAGGTAACGGGTCCGCCGCCTTCGTCTCGAAGACCGAGAAGTATGCGTCGAGAAGGGGCTGTCGGCTCTCGCTCGAAGCCGCCATTCCAGGCCAGATGAGCCAGATCCAGACGAAAGAGAGCGCTCGCATACTTGGCTACCAAAAGGGGTTCAGGGAGAGATCGCCCAAAAAGGCTCTGCGTTGTTTCGCGATCCACTCTACCTTCGAAGCCAATCTCTCGAGTCGACGCAGAGGAGAACGAGATGGCGCTTCGAGTTCGCGGTTGCCAGGCGACGAAGGCCTGACGACGGCTATTCGCTGTGCAGTGCCTCCTGCGGAGCGATCCGCGTCGCGCGCCACGCCGGGATGCTCGTCGCGAGTCCCGCGGCGACGGCCAGGACGAGCAGCACCAGGGCGAAGGCCCACGGATCGCTCGTCGAGACTCCGAAGAGCAGCGAACGCAGCAGGCGGGCGAAGCCGAAGGAGAATGCCAAACCTACGGCGAGTCCGATCGACGTCAGCAGCGCGCCCTGGGCAAGCACCAACCGCAGGATCGCTGCCGGAGCTGCGCCTAAGGCCATGCGTAGACCGAGCTCGCGCTGGCGAAGCTCCACCGAATAGGACATGACGCCGTAGACGCCGATCGCTGCCAGAAAGAGCGCAATGCCGGCGAAGAGCAGGAGGAGCAGTGTAAGCAGACGCTGCCGCGCCAGCGTGTCGCGGACGACGGCTTCCATCGGTTGGACCGAGGCGACGGGCAGCTTGGGGTCGAGGCGCCAGGTCGTCTCTCGCAGGGCCTGGGCTACCGTCGCCTGATCGAGGCCCGACTGCACGATGACGTGCATCGAGCGAGGCATGCGCCCGAGCGCCTCACCGACCTGCTCCGCGTGCCAGTAGACCTCCGTGCCGACCTCGGCGTCGAGCCCGCGCTGTTTGACGTCTTCGACGACGCCGACGATCGTGAACCACGGCATGTCGCCGAAACCGGGACGCAGCCGCCGGCCGACCGGGTCCTGATCCGGGTAGAACACCTCGGCCGCTCGCTGGTTGATCAGGGCGACGGGCGTCGCCTGCCCGTCGTCGGTCGCGGCGAAGCCGCGTCCCGAAAGGACGCGGATGCCGAGCGTCTCCAGGTAGTCCGTGCTGGCGAACTGCCAGTAGTCCATGTTGTGTACCGGTCCGTCTTCCGTGCGCTCGACACCTTCGAACTCCATGTCGTTGGCATTGAGGTCGCGGCTCGGCGGCAGACCGTCGGCCGCCGCGGCTCGATCGATTCCCGGGACCTTCTGCAGCTCGTCGAAGAGTCGACCGAGAAAGGCCAGCTGGTCGGTCGCGGCGGGATAGTCGCTGGACGGCAGATAGAGCTCGTAGGTGAACAGCCGGTCGCGGTCGAAGCCGGCGTCGAGCCCGACGAGCCCGCTCAAACTGCGCATCATCAGTCCTGCTCCGAAGACGAGGCCGACGGCCAGCGCCACCTCGGCGACGACCAGCATCCGCCGCAGGCGCAGACTCGAGATCGACGCGGAGGCCCGCCGTCCACCTTCTTTGAGGAGCGCGCCGAAGCGTCCACGACCGAGGCTGAGCGCCGGTGCGAGGCCGAAGAGGATTCCGGTGGCGGCCGCAGTGAGCGTGGTGACGGTCAGGACCGGCAGGTCGAGACTGACCTCCTGGGTCCTGGGGAGGCTGGTGGGAAAGGCGCGAAGGAGCAGCGCCAGGCCGCGATGCGCGACCGCCACGCCGAGGGCGCCGCCGACGAAAGCCAGGAGCACGCTCTCGGTCAGGAGCTGACGCACGAGACGCGCCCTCGTGGCGCCGACCGCCGCGCGAACCGCGATCTCTTTTTGCCGTGACTCGCTGCGCGCGAGGAGCAGATTGGCGACGTTGACGCTGGCGATGAGCAGAACGAAACCGACCGATGCCAGCAGTGCCAGCAGCGCCGGGCGCGTGTCACCGACGACGACTTCCTTGAGCGCATCGACGCGCATCGGATGGCCTTCGGGAGATGGGTTGTGACCTGCCCCTGTGCGCTCCTCCCAACCCGCGACGAGCGTCGCCAGCTCGGCGTCGGCGTCCTCCAGAGTCAGGCCGGGGTGGAGCCGCGCAACGAGGTTGAGAAAGTGATTGCCGCGGTTCTCCCGGTTGGCGGGATCGAGCGTCAGCGGAATCCAGAGCTGTGGTCGTTCCTCGGCAATGTCGAAGTTCGGCGGCAGTACGCCGACCAGGGTCGTCGGCATGCCGTCGATCTCGAGACTCGCACCGAGCACGTCCTCTCGCCCTCCGAACTGGCTCTGCCAGAGCTCGTGGCTGAGCACCGCCACCGCTTCCGCGCCCGGTCGATCGGACTCCGAGTCCCAAAGACGGCCCCGATACGGCTGGGCGCCGAGTACTTCGAAGAGGGTCGCGGTGGCGAAGACCGCTCGATTGCGTAGCGGCTCCTCGGTGCCGACGACCGACACCTCTCCGCCCCGGTAGGCGCCGATCGTGGCCAGCGTCGTCGACCACTCCGACAGCTCGAAGTACTCGGGTGGCGATACCCAGAAGCGGTCGAATCCCATCGTCGGGAACTGCGTCGAGACGCTGACCAGTTGCCCTGCCTGCGGATAGGCGAGCGGCTGCAGGACGACCGCGTTGACGACGGAGTAGATCGCCGTCGTCGCGCCGATGCCGATGGCGATCGTCAGTAGAACGATGCCGGTCAGTACGGGTGCCTGACGCAGCCCACGCAGGCTCACTTTGAGGTCTTCGAGCAGGTGCGACATGACGTCCTTCCTTTCAGAGCTGGGAGAGGGGAGCTGCCGTCACTTACGTTTCGGCCGCCCCCCGGTTCCAGCGGAGGGACGAGTCGCTGCGCTTTCCAGCTACAGGTTCCGGACGACGTACACCCAGTACTTCATCAGCAGGGTCGAGCAGCCGTAGCGCCGCTGCAGTCGTTCGTAGCTCCGCGGCAGGTCGAGGACTTCGAGGATCTGCTCGCAGGAGCAGCCGCCGGTAGCCTCGGTGTCGAACGACAGGTGCGTGCGACCGCGCGTGTCGAACTCGGTGTCGCCGTCGACGAGCGCCCAGCGACGGAAGCCGAGGCGACGCGTGGGAACCGACTCCGGAATCGTCGTCGCCGGGCAGAGATCGGCTTCGTCGAGGACGCCGTCGAAGTCGCTGTCCGGCGGCGCCGTCAGCACGCCGATGACGTAGCCGTCGTGATCCGAGGAGCGCAGTGGCCCCGGGCTCTCGATGGCGAGCTCGTCGGCGTCGGCGTTGCCGCGCCCGAAGGCGAAGCTGACGATGTCGGCGACGGCCTCCTGAGAGGCGAGCGCCTGATCGAGCGCCTGCGCGCTGCCGCGGAAGATGAACGAGTAGCGCTCCTCCGCGGGCAGACCGTCGACCAGGCTCTCGAGATCCGGGGAAACGAGGTCGATATCGCTGAGCAGGTTCTGCGTTGGATCGACGACGCCGCGGATCTGCCCGGTGACGTCGACGTAACCGTCGGTGAACTCGAAGGCGTTGAAGTCGCCGACGACGAACAGCTTCACCGACGGATCGGCGTTCTGAATGTCCTGCACCTTCTGAGCGATCGACTGCGCCTGCTCGAGTCGCTTCTGGCGCACGCGCGGTCCGCTCGTCGGGCTGTCGATGCTGCTCAGCGAACGGTTGTGGATCCCCATCACCTGGAAGTCGTAGCCGTTCGTCGTGGCGTCGAGCACCAGCGGCGGACGGTCGTGGAGCAGACTTCCGTCGAAGGTCAGGAGCTCCGTGGCGCCCAGCTGCGTGACGGCGTTGACCGTCACCGTCGAACGCACCAGGAAGCCGACGTCGATGCCTCCGACGTCGTTGCCCTCGATCAGATAGCCGGTGTACGACACGGTGGCATCGTCGGCCGCGACGCGGGCAGCGAGGTCCTGCAAGACGGCGAGGCTCTCGACCTCCTGGACAGCGAGCACCTCCGGTGACAGCAGCACCTCGCGAATGTAGGCCGAGGCCTTCTCGAGGCGCAGCTGATACTCCGCCGTCGGCAAAACGGTCTCGCTGCCGTTGGCGACGTCGTCGAAGAGGCGGAAGAGATTGAGCGACGCGATGCCGATCTCACCGGCTCCGCGGGTCGGGACGGACCCCGGCAGGATCGCCGGCGTCACCGTCAGGCTCGTCGGCCACAGCTCGTAGCCGCCGAACTCGAACGCGATCGCGCCCGTCGCCTGGAACGTGCTGCCGCCGAGGAGCGTCTCGTTGGGCAGGCCGAGCGCGTCGGGGTCGATCTCGAAGAGCTCGGGATTACCGTCCCAGACCGGCAGGCCGACGATGCCCGGGAACTCGATTCCCGTTTCGCGGAAGGCGCGCTGCGTCGTGGCGACGGCGTAGGCCTCGGCGACGGGATCCGAGTTGAACGATTGGTTGCCGCTCGTGATCGTGCCGCTCGCGATGGTCACGACCATGCCCTCGTAGCACTCGAACTCGAGGCTGCAGGACGGCGTCGTCGGATCGGGTGACGGCACCGTGGCGTCCCAGACCACGGGCGCAGGCACCGTCTCGGTACCGACGATGGTGACCGTCGCGCCGACGAGCTCGGTGAAGTCGAAGAACTCGTCGACCTGCGCCGAGATGTCGACGAGATCGCCGACCGCAACGGTCGGTGCCGATCCGGTGAAGACGTAGATGCCGTCGGAAGTGTCGATGTCTCCGTCGGAGCGCGCCGTCGGCGTCTGCACGAAGAAGCCCTCGGGGCCGACCGCCGTGACGACGTTAGCCAGCGTCGTGACGGTGCTGCCGTCGAACGGTGAGAGCGAGCCCGAGCCTTGGATCTCGAAGATCTCCTTGGTCGGTCCCGTTGCGCTGCAGCCGGTCGTCTCGGTCGTGTTGCCGGAGCCCGGCGTCACGCAGACGAAGGCGAAGTCGATGCTGTTGTCGTTCGTGTCGCTACCGTCCGGGGTCCGAGAAATGCCCTTGTTGTCTTCGCCCGTGGCGCCGCTGTCGGCGGGTGCGCCGGTGCCCTCGAAGTAGGGAGCGGCGACCTCACCTTCGTAGCTGACGACGTCGATGATCGTCGTACCCTGGACCAGGGCCACGGCGTCCGGCGCTCCGTTCTGCACCGAGCTGAAGCCTTCGAGGTCGCAGTTCGGTACGGCGAGTGCGTCGGCGCAGACGACGAAGTAGCCGCCGGCGGTGACGGTCGCTGCCGGAAGCGAGATCGTGTCGTAGGGAGTCCCGCCGTTGCCGTTGACGAGCTGGAGCTCGAACCCGGCGAGCGATGCATCCCCGGCTCCGTTGTTGCGGATCTCGATGAACTCGGCGGTGTCGGAGCTTGGCTGATCGTAGTCGATCTCGTTGATGACGAAGACCGGCGGAGCGACCGATGGGCAGCTGCTCGTCTCCGTCGAGTTTGCGGCGCCCGGCGTGCTGCACACCGTCTGGAAGTCGACCGAGTTGTCGTTGGTGTCCGCGCCGTCCGGCGTCCGCGAGATGCTCAGGTTGTCGTCGCCCGAGCCGCCCGGGTCGATGACTCCGGCGCCGCTGCCCTCGGTGAAGGGCGCTGCGGTGTCGCCTTCGTAGCTGACGGCGTCGATGACCGTGCCGGACAGCAGCAGGGCGACGGCGTCAGGGCCGCCGTTCTGGATGCTCGAGAGCGCTGCGAGATCGCAGTTCGAGACGGTCGACGGGTCGGCGCAGAGCACGAAGTAGGCGCCTGGATCGAGCGTCACCGAGGGCAACGCCAAGGTGCCATAGGGCGCCGCGCCGCCGCCGGAACCGTTGATGAGCTGAACTTCGTAGCCCGAGAGGTCGACCGGCACGGTGTCGTTGTTCTTGATCTCGAGGAACTCGGCGGTGTCCGAGCTCGGCTGGTCGTAGTCGACCTCGTTGATCACGAGCAGAGAAGCGGTCGGCGCGGCGCAGAGGTTCTCGGCGCCGGGCGTGTCCTCACCGCTGGCGGGATCGAAAGCGCCTGCCTCCCAGCCGCCGGGGCAGAGCACAGGATGACCGGGCACGAAGGTACCGTCCGGACCGACGGAGGTCGGGCAGTAGGTGAGGTCGCCGCTGCCGACGCTCTCGATCAGGGCGACGCAGTCGACGATGAGCGACCACGGCGTGGCGTCGAGTGTGCCGTCGTCGTCGGTGTCGAGGTCGGTACCGTCGGCGCCGGTGAAGTCCTGTACGAGCAGGTGGGTGACGTTGTCCGAGTTCTCGAAGTTGAACGTCGTCGTCAGATCGGCGGCGCCGATCGTGAAGGTCGACTCGGCGGCGACGAAGAAGCCGTTGGCGTCGATCGCCGAGGCGGTGAGATCGGTGACCGATTCGATGACGCCGCTGGCGCCCGTGCCGTCACCGATCACCAGGTAGGTGAGACCGTCGAGAGTTTCGCCCGGCGTTCCGGTGAGCTCGAAGTACTCGTCGTTGTCCGTACTCGGCTGATCGATGCGGATCTCGCTGAGACGGGCCGAGGTCTGCGGGCTGCAGATGTTGTCCGCCCCCGGAGTGTCGATCCCGCCAACGGGGTCGAAGACACCCACGTCGAAACCGTCCGGGCAGGCGATCGTGTGGCCGGGAACGAAGGTTCCGTCAGGGCCGTTGGTGTTGGCGCAGTAGGTGAGGTCGCCGCTGCCGACGCTCTCGATCAGCGCGACGCAGTCCGCGATGCTCGTCCACGGCTCGACGTCGAGCACGCCGTCGTCGTCGGTGTCGAGGTCGTCGCCGTCGGAGCCATTGAAGCCCTGCACGAGCAGATGGGTGACGTTGTCCGAGTTCTCGAAGTTGAGGCTCGTGGTCAGGTTCGCCACTCCGAGAGTAAACGTGCCTTCCGCGGCCACGAAATAGCCGTTCGCGTCGACGACGCTGCCGATCAGGTCGGTGACCGATTCGATGACGCCGCTGGCCCCTGAGCCGTCGCCGATGACGAGGTAGGTGAAGCCGTCGAGCGAAGCGCCGGGGGCGGCCGCAAGCTCGAAGTACTCGTCGTTGTCGGTGCTGGGTTGATCGATGCGAATCTCGCTCAGGACCGGCTGCGCGAAGGCGGCAGGAGTCAGGAGGACGAGGAGCAAGAGGGCAGAGAACAGACGAACTCTGGTCATGAAGTCTCCAGATCGCGGCGTCACGGCCGCGGCAGATCGAACTTTGGGCCTCGGGAGAGGCAGCGGGTTTGCGGGCATTATGCTCCTCGGTGAGGCCCCGCGTGCAACCTGATTTCGTGGAGATTCGATGAAGTTGAGAGCGCCCTTGTGGTGCCCAAAGAGACGTCGCCTGCAAGTCGTTTTCTTGCTGTGCCTTACGGTGCTCGCTGGTGCTTGCAGCAGCGTTGATGCTCCGGTGGCAGTGCCCGGTATCGAGGCGGCCGATCACCCCGTTCTGGTCTTCGTGCCGGGAATCATGGGGAGCAATCTGGTGCATCCCGACGGGCGTTCCGCGTGGGGGCACGGCCTCGACGTCCTGTGGCCGCGGGACGGCGGCCGGGAGGTTGCACTGCCGCTGACGGCGTCGAGTCCGGACGAAGGCCGGAGTCAGCTGCTCGCGACTTCGGTCGTCGAGTCGGTCGATCTGCTGGGTTACCGCGAGGAGTTCTACGTCAGGTTGCGCAGGACGTTCGAGGCGAGCGGCTACCTCGTCGGTGATCCCAAGGCGCCGGACGCGAGATCCAACCTCTATCTCTTCGGCCACGACTTTCGCTTGGCTCCGGAAGTTCTTGCATCTCAGCTTGGAGAGCTCCTCGCGACGATCCGTGCGGCGCGCGGCGACGACCGACTCGACGTGCACCTGATGTGCCAGAGCAACGGTGGCAACGTCTGTCGCTACTTCACCAAGTACGGGACAGCCTCCCTGGACGAAGCAGAGGGCGGGAAGACCTCCCTCCCCAAGGGCGTCCGCGTGAGCAAGCTCGCTCTCGTCGGTACGGCGAACGGCGGAGCGATCCGCATCCTGCGCGAGTTCCATCAAGGTCGCCGCATCGCTCTGGGACGCCTCGGTCGCCGCTTCGCGCCGGAGACGATCCTGACCTTTCGCTCGCTCTTCGTCGAGCTCCCCGACGCTGAGGACAACTTCGTCGACGAGAGCGGAGCTCCGGTTGCAGCCGACGTTTACTCGGTGGCGGACTGGGAGAGGAATCGTTGGGGCGTCTGGTCGGCTCCCGTGCAGCGCCGTCTGCAGGCTCGACGTTGGCGCGGCTACCGGGACATGGACGCCTGGAAGCAACACCTGCAGCTGCAGCTCGACCGTGCGCGGCGTCTGCGTCGGCTACTCGACGGCGACTCGGCCGGTTTCGCGACGGACGCGATTCTGCAGGTGCAGAGCACCTCGTTCGAGACGCCCCGACGCGCCGTACTCAGCGGCGCAGGGGCCGAGCGGCAGACTCGTTTCTGGGGCGACGAGAAACTCAAGCCCTCGAAGGAGCTGCGGGCGGCCGCGATGACGATGGGCGACGGCCACGCGACACGCAAGGCTCTGGAGCTGTCACCGCAGGAAGCCGCCGTGCAGCGGCCGCTCGTGCTGCTCGAGGTCGAGCACGCGCAGCTCTCACTCGACGACGAGGCCCACGTCGCCGTGCTCGAGTTCTTCGCGCAGCCCGACACCCACGACGACTAGCCGACGAGCTCCCCGCGGTCGGCGCGCTCGACGCCTCGCGCGAGCCTCTCGAGGCCGGCCTTGAAGGTCTCCGGCTCCTCGCCGATGCCGAGCCGCAGGTGCCCGTCGAGTCCGTAGACGTCGCCCGCAACGACGAGCAGGCTCTCGTTGACGCGCAGCCACTCGGACAACCGGGTGCTGTTCACCTGCTGCCCCTCGTGCTCGAGGTCGTAGCCGAGGAAGGTCATGCCGCCTGCCTTCGGCGGGATCAGCGAGAAACGACCGCCCTGGCCGGCGATCCAGTCCTGCAGGACGCCGAGGTTCTGGCGCAGCAGGGTGCGGTTGCGCTCGAGGATCTGCTCGCGTCGTTCGGGTTGGAGGATGATCGTCGCGATCGCCTCGGAGAGCGGGCTGGTGGTGATCGTCGTGTAGTCGTTGCGTCGCCAGGCCTGCGCGATGAACTCTTCGCTTCCAACGAGCCAGCCGATCCGCAGGCCCGGGTGTGCGAGCGCCTTGGACAGGCCTGAAGCGACGGTCGCACGATCGGTCACGTCGCGGAAGCTCGGGCCCTCCGGGCCTTCCAGCTCGACGCCCTTGTAGACCTCGTCGGAGTAGATGTCGGCGTCGTGCTCGGCGGCGATCTCGGCGATCGCCTCCATGTCGTCCCGTGCCATCACGGCGCCCGTCGGGTTGTTCGGATTGCACACGACGATCAGGCGCGTTGCGTCGGTGACCTTGCTGCGCAGCTCGTCGAGGTTGGGCGCCCAGTCCTGAGACTCGTCGAGAGAGAAGCTCTTCACCTGGCAGTCCATCGATCGCGCGATGCCCCAGATTTGAAGGTAGTTCGGAACCATGACGACCACTTCGTCGCCCGGCTCGAGCCGCGTCCACGTGTGCAGGAAGTTGGACTCCGCCGAACCGTTCGTCACGAGCACGTTGTCCGCGGTCGCGCCCGGGTAGTACTGCGCGATGGCTTCGCGCAGCGCCGGGTTGCCGTTGGTCCAGCCGTAGCCGAGGCGCACGTCCAACACTTCTTCGAGCTCGTCCTGAGTGAGCAGCTCACGCATCGTGTACGGATGCACCCCGCTCTCGGTCAGGTTGATGTCGACTTCGTTCTCGTAGAGCGACTGGTAGCGCTCGAGGGCAAACTCTTCGATGTACATGACCGGCTCCTCGTTTCGGGTGCAGCGGCGATTGTTCCACGGCGCGACAGATCAGGCCGCAACGTTCCGAGGTTGGCTCCGTACCATTGATAGTCTAGGTATTGCTCCAGAGAGCGTCAGAGCCCTCGAAAGACCCTTTCACGCCGACCGCCCGAGGAGGAGATGGTGGCCAAGTCCGGCCAGGACCTGCTGCGCGGGACCCTCGACTCACTCGTGCTGAAAACGCTCAGTGGCGGGCCGCGTCACGGCTACGGCATTGCGCGTTTCCTCGAAGAAAGATCGAACGAGCAGCTGCAGATCGAGGAGGGCTCTCTCTACCCGGCGCTCTACCGGTTGGAGAAACGCGGCTGGATCGAGAGTGAATGGGGCAAGTCGGAGCTCGGCCGACGCGCCAAGTTCTATCGGCTGACGGCGGTCGGAAGGAAGCAGTTGAACGCCGAAACAGAGCGTTGGCGAGCCTTCTCCCAAACGGTGAGCGACATTCTCCTCGCCTAGCGCGCTCGGGCTGATGGATATCAGCCCTGCGCCCGCCAAGGCGAATGAAGCGGCAACCCTCCGTTCTTGAAGGCTCGTTCGTCATTCGCCCGTTGGAAGTAGAAGTCTGGTCCAGGGGCAAATGCAGACCCCAGTTCTTCGATTCGTGGACTGCGTTTGCCCCCGCCGTTCGCGGGTCGCTTGTCCGGACGGGTTGTGCCCCTGGCTTGGATGGCGTGAGGGCAGAACCCTGTGTGCTCGTCAAAGGCGTTAGCGCCAGCCTGACGAGGCTGATCAAGCGACGACACTCCACCGAGACCGCCGAGATCTGCCCTCTGCCATAGTGCCCCCATGACGTCATCCTGCACTCC
>JBCCLJ010000176.1:0-14920 GCA_039026915.1 Acidobacteriota bacterium
CGGGACCGTCTCCGGAAGGCGGCCACGCAGTCTCGGCAGAGAGCCCCGCTCGAGTCGCGGCAGCACGAGATCGGCGAAGTAGCGGCACTCGTCGAGATGGGGATAGCCCGAGAAAATGAAGGCGCGGATTCCGAGGTCGAGGTAACGCTGGATCTTGTCGTAGATCTCGTCCGGATCGCCAACGAGCGCGCTGGCGCACCCCGATCGAGCGCGGCCGATCCCGCTCCAGACGTTCGGCTCGATGTAGTCGTCCTCGGAGGCGTCGCGTAGCGCGTCCTGCCGAAGCACGCCGGCAGAGACGGAGTCCTGCGCTCGTCCCTTGATCTCGGCACCGCGCTCCGCGTCCAGCCGACTCATGAGGCGCGCTGCCGCGGCGCGCGCTTCGGCGCTGCTCTTGCGCACGACGACGTGAATGCGCAGGCCGTAGTCGAGGACGCGCTCGTGCTCACGTGCCTTCGCGGAGATGTCCTTCATCGTCGCCTCGAGGCCGTCTTCCGTGTCCGGCCACATCAGGTAGACGTCGCAGTGGCGGGCGCAAAGCGTGCGCGCATGCGGTGAGTAGCCGCCGAAGTACAGAAGCGGTCCGCCGTTCTGCTGGTAGGGGGCCACTGGATCGGTCGTCTCCAGCGAGAGCTGGTAGAACTCGCCGTCGAAGTCGATCCGTTCCCGAGTCCAAGCCTGCTTCAGGATCTCGATGACCTCTGCGCTGCGGCGATAGCGTGCCGCCGAGTCGACCGTCTCTCCAGGTAGATCGGACGAAATGATGTTGACCGTCAGCCGTCCGTCGAGCATGTGATCGAGCGTCGACAGAGCTCGAGCGAGCATCGGCGGGTGCACCTCACCGCAGCGAATGGCAACGAGCAGCGCGAGGCGCTCGAGCGACGGCGCGACGCCACCGGCAAAGGTCAGCGGGTCCTGCCCCACCTGGTAGGACGACGGTAGAAGGATGTTGTCGTAGCCGAGGTGGTCGGCCAGCCGCACGATCTCGCCGCAATGCGCGAAACTGCTGCGCAGCGCCGGATCCGGCACGCCGAGGTACTCGTAGTCGTCGCTGCAGAGAGCCGAGAACCAGGAGACTTCGGCGACGCGCTGTTGGGTACTGACCTCGATCAAGAGCGTCTCAAGCCGTCAGCGCGAGGGTCAGAGCCAGTCGGTGAGCTGCCTGCCATTCTTTGACCGTGGCGCGAAACTCGCGTCGCACCTGCTGCAGTTCGGCCTTCAGCTCCTCCAGCTGCTGGCGCGGTCGTTCGAGCCGACGATTCGTCCGCCGCGAGTACTCCTTCGAGTACTGAGTCAGGAGTCTGCGGCAGCGCAGGTGCATCTCCTCGAGCTTCTCTTCCAGCTCCTGCACCATCTGTTGCGCCGTTTCGAGCAGCTCGTTGCCTTCTCGCGCCATCTCCAGACGGCGTTCGAGCTGGCGTCCCTTCTCACGAATCCGCGCCATGCGAATCGTCTCGGCGGGGATGCGCCGGAGGTCGCGCGCGAGACCGATCTTGCTGAGCGTCCAGATGACCCACTTGCTCGGATCGAACTGCCAGAAGCGCACTCCGTTGCGGTAGTCCGTCTGAAAAGCGTGATGGTAGTTGTGGTACCCCTCGCCGAACGTCAGGAGGGCCAGGAGTGCGCTGTCTCTGGAGCTGCTCGAGCTGTCGTAAGGGCGACGGCCGATCGTGTGTGCGAGCGAGTTGATGAACCAGGTGATGTGGTGCACGGCGACGATGCGAGCGCACGCGCCGATGAGAAATCCGCCGAGCAGGCCGACCCACCAGACGCCGCCGAGCCAGCTCGTTGCCGCCGTGGCCACCGCCATCGGCAGAAAGAAGCCGCAGGCGATCGACACGGCGAGGTAATTGCGGTGCTGCCACATGACCAGCGGGTCGCGACGCAGATCGCCGACATTGCCCATCTCGAGTACCGGATCGACGTGGACGAAGAGCCAGCCCATGTGAGCCCACAAGAAGCCGTGGTGGATGCCGTGCGGGTCGTGCGGGTCGCCGTCCTCGTCCTCGTACTTGTGGTGATAGCGGTGCTCGGAGCTCCACTGTAGCGCCGACATCTGGAAGGCTGCGCCTCCGAAGAGGAGCGTGAAGAGCTTCACCGGCCAGCTCGCCGAGTAGGCACGGTGCGTGAAGAGCCGGTGGTAGCCGACGGTGATGCTCATTCCGGTGAAGACGAAGAGCACGCCGAAGATCACCCAGTGCAGCGGATGCACGCCGAAGGCCAACGCGTACCAGGGCACGCCGACGAGCGTCAGGAGCGTCGTCGAGACGAGGAAAATCGTCGTCACCCACGCGATCCCGGACGACTCGAGGCCGTTGGCGACGTGCTCCTCCGAGGAGTCGACGGCGGGCGCAGCGGCGACCCTCAGGCTCTCTTCATACGCCTTCGTCGCTGGTTTCCGGGCTTGCTTCCGGGAGGGATTCCGAGGGGCTGTCGGGTCGTTCATGACCACCTCAAGGCGTGGGCAGCAGGGAGATATTCCTGAGTCCCGTGCGGCACGGACTCGCAATTCTGACAGATGGCGACAGGGTTCAAAGAGCGACGACCGTCGAACGAAGGGGCTCAGGGGCGGCGCGAGCCAGCCGGGACGTGCTCCTCGATGTAGCGCGTCATGAGCTCGAACAGATGACGGCTGGTGCCCTTGCCCTCGCGAATCGCGTGCGTGCGGTTGGGGTACGACATCATGTCGAACGGCTTCCCGAGCTCGATCAGCCGATTGATGAGACGTTCCGCACTCTGGTAGTGAACGTTGTCGTCGGCGGTGCCATGAATCAACAGGAGGTTGCCCTCGAGGCCTTCGGCGTAGTGGATCGGCGAGCCGTCGCGGAAGCCGTCGGGGTTCCCTTCCGGCAAGCCCATGTAGCGCTCCTGATAGATCGTGTCGTAGAGGAGCTGATCGCTGACCGGCGCGATCGAGATCCCGGTGCCGTAGATCTCGGGGTGACGAAAGAGCATGTTCAGCGTCATCGAGCCACCGCCGCTCCAGCCCCAGATTGCGACGCGCGCGGCGTCGACGTACGACCACTCCAGGATCTCGCGGGCCGCAGCCGCCTGGTCGTTCACGGCAAGAATGCCGATCTGGCCGTAGACCATCTTGCGCCACTCGCGCCCCCGGGGTGCCGGCGTTCCGCGGTTGTCGACACTGACGACGATGTAGCCGCGCTGCGCCAGCATCTGGTGCCACAAGAAGCGGTCGCCGCCCCATCGATCGAGCACCGTCTGTCCTGCGGGCTCGCCGTAGACGTGGAAAATCAAGGGGTACTCGAGGGTCTCGTCGAAGTCGGGCGGCAAGATCCGCCAGGCATCGAGCTCGACCGTGCCCCCGACCCCGTCGTCGATGGGCACGCGAAAGAACTCGGCGGCGCCGAGCGTCAGCTCGCCGAGCTTGCCGCGCAGGGCTTCGTTGCCTTCCAGCACACGCAGCGCGCGATGACTGGGCAGCTCGACCATCGACAGCTTCGGTGGCCGGCCGAACGCCGAGTACGTGTGCACGGCGTACCGTGCCTTCGGAGAGATCTGGTACGAGTGCGTACCCGGCTCGGAGTCGGGTGACAGCCTTTCGGAAGCGCCGCCGGTGAGAGGTGCGCGATACAGGCAGCGCTGCGTTGCACTGCCCGGGCTCGCCATGAAGTAGACGTGGCCGCCCTCGGCGTCGATCTGCTCGATGCTGACGACGTCGAAGTCACCGGAGGTGACGGCCACCGGCTGTTCACCGCGGTCTACCCGATAGACGTGGCGATGGCCGCTGCGTTCGCTCAGCCAAATCAGGCTGCCAGCGGCTTCTCCGTCGTCGGTCGGGAGCCACTCGAAGGTGTCGACGACGTCGAGCCAGGCGTCGTCACTCTCGGTGAACCAGACATCGACCTCGCCGGACCCGGCGTTTGCCAGCGTCACTTCGTTTCGGTTCTGCAGTCGATTCAGGCGCTGAAAGATGAGTCCTGCGCCCTCTCCCTCCAACTGCGGGAGCCAATCCATCCGTGCAATGTAATGGTCGCGCAGATCGTCTCCGACTTCGATCCAGCGCGGGGCTCCGCCTTCCACCGAGACGATGCCCAGACGGCAGGCCGAGTTCTGCGTGCCGACCTTCGGATAGGGAATCGGCTGCAGCTGGGGATACAACTCGTCGGTGTTGTTGATCAGGTAGAAGTCCTCGATGCCCGACGCGTCGAGCTGCCAGAAGGCGATGCTCTGGCCGTCCGGGCTCCAGCGAAAGCCGTCGCGCAGCGAGAACTCTTCCTCGTACACCCAGTCGAACGTGCCGTGGATCAGAGTGCGGCTGCCGCCCTCCGTGAGCGCACGCGCACCCGCAGCCTGGCCCACGTCCTGAACGTACAGATCGTTCGTCTGGACGAAGGCGACTCTCTCGGCGTTCGGTGAGAACTTGGCAAACATCAGGGTCGCCTCGTCGAAGTCGGCGCCAACCTGCCAGAGCGACTCGCTGTCCAGGCCAACGACCCAGTAGTCGCCGCGCGTCTTCTGCCGCCAAACGCGCTGGGCGTTGGTGAACAGAAGGAGTCGCTTGCCGTCACTCGACCACTGGTAGCCGTCAATGCCAAGCGGCTTTTCAGCACCCTCCGGAATCAACCGCTCTGCTGACACCAGCACCTCACGCTCACCGCTCTCAGCGTCGATCCAGACGATGTCTTTGCCGCCGCAGTCGCAATCCGAGGTCTCGACGGTCGTCAGGCCGAGACGTTGGGAACCGTCGACGGAGCGCTCGAGCCACCGCGCTGGCCCGTAGCTCTTGGCCCGCAGCTCACGTTTGCCGCCCTCGGGCTCGCCGTAAATGCGCTCGACGGTGAGGCGGTCTCCGCCCTCTGCCGATTGGGCACCCGTGCCCGGCTTGGCTGGCTCTACCATTCCGTTCGCCCCTGAAACCAGAACGCCCAGCGCCAGGGCGGCTGAGGCCCCCCAGACGCCAAGACGATTCGAAGCACCGTTTTTCATCACGACGGGAGTCTAGTTCAAGCGCCCTGCAGCTTGCCGGCCCTCCCAGACTCGGCTCTACAGCGGCCGTGGCGACGCGGCACTCGTCAGGGCCCACGGATCGGGCGGCGACCCACCGTGCTGTAGTGTCGAGCGCTCCGGAGGTCGGGCCGCTCCGGGACGAAGCCAGGCTCACGACACACTCATTCCTGCTCTCGAGGCTGCCGCATCGCCATGAGCCTTTACGACACTGAAGAGGGCGTCGAGCGCTACGTCGACATGGCCGAGGGCTACGACGGCCGCGGACTGATCGACAGCCTTCGCGAGCACCTCGACGACGACTCCGACATCCTCGAGCTCGGCATGGGGCCGGGCAAAGATCTCCTGCTACTCGGCGAGCATTTCACCGCGACCGGTTCGGATCGCTCGAAGGTCTTTCTGGATCGCTTTCGCGCCGCGCATCCAAGCGCCGATCTACTGCAGCTCGACGCGATGACACTCGAGACGGATCGCCGCTTCGACGCGGTCTATTCGAACAAAGTCCTGCAGCACCTGACTCCCGAGGAGCTCGAGCTCTCGCTGCAGCGACAGCACGCACTGCTCCGGGAGTCCGGGCTCGTCGCGCACAGTCTCTGGTACGGAAAGGGCCCGCCTCAAACTCACCAGGGTCTGCTCTGCACTTACTTCACGGAAGGGGACCTGTTGGCGTTGCTGGGAGATCGGTTCGAGGTGCTGGCGCTCGAGCGCTATCAAGAGATGGAGCCCGCCGACTCTCTCTGGCTCATCGCTCGGCGCCGAACAGACGACTGAGGTGGCGGTCTCGCCCTGCTCAGCGGCGGGCGACGTCATTCAGCAGGTCCGAATCGACGGGTTTCGTAGCCTCCGGGGATGAATGCCCTCACGACCGGGTCACTCCTCGTCGCGCTCGCCGGCGCGGCCCACGCCCAGGAGCCCGCGCCCGATCGCGATCTCCAAGAGATCGCTCCGGGCGTCTTCGCCGCACTGCAGCCAGACGAGCGGCGCTTCGACGACGCCAACTCCATGATCGTCGTGACCGACCGCGACGTGCTCGTGGTCGACACCCCCACAGATCCGGCGCGCACGCAGCGGATTCACCAACAGGTGGACCGCTTCGAGCGACCGGTGCGTTGGCTCGTCAACACTCACTGGCACTCCGACCACGTGTCGACCAACGCACTCTGGAAGAGCCGCTACGAACAGCTCCTCGTCGTCGGCCACGAAAGCCTGCGTGAGGACTTTGCAGACCGCACGAGGCCTTCGATCACCGAGCAGGTCGAGCGACTTCAGGCGCAGATCCCGGCAGCCCGGGAGGCGCTCGCAACCGGTCGCGGACTCGGCGGCCAGGAGCTCGATCCCGAGCAACAGCAGGCGCAGAGACGTGCCATCGATGCCGCCGGCAGCCTTCTCGATCGACTGCGCGAGACGAAGGTCGAAGACCCGGACGTGACTTACTCGGAGAGGTTGGTCCTGCGCCGCGACAGCGGCAACATCGAACTTCTCCACTTTCGCGGTCACACGCGGGGGGACACCGTCGTCTGGCTTCCTCGCCAAAGGGTCCTGGCAACAGGCGACCTGCTCGACGAGCTTCCCTTCGGCGGCCACGGCTATCCGAGCTCCTGGCTCGCTGCGCTCGAGACTCTTCGCGAGCTCGAGCCACGCCTCGTCGTTCCGGGTCATGGGCCCGTGCAAACCGGAACCGCTCGGCTCGAACTGGCGATCGAGCTCTGGCAAACCCTCCTCGATCACTACGGCGCCGCCCACGATCGCGGCGAGAGCTTCGAAGACGCGACCGAGGCTCTCGACCTCAGCGACCTGCGCGACCGCTTCTGCGCCGGCGACGAGACTGCCGAGCGCAACTGGCGCGGATTCACGCCGGCATCACAGAGGAGAGTCTGGCAAGAGGTCCGAGGAGAGATTGCCGGCGGCTGAGGCCGAACGCAGCCTGCACAGCGGACGAAGGGCCGTCCCCAAGACGACCGCCGCTCGGGGCGCCGTCAGCTGACCGGCTGTTCGAGAGCGGCGACCGCTTCGTTGTAGCCGTCGATCTGCGTCCGGCCCTCCCAGACCTCGGTCACCTGACGATAGGCCTCGAGCGCCCCCTCTTCGTCGCCCGACGCCTTCAGAGCACGTGCGAGACCGAGCAGGGAATGCGGGCGGTTGGGTGTGCGCAGAAGAGAGGACTGAAAGCGCTCGACCGCCTCCTCAGGGCGATCGAGCTCCAGCAGTACCTCGCCGTACAGCTCGTGGATCGGCTTGACCGGCGTCGCAGCACCGCGCGGCGGCCCCATCGATTCAGCGATCTCGATGCCCTCGTCCAGGCTCGCGAGTGCCTGCTTCGACTTCCCCTGCGCAAGCAACAGGCGAGCCCTCAGGGCGCGATGGGCGACCTTCGCTGGGCCGGGGCCGCGGCTGAATGTCGAGCGCGACTTGGCCGTCTCGCTGCCGAGTTCCTCGAGCCGACGGATCGCCCGATCGACGAGATCCGTATCGCCCTGCTGGAGAGCGGAGAGTCCGGTTGCGAAAGCGATCGACCTGCCGGTCTTCTCGCCGATCTCGCGCGTCTCCCACTGCTGGGTCTCGACGACTTGACGCGCCCACAGGAGTCCCTGAATCGATACGGCCCGAGCATCCTGATCGCTGTCCTCGACGATCTGGTCGATCAGCGGCCGCCACTGCGCCGCCTTCTCCCAGTCACCGCGCATCAGGTCACCGTAGTGCCCCCAATCGAGAGAGTGCACCATGTCGCCGACGGAATCGCCCTTCTCCCAAAGATCGGCAGCGGCCTGGTAGGCCGAATCGTTGGACGCCGTGACGCGGTCCCACATGCCCCGCTGAATGAAGATGTGTGAAGGCATGTGACGAGCGTGCGAGACCGCCGCAGCGATCTCGGCGAATCGATACGCCGCCGGCAGAGCGAGGCGCGCATGCACGGGATCGTCGAAGGCATGAATGATGTAGTGCGCCGCGCCTGGGTGATCCGGATTCTTCTCGAAGATGTCGAGGGCGATCGCCCCAGCATGCACGAAGAGACGAAAGGTGTCGTCACCCATGGGACCCGAAGCCGCCAGCAGAGAGAGCGAGAAGAACGCAGCGATCTCCTGATCGTCAGGGTACTGCTCGTGGAGCTTCTCCATCGCCCGCATGTAGGCGATCCGGCGATCCGGCCCCTCGCCCTCACCCCAAAGCACCTCGGCGGCGTTGAGCAGGCCGCGCTCGCGATCGGTCTTGGCCTTTGCGGCCCGTTCTTCCGGCGTGGCTCCGAGCCGGCTCAACACCTCCCGCGGCGAGTCCAAGTCGCGCTCGGGCATCAGCGGATGGTTGTAGCAGAAGGTCTCACCCCAGTACGCGAGAGCGAAGTCGGGATCGATCTCCTGAGCCTTCTGAAACTGCTCGATCGCCTGCTTGTAGCCGAAGGAGTGCAGGATGGCGACGCCGCGCAGAAAGTGCTTCTGTGCTTCTGGAGAGGCCGACGTCGGGAAATCGAGGAACCCTACGTCCACCGACCAGTCGTCGTCGGCGTCGAGGGTGGACGAGCCCGCAGGCTGACAGGCCACGGCGGCCAGCGCGAGCAGGCCGAGGAACAGACAAATGTAGAGCGGTGACGTCTTGGACGGCATCGAGCGACTCCTTCGGCGTTCGGGTCAGGTTTGCGAAGCCGAAGTATGCCACCGCTGGTGGGATCGCGGGCTAGAGGCCGACGGCGAGCCCGACCGAGACGTTGTGGTTCGTGCGGTCCGAGCCGCCCGGCGTATCGAGGATGTTGTTCAGATAGCCAGCCTCGATGCGCATGCGGTCGTTCGCCTGCCACGTGAAACCGATGAGAAGGCGGTTCTGATCGAAGCCGTCGCGCTGGCCCCAGTCGGCGTCGTTCAAGCCCCAAAAGAGCTCGTCCCAGACGAGCCATCCGAACTTGGTGTCACCGATCGGCTTGGCCCAGCGCACGAACTGGCGAATCCTCCAGCCGGTGTCGTCTCCCTGATCGTCTCGGAAGCGCTGTTCGAGGCGGGTGCGTCCGCTGAGCGAGCCGCCGAAGGGCGAGCCGAGCCGGTACGTCGCCTGCTGCCAGATGCGATCCTCGTCGATGTCAGGACCGTCGATGTAGACCGTCACGCGCGCGACGCCGGCCCAGAGGCTCAGCTTGTCGGACAGTCGCCAACCGACCCCGGGCCGGATGATGGAGACGCCCAGTTCCTGAGCGTCGTCGCGGAAACGAGCATGGCCGTCGAACCAGAGAAGGAACTTGCCGTCCGTCGCCGGCCCGTTGACGAACAGGGCTGTCCAGCCCTGATTGTCGTCCGCAAGGGTCGGAGCCGTGGCGGAGAGAGCCAGGCAGAGAGCGAAGACCGCGATGGCCAAGGGGCCCGAGGCAGTCTGTCGAGCACGCAGGCGTTTCGTTTCTCGAGTCGGTTCCATCTGCTCTTCTCCTCTGCTGCCTTCAGCGACCGCGGCCGGGTACTTCGACTGTTGCGAAGGGGTGCGCTCCCGTCGTCCGATGTACTTTCACCCACGCCGACGCGCTCGAACCTACCTCACCGCTGACGAAACCGGGAGTGGACAAAAAAAAGGCCAGCACCGCGAGGTGCTGGCCGGGAGAGGAGCTGACAACGCTGACCGAGCAGGCGAACCGACACGCGGCTCGGCTGGCGCAGCAGCTTTTGGGGTTCAGGTAACCGCGAGTGCCGGGGCGCTTTCGTCTTCGAAAGCCTCCAGGTCGACGGTGCCGAGGTACTCCGGCGGTGCAGCGATCAGCGGCAGGTCGCCGAGAAGACGCAGTGCCAATTGCACCTCGCGTTCGCGTGACATGCGCAGGAGGTACTTGTGCACCTCCGGAGTGCAGTGCTTGAGCTCGAGACGGCGGTTCGCCCACCGTGCGAGCGCGAAGAAGAGGGCGTCGAGCACCGTGTAGGTCGAGCCCAAGAGGTAGTGACGGCCCTTCAGCTGCCGATCGATTCGGAAGAGGGCCTCCAGGAGGTTTGCCTCTGCGAGATTGCGCAGGTCGTCGGCTCCCGGACTGCGGTCGGCCTCGCTCGCCATCTCGAGGGACGGCAAGACGGTGCGCTCGAGGAAGCCGAAGAGCTCGAAGAAGCGGTCGCGCTCCGCGGTTCCTGCCGGCGGCAGAAAGCCGGCGCGCGCGCCCTTGAGGCTGAGGTGCAGGAGGATGGCGAGCTGCTCACCGAGCTCGCCGCCCGCGGTGCGCAGCAGCGGCGGCGGCGACCAGGGATGCAGGTCGGCAAATCTGGCCAGCCGCTCGGGCGCGTTGTCGACCCGGCAGAGGCGGAACGGCTCGCCGAGACGCAGCAGCGTGATCAGCGCCGGCAGGCTCGTCGCATGGGGAGCGAAGAAGAGAACCGGGTCATCGCCCGCCTCCGCTCGCTTCGAGCGGCCACTCTCGTCCCCGCGACGGACCGAACTGGGCCGGTCGTCAGCAACCCAGGCCGGCTCCTCGCTGCTCTCGGATTCGAAGAAAGCGCGCGGCGGCTCGAGGGTGATTTCGCGCTCTGTCAGACCCCGAGAAACTTCGTCCGCCCAAGCGTCGAATTCTCTGTTCGTGGCGTCAGTCATGTGGCTGCTCCTCTTGGTGGTCCGCTGACGAAGCTAAAGGTAGCGAAGCCAAAACAGTTCGACAATGACTTTGTTTCGAATCATCAATTAGCTCTGAGCTAAGATTGGAGAATGGACCTCCAACGGCTTCGATCGCTGAACTACCAACATCTCCTCTACTTCTTCGTCGTCGCTCGCGAGGGGAGCCTGGTCGCGGCCAGCCGAGCTCTGAACGTGACGCAGCCGACCTTGAGCGCCCAGATCGGCAAGCTCGAAAAGCACCTCGGCGAGCCCCTCTTTCGGCGCGTCGGCCGCGGCCTCGAGCTGACGCCGTACGGCGAGCTGGCTCTTGACTGGGCAAGCCGGTTCTTCCATGCCACCGACGAGCTGCTCGAAGGACTCGAGCAAGGGAGCGAGCCCGAAGGGCGCCGCTACACGGTCGGCATCGTCGACTCCTTCCCGAAGCTGCTCTCCTATCGGATCCTCGCCCCGCTGCTCGAAGGCGACCAACGCATCGTTCTCGAGTGTCACGAGAACAAACAGAGCGACCTGCTCGCCGAGCTCGCCCTCAACCGCATCGATCTGGTGCTCAGCTCGCGAGGGGTCTCTCCGGGTGAGCGCGTTCGCGCCTACAACCATCTCCTCGGGGAAAGTCCAGTCGGAGTCTTCGGCAGGCCAGGACTGGCGCGGGAGCTCGAAGGCAACTTTCCCGACTCACTCGAGGGAGCGCGTTGGATCCTGCCGACTCGCGGCACGTCGATGCGCTCTCGGCTCGAAGAGTGGTTCGACCGCAGGAAGGCGCACCCCCAGATCGTCGGCGAGATGGACGACGCCGCCCTCGTGAAGGCCTTCGCCTCTTTCGGTGCCGGGGTCTTCGCCGCACCGCTCGTCGAGAGCGAAGAGGTCTGTCGGCAGTACGGAGTGGAGTTCCTCGGGCCGCTGGACACGCGGCCCGAGCGCTTCTACCTCATCACCGGAGCCCGACGCCTCCACGACCCGCTGACGTCATCGCTGGCCGAGCAGGCGCGGCACCTCTTTCGCCCCTACGAGCCGGCCTGATCGGTCAAACGCCGGAGCGCGGACGAAAGTCGGCAAGCCGCTCGTCACGGTCGCCCGTCAGAATCTCGGCGGCCAGGCCTTCGGCGACGAACGGAGCCAGAGTGACGCCGCTGTGCATCACGGCGACGAAGAGCTCGCCGGGCGACTGCAGTCGACCGACCACCGGCAGGCCGTCCGCCGGCATCGGACGCTCTCCGCGGACGAAGCGAACCTCCTCGGCCGCGACTCCAGGGATGCGGTCACCGAGGCGCCGTCCGATCTCGGCGGCAATGCGCTCGTCACTCCAACCGCGGTCCTCTCCACCAAAGTCGAGACCTGCGCGCACGAAGCCCGCGCCCGTCGAACGAAAGTGGACCTCCGGCGAAAGAACCACGCCTCGCGGTTCTTTCGCGGCGGGAACCTCGACGAGCACACCGGGAGAGTCGACGAGTGAGACCTCACTCGCGAAGAGTCGAGCCAGCGCATCCGTCGCCGTGCCGGCGGCCAGCACGACGGCGTCGGCAAAGAGCTCCTTCGGCTCGTCGGCGCGCTTCAGGCAGAGGCGCCACTCCGACGCCCACGCCGCTGCGGACAGCGCAGCCTGGCGGTGCAGGCGAACGCCCGCAGCTTCGCACCGCTCCACCAGCCGCGCGACGAGTGCTGCCGGTTCGACGACCGCCTCGTCCGCCGTCGCGCAGGCGAATGCCGCGTCGTCCGAGCTGACTTCGGGCTCGAGCTCGGCGAGCTCGTCCGGCGAGACCGCTCGCGCAGAAGCCCCCAGACCGCGATGGCGCTCGAGAGCACGCTCGAGCTTCGGCGACCCGAGCTCGTCCGCCCACTCGACGCTGCCGACCCAACGCACTCCGAGACGAGGATCGGACTCTCCCCAGCGTCGCCAGCAGTCGACGGCCGCGCGGCTCAGCTCGAAGTAGCTGCGCGGCTGCTTGTCGAAGGTTGCGTTGATCCAGGCAAACGACCGCGAGGTCGCACCGGCGCCCGGGGCGTCACGCTCGATCAGATCGACCTGCGCACCCGAGACGGCCAGCTGCTCGGACAGGCACAGACCGACGACGCCAGCGCCGATCACCGCGATGCGCTCGACCATCAGAGGCCGTCCCTGGGAACGGGCCGCCCAGCACAGTCGCTTCTCCGTGGGGAGCGGACTCCAAGGTCGACCGTCAGGCGACCGCTTCTTCGACCAGAATCCGACGCGGGCAGCGTGAGCACATCCGGGCGAGGGGCTTGCCGCAGCAGGACTTCTTCGCCCGGCGACCTTCGATTTCGACGCGGTTCGCCGGGACTCCGCGCAGCTCCAGCACCTTCTTCTCGAGCTTCTTGCGCTGCTTCTTCGCTCGCCCGAGCTTCTCCAGCTTCTCGACGTCCTTGGCGGGAAGGACGGCGAGCTTCTTCTGGAGCTCTTTGCGACGCTGCTTTTTGGACTTGGACTTCTTGCCCACGGCGGACGGCGACCCTCTCGCAAGCGGCACGACCCTTCGCTCCGCGGCGAAAGGGTACTACATCAGTCCAGATTTTGTCCGAGGGCATTCGGCGCCTGCCTCAGATGGTCGAGTCCCGACCTTCCCAATACCGTGCGCGGACCTTGTGACGCTGGATCTTCCCCGTCGGCATGCGCGGTAGATCCGTTGCGAAATCGATCTGCCGCGGTCGTTTGTAGGCCGGCAGATTGTCCTCACAGAAGGCCAGCAACTCGCTGCGAAGCTCCTCGCTCGGCTCGACTCCCGGGTGGACCTCGATCACGGACGCGACGCTCTCGCCCCACTCGTCGTTGGGCACGCCGACCGTGCACACCTCGTAGACCGCCTGGTGCTGGTTCAGAACGTCGTCGATCTCCTGGGGATAGATGTTGACGCCGCCAGCGATGATCGTCTCGGCGGAGCGCCCCGTGAGAAAGAGGTAGCCCTCCTCATCGAGATAGCCCATGTCGCCCATCGTGTAGTAGTCGCCACGGTAGGCCGAATCCGTCTTCTCCGGCGCCTTGAAGTAGGAGAACCGGCCTTCGTCGGGAGCCCTGAAGTAGACGGTGCCGGCCTCTCCCTGCGCGACGTCCTCGCCGTCTTCGCCAAAGAGTCGCGCCTCGGTGCCTTCGACCGGACGGCCGACGCTGCCCGGCTTCGTCAGCCACTCTTCCGAGCCGATGTAGTAGCTACCGCCCTCCGTTGCCGCGTAGTACTCCCAGAGAATCGGCCCCCACCACTCGATCATCGCCTGCTTGACGTGCGCAGGCGTCGGCGCGGCACCGTGGAGGATCCAGCGCAGAGAGGAGACGTCGTACCGAGTCTTGACCTCTTCGGGGAGCTGCAGGAGTCGATGGAACATGGTCGCGACCAGGTGACTGTGGGTGACTCGTTTCTCGCTGATCAAGCGGAGCGTTTCGGCGGCGTCCCACTTGTCCATGAGCACGCAGCCGAGTCCGGCACCGACGGGAATCGCATAGTTCAGACTGAGCGGGGCCGCGTGGTAGAGGGGACCCGTGACCAGAGCGACGTCCGTCTCCGCGTTGAAAGCCGCGGAGTCGCGCACCTCGAGCAGGAGAGGACTCGGCGTGCCTGTGGGCTTGCGAAAGACACCCTTGGGCCGGCCCGTGGTACCGGAGGTATAGAGCATGCCGAAACCGAGCTGGGGATCGGAGATGTCCGCCCCCTCGACGCCCTCGAGCGCATCGTCGTAGGGAGTCGCACCGTCAAGTTCCCCGCCCACGGACAAGACCAAGCGCAGGTGGCTCGACGCCTCGGCCGACGCCGACGCCGCCTCGGCGAACGCAGCATCGACGACAAGGACCTTTGCCTCGCAGTCGTCGACGATGTAGGCAACCTCGTCCGGCATCAAGTGCCAGTTGATCGGCGTCATGCGCGCGCCCATGCGCAGCGCCGCAGAGTGCGTCTCACAAAACTCCGGGCGGTTGCGACACAGCAGGGCGACGCCGTCACCGGAGCCGACTCCGGCCTCACGCAGGACCCGCACGAGACGGTTGGCGTTGGCGTTCAGCGCGCCGAAGGTGCGGTCCCCGAAGGCAGATTGCACGGCAGGGCGGTCCGGCGCCTCAGCAGCGTGAAATGCCACTGAAAGGCCGACCGCAGCGGCTTCCTGGAGCGCGGCCGCGCGGGCCTCGACGTCAGTCATTGCAGCGACTCCCTGCGGCGGAGCGAACCGCCGTCCGTTGTCTCGTTCAAAGGGAAGGAGGGCTCCATGCTAGCTCGGCTAGGGCTGTCCGTGGTGGCTACCACGGGCCCTAGCCCCTCTCGAAACTCCGCCCCTACGGGGCTCCGCGCGCAAGCCGAGCTTCGCTCGACGCGCTGGGCGGGGCTGTCCGTGGTGGCTACCACGGGCCCTAGCCCCTCTCGAAACTCCGCCCCTACGGGGCTCCGCGCGCAAG
>JBCCLJ010000177.1:0-14898 GCA_039026915.1 Acidobacteriota bacterium
TCGCGAGATCGCCTCCGGTAGCGCTCCGCTCACTTTCGTCTTCGAAGGTCACGGGCGCCCCGAAGCTCTCAAGTTCGGCGGTTCCTTCGGCGCGGGCGACATCGCACAGATGATTGCGGACCGCACGTCGAGCGCAGAGCCGGCGATCGTCATCGCTTCGGCTTGTGACGTTCACACGCTGATGCGCAACGTCATGAAGCAGCTGGAGAAGCTGGCGCCGAACGCTCCGACGCCGATCTTCGTCGTGCCGGTCGAGTACGGCCAGCAGCTCGTCCGCCCCGTCTTCAACGACCGCTTCCTCTCGCGAGAAGTCGGCCTCGCAACGCAGGACGCCAACCTCGCCAACCTCTTGGAACGCGCCGACCTCGACACGTCGGTCTACGTGCCCGACGCCGACAACGTCGTTACCCAGGTGCTCTGAGGGGAGCCCCGTCAGCTGACGCTGTAGGGGTAGAAGTCGACGACCTCTCCGCGCTCGTTGCGTTCTTGAAGGTCGCGCCAGAAGTTCACCTCGTAGAGATCCGCATGGTGATGCTCGAAGCACTCGCGTACCTCTCCGGACAGACCGAGGAACGTCCGCAGCTCCGTCGGAAAGACGTCTCCTTCGCGCACGGTGAACCACGGTTCGGCAGCGAGCTCGCGATCGTCGTCTCGGGCTTCGGGAAGCGCACGAAAGCGACAGTCCCGGAGAGGGCACAACTCGTCGTAGTCGTAGAAGACGACGCGACCGTGCCTCGTGACGCCGAAGTTCTTGAGCACCATGTCGCCAGCGAAGATGTCCGCTGCGGCCAGCTCCTTGATGGCGAAGCCCCAGTCAATGACGGCATGCTCTCGCCGCGACGGACCCGCCTGCCGCAAGTAGAGATCCAACGGGGTCACCCGCCGCCCGACGTAGAGGTGCTTGACAACCACACGGTCGCCGTCGAGCTGGACGGTCTGCCCGGCTTCCTCCAGAAGCTCCGACAGTAGCCCCTCAGAGAAGCGCTGCCGTGGGAACTCGAGATACTCGAACTCCTGAAAGTCGACCAAGCGACCCACCCGGTCATGCGCAAAGACCAGCCGGTAGCGATCACGGATGCGCTCCCTCGACGTTCGTTTGACGGTCGGGAACGTGTCCTTGATCACCTTGAAGACGAACTCGTACGACGGCAACGTGAAAACGGACATGACCATGCCCGGCTGTCCTGGCGCGCGCACGAAGGCCTCCTCAGAGGCGCCGATGTGCGACGTCAGGTCGGTGTACAGCTCCGTCTTGCCGTGCTTGTTGTACCCGAGCGAGATGTAGAGCTCGGCGATTCGCTTGCGCGGCAAGATGCTGCTCAGAAAGCCGATGACCTGACGAGGACTCTCCAGATCCGCGTGGAAGTACCAGCGAGCAAAGCTGAACAGGATGCTGATCTGGGCTTCGTCCGTGACCACGTCGTCGAGTCGCAGCCCCTGATCGCCCCGAGCGATGACCAGCACAACGGGCAGCACGACATCGGCTCGGCGGGCGCGGCCGATGACGTAGGCGGCCTTGTTGCGGATGAAGACGGGAAGCAGGAAGTCCAGCGCGTCGATCTCGGCACCACCGGTATCCGCCAGGAGGCGGTCTCTGACGAGCTCGGCAGCGCGACCGCTGTCGGCTTCGAGATCCTCGAAGCTCGAGCGAAAAGGGGCGTCCTCGAGAACGCGCCGCAGCACGACCGGCTCCACGGAGCGCGTCGCATAGGTGCGCGTGCGGGCCATCTCCCAGCCTCGAAACGGCAGTGGGAAGTCCTCTGCCGTGAAGTCGATGCGAGGGTCGATTCCGGTATGCGCGAAGACCCTCCGCGTGAGCGAATTGAAGAAGGTCTGCGCCAGCTCGAAGTCGTCGGTGCCCAGACTGGAGATGGAGAACGCGCGCTTCATGCTCGCCCAGAGCTCGCGGTCTTCGATCCTCTCGCCGAGCGTCGCCTGCAGCTCTTCGAGGGTGTCCGTGACGCCCCGATTGTGCAGGCCGAGACGGCGTTCGGTGTCACGCCGTATGCCTTCCCAATCCGCCTGCTCGAAACGCTCCAGCGCACGCCTCGTGACGGCGCGAAAGGTCGAGTGGAACTCCTCGAAGCCTCCGCGAACGATGTCGGCGGCGCGGTGAGCCGGTGATTGCATCGACATCGCGCCATTCTAGGCTCCTTCGAGGGGCCACGACGTGGCAACCTGCACGTCGGGCCCCTCTCGAGCACCCTAGAAGTAGCCGATCACGGGAAAGCGATAAAACTCCGTCGCCTCGTGGCGGTTCGATACGACGCGGGTCGCTGTGATGCCCTCGCGCGTCACCAGGTACCCCGTGCCGATCGTATGCCGCGAGCTCCAGCAACGAGCGCTACCCAGGAAGTTGCTCCCACCGCTGAGATCCGACGCGCGGATGTAGCGCAGACCGTCGGCGGGAACCACGGTTCGCGTCCTTCCGATCCAGTCGCCCTCCTTGTTGTAGGCATTGCAGCGAACCGTGGCCGAGGATCCGCCCGGGTTCGTAAACACCAGTGCGGTATCGGTCATCGTGCGACCCGGGTCGGGAAGGATGAGCACCTTCAGTTCGTCCGTCTCGCGGTCTACGTTGACCTCCGTGGGGGTCTGCGCGAGGGCCGCACCGCTTCCCAGAACGAACAGCAGTGAGGCAGCCAGCCGGGCCAGCGTCTTCGTCGTTTCGAGCTTCATGTTCCGCTTCTCCCTTGTTCGGCTCTCTCGGAGCCTTGTTCATGGTCCGTCAGCCAGACGCACCCATCCCGAGTACACCCAGAGGCCTGTCCGCCTCGTGACGTGCTCGGTGAACGCCCCGCTGACAGAGGAGAAACACACCACCTCCAGATCTCTTGCGCTCGACCTGCGCTTCGAACCCGAGGGTCTCCCCCAGCCGGAGTCGCTAAGATGCGCCCGGTGTCGAAGTTGCAACTGCTCCGCGCTCATCGAGCCGAGCTCGAAAGCTGTTCCCTCTGCCCGCAGATGGTCGGGCCGGTCGTCGCCCCACCACCTGTCCTCAGCAAGATCCTTCTTCTGGGGCAGGCGCCCGGCCCGCACGAGGGACGCATCGGTCGGCCCTTCGCCTGGACCGCAGGCAAGACGCTCTTTCGCTGGTTCGCGACGCTCGGCGTCAGCGAAGACACCTTCCGCTCTCGCATTTACATGGCGGCAGTCTGCCGCTGTTTCCCAGGAAAGAACCCGAACGGCGGAGATCGCGTCCCGGATTCCCAGGAAATCCTCCACTGCTCGCGATGGCTGCGGTCTGAGGTCGAGCTCCTCGAGCCCGAGCTTCTGCTGCCGGTCGGCAAGCTGGCGATTCAGCAGCTGCTCCCCGTCAAGAGGCTCGCCGACGTCGTCGGTCAGCAGTTCTCTCTCGAGCTCTTTGGCAGAACCCTCGACGTGCTGCCGCTGCCCCACCCCTCGGGTGCGTCGACGTGGCACCGCACGTCTCCCGGCATCGAGCTGCTCGAACAGGCCCTGGCGCTCGTCGCCCAACACCCCATCTTCGCTACCACCGTTGCCCCACCCGCGAAGGCAGCCGCGTCTGGAGATTGAAATGTCGAATTCCTCCTTCTCCCTCCGCGACGCCGCACGCTGCATCGGCGCCGCCGCGTTCGTGGCCACACTCTTCACCGGTGTTGGGCAGGCTCAGGCCGAGCGCGAGATCCTCGGCATCCGAGTCGGCGCCGACGAGATCGTTCTTCAAAGCAGCGGACGCATCGCCTCGGTGACCGCTGCGCCGGTCGAGCAGGAGCGCACCGTGCTGCTCATTCTGGGCCACCGCCCCGCAGCGGGCCTGACTCCGCCGGCGGCTCCAGAAGGGGGCCTGATCCGCGACGTCGAGCTACGCACCGAGACCGGCGGATCGTCCGTCTTCACCAAGGTGCTCGTCGCGACGAGCAGCGCGGTACGCGCAGCGATCGAGACCTCAGGTGCGGAGGCGAGGATCCGCTTCGAGCCCACGGACGCTCCGGTTCTACTGCCCCCCAAAGACGACCTCTTCATCGAAGAGCCGAGGCGCGAGAGTCCGTCGAACGCAGGAGCTCGCCTGCGGACGGTGGCGCCGGTCTACCTGCGTGAGGGCCCGGGACAGCGCTACGGAGCCGTCACCGTCGTCGACGCCGATCAGAACGCAGAGCTGCTCGGCCGGGAGGGTGCCTGGAGCTGGATTCGCATCGACGGCGGCCCCGAGGGCTGGGTCCACGAAGACTTCGTTACCGCGGGAGGTCCGATGCCGCTTCAGATCCCCTCGGAGGTCGGTACGCGAAGCGTGGCCGAGACGGCGCGCCCGGCAAGCACGACGCCTCCGGCTACAGCCGCTCCGGAGGCGGCACCGCCAAGCTCTGGCGGCAGCACGATCAGTGAGAGAGTCGAGGCTCTGCTCGGCGCGTTCGAGAGCGAGCGTGGAGAGCTGCAAGACCAGCTCACCCAGGCGTTGCAGGAAGCCGACTCGCTGCGCTCGTTGCGCTTCGGTCTCGAAAGGCAACTTCGCGACGTCACCGAAGCGAGGGACCGGCTGCGGGCGCGCGTACGCGAGCTCGAAAACCGCGAACGAGGCGACACCGATCGACTCTTCGCCGTCGAGTCCGAGCTCGATGCCAAGCGTCTCGAGCTGGGTGCACTTCGAGCCCAGCAGCAGACAGAGGAGCAGCGACTCACGAGCCTGGTCGAGAGAGCGGAGAATGCACTGGCCGCCCAACCTGAACCGAGCGAGGATCTCGTCGAGCGGCTGACGCGCGTCCTTGCCGTGCTCGAGCTGCAGCCGGATCCGGCCGACTCGCGCACCAGCCCCTCCGCCGGCAGCTCACGGTCCCTCGCCGGGACACCGCGGGCCACGGTGCCCCCGGCGACGCCGAGCTCCCGCTCCGAGGCCGGCAGCGCTCTCTTCACCGTCCCGCCCCAGGTCGAACGCTGGGCGCTGGCGTGGCAAGAGCAGGACGTCGAGGCATATCTCGCGCATTACTCCCCGAGCTTTCGGCCCGCTGGGGGCAAGAGCCTGCAGGAGTGGCAAGCGCTGCGACGCCAGCGACTGAGCGCACCCGCGAGCATCACGATCGAGATCACCGAGCTCGAAGTCGACAAGCGCACTGATACCGCCGCCGCGGCCAGCTTCTTTCAGCGCTACGAATCGGACCAATTCTCAGACCGCGTTCGCAAGCGGCTCGAGCTCGAGCTCGAAGAGGGAGCATGGAAGATCGTGCGCGAGGTTTCTCTACCCCCCGAGTGAGTCGCTACTGGAGACTCAGCACGCGAGCCGGGTCGACCTCGGTCGCGCGCCGAGCTGGCAGGAGCACCGAGACCAGCGCCGCTGCAACGAGCACGCCCGCCCCGAGCAGACTCACCCAGACGTTCGTAATCGGAGCAGCGAGTGTTCCGGCCTCCAGTAACCCTTCGAAGGCTGCCGCGCCGGCGAGGCCCAGGAGGATTCCAAGACCGACCGGCACCATGGCGCGAAGAACGACGCGCTGGATCAACTGCTGCGCCGTCGAACCGAGAGCCAGACGAACGCCCATCTCGTACTCCTGCTGAGAGACGACGAAAGAGGTCAGACTGTAGACACCGGCACACGCGAGAAGCAGAGCGGTCACACCGAGAAGCGAGAAGAGCAGCGTATTGAAGCGAGCGACGGCCGCGGCGCGCGCCAGTCGTCCGTCCATGCTGTCGACGTTGAAGAGCGGAAGAGTCGGATCGATCCGTGCCACGACGCTGCGCAGCTGCGGCACGAGAGTCTCCGCGTCGAGCTCACTGCGAGTGACGAGCATCATCGAGTTGCCCGCCCAGCTCCACGGCTCCCGCGGCGCTCGCGACAGCTCGAAGTAAACCTCCGGAGGGGCCTCGGCACGAAGGCCGTCGCTGCGCACGTCACCGACGACGCCGATGACTTCGAGATCGAGACTCTCACCTTCGTCGTCCAGGAGAGACCGGTTGCTCGAAACCAGGAGCCGACCGAGCGGCGACTCGTCACCCCAGATTCGGCGAGCAAGAGACTCATTGACGATGATCTCGTAGGCGGCCGCGGTCGAAGCCTGGCGACCGAACGAGCGACCTGCGACGAGCGGCGCGCCGAGGGTCTCGAAGAGACTGGGCGAAACGATGCGAAGGGCGGCCATCACGCCCTCCAGCGGTCGCTCCTTGGCGGCGTACTCCACGCCGAGGCTCGGGCCAGCCAACGGAATACGGTTGCCCAGTCCTGCATGCTCGACTCCCGGAAGGCTCCCGACATCGGCGAGCAGCTCCTCGTATGCCGCAACGAGCCGCAGATGATCCGGATATCTCGCAGGGGGCAGCGAGAGCTGCGCCGAAACGAGCTGCTGCGAGTCGAAGCCCGGATCGATCCGCGATTCGAGAAGCGCACTGCGTATGAGGCCTCCAGCTGCGAGCAGCATGGTCAACGTGAGAGCGACCTGCCCGACGATCAACAGCGGCCTCAGACGTCCGCTGCGCGCCATCGCACGGCGTCCGCTCGCGGCGCTCTCAGCTTCGCGCGCGGCGCGCAGAGCCGGCAACACGCCGGCAAGTACCGTCGCCAGCAGTGACAGAGCAAGCGTGAAGGCGAGCACGGGCAGGTTGATGCTCGCCTGCTCCAGCCCCAGCAGAGTTTCAGGCGCGCGCGCGATGAAGAGCCGCAGCAAGGAGCCCGCGAGCAGGAGACCCAGAGCGGCCGCACTCAGCACGATCAGGAAACTCTCGACCATCAGCTGGCGAACGAGCCGGGCCTGCGTCGCTCCGAGCGCTGTTCGCACTCCCAGCTCTCGTCGCCGCTCCAGCCCGCGCGCCAAGAGGAGATTGGCGACGTTGCCACAGGCGATGAGCAGCACCAGGGCAACGGCGCCGAGGAGCAACACGAGCCGCCGGCCGCCATCGCCGACGAGCACGTTGCGAAACGGTCGCAGGGCCACGTCGCGCGGCCGGATGCCAAGACTCTGATCGAGCCGATCCTGAAAGGGCTGAAGCGCAGCCCGCACGGACTCGCGGTTCGTTCCCTCGGCGAGTCGCGCGACTGCAAAGAGATAGCCGGCCTGGACGACCTCACCGCGGCTATCCCATTGGAAGGGCAGAACGAAGTCGAGATCGTCGTTGAGCACCTCGACGTCTGCGGAAAGCACGCCGACGACCGTGCGCTGTTCCCCGTCGATCGACAGGAGCTCGCCGATGGAGGCACTCGAAGAGCCGAAGAAGGTCCTGGCCATCTGCCTCGTCAGCACGACGACCCCAGGAGAGCCAGGACGAAAGTCATCGGGGCGCAGGCGACGTCCCTCGAACATGCGCACGCCGAGCACCTCGAAGAAACCTGGCGACACCTCGAGACCGAAGGCGCGACGCGGCGTCTCCTCTGCAAAAACAGTGAAGCCGTCGCCCATGTACACGGCGACGTCCTCGAAGACCCCGGAGTCACGCCAGGCAGCGAAGCTGATCGGGGCGACGAGCGTCTCTTCGGCGCCCGACCCACGGTCCGCCGTGTGCACGGCGACGAGGCGATGCGCCGCGGGCAGCGGTAGAGGCTCGATCAGCACCGAGTAGACCGCGCTGAAGACCGCGACGACCGCGCCAATGCCGAGAGCCATGGCCAGAACCGCAGCGAGCAGCGACGAGCCACCACGGCCGACGACCCGGGCCGCCAACCTCAGGTCGTGCCCGAGATCGGAGGCGACATCCCGAACTCCCCGACGCCGATCCCTGGCGGCCGCCAGTCGCAAGCAGCGGTCGGCCAGCGAGTCGACGTCGCCGAGACGCGCCTTGGCGAGCTCCCGCGCCTCATCCTCCGCCAGACCCTGATCCACGAGCTCCCGGACCCTCATCTCCAGATGAAAGTCGAGCTCGGAGTGGACTTCATCCTCCAGCGAGGGTTTCCAGAGAGGAGAGTCGGTGCGACGGCGCAAGAGGCGGGTATCTCAGTCGTCGACGCACTGCAGCGAAAGGCACGGAGCCGGCGATGCCATGCGACGAACAAAGGTGAAGTCCTGACCCACGGGTCCGCGAGTCCAACACTTAGACATTCTAGGTATACGCTTCCTCTGCCGCCAGGGTTGCTTGCCTCCGCTCTCGGCGAACGAGGGCAAAGGAAAGGGCCGCCCTGAGGCGGCCCTTCACAGTGTCAGAGAGGACGAGCCCTACTCGCGAGTCGCTGCTTCCAACGCCTCGACGCGCTCGAGCAGAGCCTCGATCGTCTCGGTCTGCGACTCGAGTTGGTCCTGCTGAACCTGAACGACCTTGGTCAGCAGTGAGACGACGTCCATCGGAGCAAGGCCCTTGCGATCCGGCGTCGCGACGAGGGCAGGAACGTCCTCCGCCACGAAGCCAAGATGCTCGTCCTCTGAGTCCGCGTTGTAGCGGTAGCGAACGGGCTCGAGCTGTTCGAGCGCGACCATGGCCACGAGCGGCGAGAGGGACTCGATGCTGTTCTTGAGCGCTCGGCTCGACGCGTTCGTCCAAACGCCACCGGCGGTAACGTGCGCGCCGGAAGCCATCTGCAGCGGATGCACAGGATCGAAGAAGGCAGAGTTTCCGCCCGAACCCGAAAGTCCGACGAAGCCTTGATTGTCGATGATCATCCTCGCCTGGTTCGCAGTGAAGAAGCGAAGCGAGGGGTTGGGGGCGACGGCCAGAGCGTCCGGGCGCACGTTGAAGAAGCCTGCCGAACGGCCGAAGCTCGCGCCCGCATAGCCGTAGTTGAAGGCCGGACCGTTGATGAGGTCAGGCCCCATGCCCGAGAAGAGGTCTTGGGCCTCGGTTCCCGAGATGTGGAGGCCACCCTGCGGATTCGCCGTTCCAATGCCCACCTGAGCCCGGCCGGCGCTGTCGACAGGCCCGACGACGAACGAATCGCCCGCGGCGTCCGACGAGAGGTCAAAGAGGATGTCGTCGGCGCCACCCGTGTTGTCGATGATCGCGAAGGAGGTGGGAGCCGCGGAGACGATCCATTCGGCCACGCCGCTGCGCAGGGACATGGAGGCGTCGGAGGCCCCGCCCTGAATCGTCACGTTGATGTCGTCCTCAGGAGTCGAGGTGCCGATGCCGACTCGGGCCGCACCGCGGTCCGCCGGAGTCGTGTTCTCGGGGCCGACGAAGATCGAGTTGTCGCCTGCGTTCGCCGTGAGAGTCAGCGGACTGACGGCGTTGGTCAGATCGTCGAATGTCAGCTCGTCGGCGCCAGCGGCATCGGGGCCGTTGGCGAGGATCTGCCAGTCCGTGGAGGCTCCAGCTCCTCCTGTGTCGTCGAAGCGAAGTCCGGTCTGCTCGCCCTCCATGACGATCCACGACTCATCGTCGGTCGACGCGATGTCGGGGAACGTCTCCGTGGGAGAAGAGCAGTCGAAACCGACGCAGAGTCCGCCATCGTCGGCGCCAGCGGTCGCCGTCAGATTGACGATGAAGTCCTCTCCGCCG
The DNA here is from genome assembly GCA_039026915.1 of Acidobacteriota bacterium. Taxonomy (GTDB): domain Bacteria; phylum Acidobacteriota; class Thermoanaerobaculia; order Multivoradales; family Multivoraceae; genus JBCCLJ01. The sequence continues at coordinate 9,370 of JBCCLJ010000177.1, forward strand.
CTGTTGGCAGCCGAGCTGATCGTCTGAAGCCCCGAGGGGTTCTCGGTTGCCGCGACGTCGATTCGGGTCTGCGGCAGCTGCAGCAGACCACCGTTCAGACGCAGGGAGCCCGCGGAGGTCTTCATGGCGACCCGATCGGGCTCCGCTTCGGTCGGAGACGGCACCAAGAGGCGCAGCTCCCAGCGGTAGCTGCCATCAGCCAGCGGCGCGCCGTCGGCGTCGACGAGTCGGACCGCGCCGGTCTCGCTGGCATCGAAGTCACTCGAGATGAAGACGCCTTCGCCGGAAACGACCAGCGTTCCCTTGACGTAGCCGCTCTCGACGAACCGGGCAACCAGCGTATCGCCCTCGGCGGAGACAGAGTGGATCGACCGGTGGTCGGGAGTCAGCTGCCCGAGAGAGGGGGCGGCTACGAGAGCGAAAGCAAGGAGCGCGAGGAGTGCGAAGCGAGGCGACGCCGGAATGCGAGACATGGAGATCCTCCGGGATTTCGAAGCCGGGCCGCCAGAAGACGGCGGGCTGGGCAGATGAAGTGAGACAGCGCAGACGAGCGCCGCGATTCACCGTCTTGGCACAGGGGAGTGCTCTTTAGATTTGGACGAATCCTACACCCGCAGTCCGTCGTCTCGGCCGCTCGAAAGAAGCACGCCGGTTCTGCGCGCCCGAAACCCCGAGCCCTAGACGCGACTCCAATCTCCGAGGTGCCACCCCTCCCCGCTCCAGGAGCCCTGCGCGCAACGCGCGCCGTCGGGCTCGATGTCGAAGAGCCAGACGTTCTCACGACCGGCGTAGGTCGCGCTTCCCGCGCAGAAGATCGGAATCTGCACCTCGGGAACCTGGACGCGGTAGCCGTGGTGAATGTGCCCGCAGAGCAGAGCCCCGCGCTCGACCTCCGCCACGGCCGCCAGGAGCTCGTGAGCGTTCTCCAGCCCGTGGTGCGGCTTGTCGCCTCGACCGTCGGCAAGGCAGGGAGCGTAGTGAGTCACGATGAACACGAAGCGCGTCCGGATCGGCGGTTCGTCCAGAATCTGCATCAGCGATGCAAGCTGCTCGGCGGGCACCCTTCCGCTCGAGCGAAGGACCTGAGGATTGGGCCGCGAGCTGTTGACCACGACGACCGCGACCTCGTCGCCGACGAGCCGCACCAGGGGCCAAGGACCGTCGGTGCACCGGTTCGGCAGGTCGGAGCCGAGAAGATCACCGAAGTGGCGCTCGAAGCGTCCGTCTCGCAGGGCATCGGGCAGATAAACGTCATGATTGCCGGGAACGGTGACGTAGCTCAACGCCTGGGCAATCAACGGATCGACGGCTTGCCGCGCTGCCGCCAGCTCGACCTCGGTGCCGAGAGTCGAGTAGTCGCCACTCATGATCAGGAGGTCGACCTCTTGATCCGAGCACAGTGAACTCAGCGCCTCCACCTTCGGGAACCCATCGCGAAAGGCGCCCTTGCGACGAAGCTGCAGGTTGAGCCAGCCCACGGCACGCTTGCCGAAGAAGCTCCGAGCCGGCGCTCCTCGCAGCGCGGTCGGGAGATGAATGTCGCTGAAGTGGAGGACGCGCATGAGCGGCGACGGTACCACTCCGTCGGGTCGGCGTCAGGGACACTGTGTAGGACTTCGCCCACGGCCGGGAAAGGCGTCGGCCGATACCGAGGTTGGACCGGCAGAGACAGCATCTCTCGCGCCCGGGCGTTTCCGGTTCTTTCCCTTGGAGGCTTTGCCTGATGTCATGCCCTTCGAGCCCGAGCCAGCTGCGCAAGCAGCTGGTAGCGGCTCTCCTACTTCTGCTCCTGCTCCTCTCGTCGACGACGGCCGTCGCACAGCAAGAGTCTTCCTTGTTCGACGATCTGACGATCGAGAGCTCGCTCATGCGAATCTCGAAGGCCGAGCTCGACGGCGACGAGAAGACGCCGACGATCTACCGCAGCTTCATGCACGCCGTCGTCGGACGCGGACCGTCGACTCTCGGCCTGCTCTATCAATACACGACGCGGGGCGGCGACTTCGGCGGCGGGGATCCCGAGAACGGGCTCATGCTGACCGCGTCTCACGACTTCCACCTCAACAACTTCTCGAGGCTCGAGCTCAACGCACGAGTCGGTTTGACCTCGACCGACGTCTATCAGCCTCTCTTTGCCACCGACACCGATCTGCGCGCCAACCTGGTTCTGTTCGACTCGGTCGGCAAGGGCTACTACGGCGGCTACTCCGTCTTTCCCTCGGCCTACATCGGCACTCAGATCAACAGTTTCGGTCGCGTGCAGGGGCTCATCGGCGGTGGTGCCTGGTGGAAGCAGTTCGGTGTCTACCTCACCGGCTTTCATGCGTTCAACGGAGACGACGCGACCGGCGAGCGAATCAACTTCGCCGATCTCGACAACGCCGGCATCAGCCTCACCACAATGGCGCGACTCGGCCGATTCGAGGTCGAGCTGAAGCGCAACTTCATCATCCGCAACGGCGGCAACGACCTGACGTTCTCCGTGCGTCTGCGCCGTCCGTTCGCCAGAGGAGAGCGCTGATGCGAAACAAGATCCTGTTCTTCCTCCTTCTGTCGATCCTCTCGGTGCCGGCCCAGGGCCAGTGGAAGATGCTCAAGAGGTTCATCCAGAGCGATGTCGTCATCGTCGAAGAGACCAAGTCGGTGCTGATCCTTCGCCATCCAGAGGTGACGGAGATGATGGTCATCGGCCTCAAAGACGGCGTCGACGCCGACATCAAGGCCGATACGGCCCAAGCGCGCGGCGGGAACCCGTATCGCATCTGGGTGGCGTCCGAGAAGCTCCTCCAGGATCCTTCGAAGCCCAAGCAAGTCTGGGGGCGGTTCTTTCGCTCGGAGTTCTTGCGCATTCTGAAGAGGCCCAGTGGCGAAGCGACCGACTAGCGGCAGCGTCACGCGGTGGCTGCGCGACGCGTCGTTCCGCCACAAGCTGGCGGTCATCAACGCGGCGACGGTCATCGCGGCTCTGACCACGATCACCTTTGCCGCGGCAGTGCTCGAGTACCGCGGAACGAAGAGCGATCTGGCGACGCGCTTCCAGTCGAACGCAAGGCTCGTCGGCAGCGCGACCAGTGCAGGGCTGGCGTTCGGCGACGTCCTCGCGGCGCAGGATGCCCTCCTGGTTCTCTCTTCCTTCGAAGAGGTCGACCGTGCGCTGCTGCTCGGCATCGACGGAGCGGTCTTCGCGAGTTATCCCGAAGGCCAGCGCCCCGAGGCATTGACGGGCGTGCACGCCGAATTTCTCGATCTGCAGCTGAGGTACGAGTACCCGGTGCTCGTCGGAGACGAACGCCTCGGCACCCTCGTCCTCTATTCGGATCCGATGCTGCTGCGCCGCGAGATCGTCTCCATGGTCGCGATCACAGTGGTCACCGTGATCCTGGCGGCGCTGATCGCGACCTGGCTGGGTCGTCGTCTACACGCGGTGATCGCCAAACCGCTCTTCGACCTCGTCGCCGCCGCACAGCGCGTCGGCAACGACGGCGACTATTCGGCGAGAGTCTCGGCCTCATCCCGCGACGAGATCGGCGAGCTGTCGAGCAGCTTCAACGAGATGCTCGATCAGATCGAACAACGCGACAGCCAGCTCCAGCGAACCAACAGTCAGCTGGAGCAGCGAGTCGACGAGCGGACCGCGGAGCTGCGCGAGGAGATCGAGGTGCGCAAGGAGACGGAGAAGAGTCTCATTGCGGCCAAAGAAGCGGCCGAGGCGGCGGCGGTCGCGAAGTCCGAGTTCCTGGCCAACATGAGCCATGAGATCCGAACGCCAATGAACGGCGTCATCGGCATGACCGATGTGCTGCTCGAAACCGAGCTCGACGAAGAGCAGCAGGAGTGCTTGGAGACGGTCAAATCGAGCGCCGACAACCTGCTGGTCATCATCAACGACATCCTCGACTTCTCGAAGATCGAGGCCGGACAGCTCGCCGTCGACCCGCAGCCCTTTGCGGTCGCCGCGGAACTGCTTGCCTGGGTCGAGCCGCTGCAGCAGCTCGCGATCAACAAGGGCCTCGATCTGAGACTCGAGATCGCGCCGGAGGTACCAGAGGAAGCCACGAGCGACGCGCATCGACTCCGCCAGATCTTCAACAATCTGGTGAGCAACGCGATCAAGTTCACTCCGGAAGGCTCCGTGCGAGTGAGGCTCACATCACGCCCGCTGAGCGACGAGATCGAAGAGTTCTCGATCGAGGTCATCGACAGCGGCATCGGCATGAGTCCCGAACAACTCCAAAAGGTCTTCAAACCCTTCGTTCAAGCGGACGGTTCGACGACCCGTCAATACGGCGGCACGGGCCTCGGCCTCTCGATCTCGCGCCAGCTCGCCACGCTCCTCGGCGGGCGCCTCGAGGCGCAGAGCACCGAGGGAAAGGGCAGCGTCTTCCAGCTGATCTTCCCCGGGGAGGTCGCTGCGCGGGTGACTCGAGAGAGGACGGAAGTCGACCGCGCCCTCGATGTTCTCCTCGTCGAAAACAGCGGAGCGAACCAACTCGTGGCCAAACAGTTCCTGGAGGGCTGGGGGTTCCAGGTCACCGTGGCGCGCAACGGGCCCGAAGGGGTCGACTGCGCAGCGGTCAACCGCTACGACCTGGTCCTCGTCGACCTGCATCTGACGCGGCGAGGCGGCTTGGAGATGGCGTCGAGGATCCGAGCCTGGGATCGGGACCGCGGACGCAGGACGCCGATCGTGGCTCTCAGCGCCGATCCGGAACAGGGTTGCCGCGAAGACTGTGAGCAGGCTGGACTCGATGGCTGGGTCATCAAGCCCTTCAGCGGCGCTCAACTCCGGCAAGCGATTGACCGGGCCTGCAGGGCCGCGCACCCCTCTGTCGGTCAGTCGGTGGCGATCTCGTAGCTCGTCGTGAGCTCGGCGCCGTGGTCGAGCGAGTGCCAGACGGAGCAGTACTTCTCGACGGAAAGCTCGATCGCACGTTCGAGCTTTTGCGCAGCGACGTCGCCCCGGACGATGAAGTGCAGCTTGAACTCGACGAAGCGACGAGGAGGCTCGTCCGCCCGTCGCGCCTCGAGAGTCGTCGTCAGCGCCTCGAGCGGCTGCCGCCCGCGGTTCAGGATCATGCGCACGTCGATGGCCATGCAGCCTGCGAGGCCCGCAGCCACGACCTGCATTGGAGAGGCGTCTTCCCCGTCGCCACCGTCGAGCCGCACAGCCGCGCCGCCGACCGTGCCTTCGAATCGGTCCTCGGTACGCCACTCGAGACGTGTGGAGAGCATGGGGTCGAGGGTGTCGGGTCGCGTCACGTGGGCTCCTTTGCAGCTTTCGCGCACCCTAACCCAAGGAGGGGGCTCATGGAGCCATGGCTCCATCGAAGCGAGCGGAGCCTCCAAAGGCTCCCGAGCCCGTCGTGGCGCTCGATCGCGGCCCTCTCGCGCTTTCCCCTGTGAACACGGGGCTTTCGGCCGATTTCGCAAAGTTGGCACGACCTTCGCTCTAAGGGTTCCCAACGCGGCGCGGAACACACCGAGTCGCCAACCCTCAGAAAACATACACACGGCCTTCACGGCCACCAA
>JBCCLJ010000178.1:0-14865 GCA_039026915.1 Acidobacteriota bacterium
AGGAGTACGGTGGCACCGCAGCCCCGACGCCGGCCGCAGCAGCCGACGGACGCCACTTCGTCTTCCTCTGCGTCGGCGACGATCCCGACGTGCGCGAAGTCGCTTTCGGCGCCGATGGCTGCGTGGGTGCGATGGAGAGCGACGCTGTGCTCGTCGACCACACGACGGCGTCCGCCGACGTCGCGCGCGAAGTCGGCGCCGCCTGCGAAGCAGCCGGGCTGCACTTTCTCGACGCACCGATCTCCGGCGGCCAGGCCGGTGCCGAGAACGGCGCCTTGACCGTCATGTGCGGCGGCGACGAAGACACCTTCGGTCGCGCCCTGCCGGTGATCGATGCCTACGCCAAATCGATCAACCTCATCGGGCCGACGGGCAGCGGCCAGATGTGCAAGATGGTCAACCAGCTGTGCATCGCCGGACTCGTCCAGGGCCTCTCCGAAGGAATTCACTTCGCCCAGAAGAGCGGCCTCGACGTCGGCAAGGTGATCTCCGCCATTTCGGGCGGCGCCGCGCAGTCGTGGCAGATGGACAACCGCTGGCAGACGATGGAAGCCGGCGACTTCGACCACGGCTTCGCCGTCGAGTGGATGCGCAAGGACCTGGGTATTGCGCTGTCGGCGGGACGCCAGGCGGGTGCGAGCCTGCCCGTCGCCGCGCTGGTCGACCAGTTCTACGCCGAGGTGGAGGCGATGGGCGGAGAGCGGTGGGATACGTCGAGCTTGATCGCGAGGCTGAACAGAGACTGACGGGACCGGAGCGACGGCGCCGCTCGGAGAAACTCGGCTGACCAACCCGCCGAAGCTCGTTGAGTTCCACGAACGATCTGGGAGGCCAGGGCGCAGCGCTCCACTGCGCCCTTCCTGAAACGCAGCCATTCCCAGCGCCATCGCCAAGCGCAGCCAGTCCCACATCATCCCAGAGCGCAGTGAAGGAGTGCGGCCCGGAGCCAACCCTCGCCGTCCTTTGTCTAGCGCGTCTCCGCGGACCGATCCGACAACCGCCAACTCCATCCCCCACTCTCCGCCGGCCACCGCTCCACTTCGAGCTCCAGGAACCGATTCGTCGCGAGCGCCAAGCCGACCCAGACTTCGTTCCAGGCGGCCACCGCGCCGGGTGCCAGAGCGACGCCCCGCGTCAGGCGCCATCCCGCGGTCTCCACGGTGACGCCGCCGTCCACGGCGCGCACCTCGGCTTCATCGCCCATCGCCTCGCAGAGCGCCGCCAGGAGCCCGGCGGCAGCGCCGACGTCGCAGGCCTCGATACCGAGCGGACCGCGCATCTCTTCGACCAGCTGCATGCCGATCAGACGGCCCGTCCGACCTCCGAGAAAACGCGCCTCGTCGTCGCCGCGCTGCTCGGCGAGCACCTGGAGCGCGGTCTTGACGTAGTCCATGCCGTAGTTCCGGTGCGCCTTGGCCAGACGCACGGCGGGCCAGTCACCGGTCGGCACCTGCGGCGCCTGCGCCGGGTCGAAGGGCGGCGCTTCCTCGTGTGGAGCGAACTGCAGTCGGTCCTGTGGCTCGAGCTCGACGCCGTGATCGATGTAGTAGCCCTCGAGACCGGGTACGCCGTCCACGGTCTGCTTGGTGCAGACGAAGCCGAGACGCGGATTCCCGAGGCTGATGCCGTTGCGCGCGTGCCAGCCGCGCAGCATGCCGCGCGAAACCTCGGTCGGAATGCCGCAGATCGCCGTGCCCGTCCACGCCCAACGCGGCGGCGGGTAGCGAATCCACGCCTTGGTGTCGCTCTCGGGCATGAACTCGACGCCGACGCCACCGAGATGATTCGAGAGGTAGTGGTAGTGAGCGCACGCGACCGCGTCGGGCAGACCGGTCAGACCGAGCTTCTCCAGGCCGGGAAGGAACTGCTCCCGCTGCTTACGCCGAAAGAAGGCCTCGACGAACTCCGCCGCAACGGCGGTGCTGCGCTGCGAAACGAGGGTGAGGATCAGGCCGGTGAAGTAGGCCTGGCACAGGCGGGCCGCAGCGTCCGCCGCGCGCTCGAAGGAGGTGGAATCGCTGTCCGTCATGGTGCCGAGCATGACATGCGACTCGAGGCCCCTGCCGCCCGTCACAGGCCCCGTCGCTGTGAAAGACTGCGCCTCGCACCGTGCCCACAGCAGAGCGAAGGAGCGGCCCTTGAGCGACAACACCTCCGAAGTCCCCCGCGGCATCCACGCCGACGCCGTCACCCAGTGGATCCTCGACCACGTGGAGGGGCTCGAAGCACCCTTCACCTTCGCGCTGATCACCGGCGGCCACTCCAATCTCACGTACAGCGTCGACGACGCGGCGGGACGACGCATCGTTCTGCGCCGTCCGCCCCTCGGAGCGGTCCTGGCCACGGCTCACGACATGGGCAGAGAGCACCGCATCATCTCGGCCTTGGTGCCGACGGACATGCCGGTGCCACGCACGCTGGCCCACTGCGACGACGAGTCGGTCAACGACGCGCCGTTCTACCTCATGGACTACGTCGAGGGCGTCGTGCTGGCGACCGCTCAGACGGTGCAAGACAGCGTTCCGGAGGGTCAGCGCGAGGCCTTGGGCGAGCGCGTCATCGAGGTGCTCGCAACGCTGCACTCCATCGACCCCGACGACGTCGGCCTCGGCAAGCTCGGCCGCAAGGACGGCTACATCGAGCGTCAGCTGAAGCGCTGGAGCATCCAGTGGGAGAAGTCCAAGACGCGTGAGCTGCCGGCGATGGAGAATGTGCATCGCCTGCTGGAAGAGCGCGTGCCGGAGCAGATCGGCTCGGCCGTCGTGCACGGCGACTACCGACTCGGCAACATGCTCGTCACCCCGGACGACGCGGGCGTCGCCGCCGTGCTCGACTGGGAGCTCTGCACGCTCGGCGATCCGATGGCCGACGTCGGCTACCTGATGAACGACTGGGCTCCCCCGGGTTCCGAGGGCGTGCAGCTCACCGGTAGCCCAACGAGCGCCGGCGGCTTCCCGTCGCGCGAGCGCATGATGGAACGCTACGCCGAGCTCACCGGTCGCGACACGTCCCTCGTGCCGTACTACCGCGCTTTCCAGGCCTGGCGCCTCGCCGCGATCGGCGAGGGCGTGCTGGCGCGCTATCTCAAAGGCGTCATGGGTGGCGAGGGCGACACCGAGGGCATGAAGAAGAGCGTCGAGACGCGCGCCGAGCTGGCCCTCGAACTTCTCGAAGCTTGAGGAAGACGTCATGACCGACTCCGACCGCTCCATCATCCTCGACCAGCCCGAACCGGGCATCACCCGGATCACGCTCAACCGCCCCAGCAAACTGAACGCGCTCACCTACGAGCTCGTCACCGAGCTGCACGAGGCGCTGGAGCAGATCGACGCCGACCACGACTGCCGAGCCGTCGTCCTCACCGGTGCGGGACGCGGCTTCTGCGCCGGCCTCGATCTCACCGGCTTCGGCAAGGTGCCGGGCACCGAAGAGCAGGGACGGCCGCAGAGCGGTATGGCGACGCAGCAGTACATCGCAGCGCTGGTGCCGCGCATGCGCGACCTGCGTCAGCCGGTCATCGCGGCGATCAACGGCGCTGCTGCCGGCGGCGGTCTCGCCATTGCGCTCGCTTCTGACGTTCGCCTCTGCTCACCCGAGGCCAAGTTCGGCACGGCGTTCGTTCGTCTCGGGCTCTCCGGCTGCGACATCGGCGTCAGCTGGCTGCTTCCCCGCCTGATCGGTGCCTCTCGGTCCCACGAGCTGCTGCTCACCGGACGCGTCATCGACGCCGCGGAAGCCGACCGCATCGGCCTCGTCTCGCGCATCGAGGACGACGTTGTCGAGGCCGCTCTCGCTGTCGCTCGTGAAGTGCAGGCGAACTCGCCCTTCGGCGTCTGGATGACCAAGGAGGTCATGTGGTCGAACCTCGAGACGCCGAGCCTGCAGGCCGGGATCGACCTCGAGAATCGCACGCAGATCCTGTCGTCGATGACCGAGGACAGCCGCGAAGCGATGACCAAGTTCCTGTCGAAAGAACCGATCGACTTCAAGAACCGCTGAGGCCGCGAGCCCGCAGGGCACCTGCGGCCCACGGCGTCGTCAGGCCGACCCGCTCGCCCGCGTCCGAGCGGCACGCTCCGCCCGCAGCTCGAGCTGGCGCTGCCGCTCACGCGCTCGTTCGATCTCGTCCGCCGAGCGCCGACCGTGACAGTGCAGGCAAGAGACGCCCTCCTCGTAAGACGGCAGCTCGAGGTCTTCCGCCTCGAGAGGCCAACCGCACGTGCGGCAGCGGAGGCCTCGCCCCGGCGCGAGCTGCGCATCGACCGTGATGCGGTCGTCGAAGACGAAGCACTCTCCCTCGAAGCGACTCTCTTCGGGTACCGTCTGCTCGAGGTAGCTCAGGATGCCCCCTTCGAGGTGGTACACGGTCTCGAAGCCCCGTGAGAGCAGGAACGAAGTCGCCTTCTCGCAGCGGATGCCGCCGGTGCAGTACATGGCGATCGGACGCTGCTTCCAGTCGACCATCTCGTCGTCGACGTAGTCCGCGAACTCGGTGAAGTCCGCCGTCTTTGGGTCGACCGCGCCCTCGAAGCGTCCTGCTGCGACCTCGTAGTCGTTGCGGGTGTCGATCACCAGCACCTCGGGATCGGCCACGAGGGCGTCCCACTGGCGTGGGCTCACGTACTCTCCGACGCGTCGGAGCGGGTCCGCCTGAGCCTGTCCGAAGGTGACGATCTCGCGTCGCACCTTCACCTGAAGCCTGCCGAACGGAGCCGCTGCGCTTTGGCTGATCTTGGGCACCACTTCGGTACCGATCAGCCTCTCGAGAGCCGTCCAGGCACCCGAGAGCCGGGCGGAGTCGCCCGCCAGCGTCAGATTCACGCCCTCCTCGGCCAACAGGATCGTGCCCCGGAGTCCTGCCCCGCGACAGAGGTCCTCGGCCGGCCGGCGCAGGGACTCCGGATCGTGGAGCGGCAGGAATCGGTAGCCGGTGTAGATCGTCACTTCGGGCGGCATCGAGCTATTCTCGCCCAAGATCCTGAGATCACTCAGATCCCGAGAAGGCGCCCCGTGAATCCCTCGGACTCGACGCCCGAAACGCCGGAGCAGCCATGAGCGAACCGAAGCGAAGACTCCACCCCGAGACGATTGCCATCCACAGCGCTGCGAAGCGACCGGAAACCGGCGACGTCATGCCGCCCATTCACCTGTCGACCACCTTCGTGCGTGCACCCGACGGCTCGTATCCTTCGGGTTTCGACTACATCCGCAGCGGCAACCCGGGTCGAGAGGAGCTCGAGACGTGCCTGAGTGAGCTCGAGATCGCGGAGGTCGCCGTAGCGACGCCTTCTGGCATGGCAGCAACGCACGCAGTCTTCTCAGCCCTCGATCCCGGGGATCGCGTGCTCGTTCCGCTCGACACCTACTACGGCACCAAGAATCTCCTGCACACTCATTTCGAGCGGTGGGGCCTCGAGGTCGAGAGCATCGACATGTCGTCGCCGACCGTGATCGAGCGCGCGCTGGAGAGGAGGACGCGGCTGATCTGGCTCGAGACGCCGAGTAACCCGTGCATCACGATCACCGATCTCGGCCACGCGATCGCCGCGGCGCAGCGTCACGGTACGCTCGTCGCCTGTGACAACACGTGGGCGACGCCGGTGCTGCAGCGACCGCTCGAGCTCGGAGCCGACATCGTCGTGCACTCGACGACCAAGTACATCGCCGGCCACAGCGACGCGATGGGCGGCGCCGTGCTCTTTCGCGAACGGAGCGAGACCGCCGAGCGCGTGCGGGAGGCGCAGACCGAGGCGGGCCTCACCCCCGCCCCTTTCGACTGCTGGCTCATCCGTCGCGGTCTGTACACGCTGGCCTGTCGCATGAAGACGCACTGCGAAAACGCGCAGCGGCTGGCCGAGTTCCTCGAAACACAGGATGGCGTCGAGCGAGTGCACTTCCCGGGACTGGCGAGCGACCCGGGCCACGAGGTGGCGAAGCGTCAGATGAGCGACTTCGGCGGCATGCTTTCGTTCGTCGTACACGGCGGTCGCGAGCGAGCCTTCGATCTCGTCAACAGCCTCAGCATCGCCCGGCCGGCGACCAGCCTCGGCGGTCCCGAAACGCTGATCGAGCATCGCGCTTCGATCGAAGGCGAGGGAACGCAGGCCCCGGAGGGACTCCTGCGGGTCTCCGTCGGCCTCGAGCATCCGGAGGATCTGACGGCGGACTTCGGTGAAGCCCTGGCAGCCAGTACGGCGTGACGACTTCCGTCACCCCGAACGGCGCACTTTCGAGCCGCTTTCCGTAGCAAGGGACAGGGGGCGATTCCGCCCGCCAGCCGAGGAGAGCGCAATGGGCCTGCAGGAGACACCGACGACCGACCAGCGGCGCGCGCCGCGGGTCGCGAAGACCCTCGAGATCTCGTACAGCTCGGGCACCACGCCGACGGCTGCACGGATCGACGATCTCAGCGCCACTGGGATGTTCGTCGACACTCACCACCCGCTGACCGTCGGTCAGAGCATCGACTTCTCGTTTCAGTTCACGGAGACCGAGGACGACGCCCCGGTCAGGGGTCGTGGCCAGGTCGTCTGGGCGGAGCCCATGGTTGGCGTCGGCGTCCGGTTCACCCACATGACCGCACGAGATCAGGAGCGCATCAAGTACTTCGTCGCCGCCGTTCTCTTCGGTCACGTCTCCGGCAACCGCGTGCACTGAAGAGGGGGCGTCCGGCGCAGACGTCGCTCACTCCTCGAAGAGCAGGTAGCCGAAGAGCGCCAGCACTTCCTCGGCGGAGAGCGTCGACAGCAGGTCGCCCGGCATCGGAGAGAGAGGAGACGGCTCCTCCACCTCGATCTCCTCGCGCGAGAGGGTCAGGATCTCTTCCGGATCGAGCGGGTTCGCGCGCAGGCGTACCGCTTCTGCGTCGCTCGAGACGACGACTCCCGAATAGAAGCGGCCGTCGAGCGTTTCGATCAGCGTCGTCCGATAGCGATCGGCGACGTAGGAGGAGGGGTCGAGAACGTGGCCCAGAGCCTCAGCAACGGAGTGCCGCCGCCAGAGATCGCCGAAGCTCGGCCCGAGCAGCTCGTCTCCGGCCCCGAAACGGTCGTGACACTTCTCACAGCCGAGATCGCGATAGAGGCCGCGACCGACGACCCACTCGGCCGACGAGGGCGGCTGACCCCGATCGAGCGGTGCGAGGACGGGCTCGAGCTCGGCAGCCGTCCACTCCCTCACGAAGGAGCGCATCGGCGGATCGACGGTACGCAGCGGCGGAGACGCGTTCAGCTCGCGGTCCTCGGCGCTGAGCGCCGCAACGACGCGCAGCGTGCCGTTCATCGTCGCCCAGTGACCCCGGACGATGCAGGCGAAAGAGAAGCTCCCCTCCAGATCTGGTGCGGAGAACCGTAGCGTCGCGGTCTCTCCCGGAGCCAGCTCTCGGGTGACCGCAAGCACCTCCTCCGCACTTTCGAGCGCTCCATGCAGAGCGTCCCTCGAGCCCCCCTCGGCCTCGAGCACGTCTTGTCGCGGCCCGACGATCTGCAGCGAGCCCGGGCTCAGGACGGCGAGGTTGTGAGGCATCACGTCCGTGTTGACGAACAAGAGCTCGACTTCGGAGCCGGCTTCCACGACGATCTCACGGCGGTCGAAGAGCATCTGATGCGGGATCGGCTCGATGCGGAACGACTCGCTCCACAGCGAACCGGGGTCGAACCAGGCGACCAGCAGCCAACCGATCAGGGCCCGGGATCTCGGAGCGCGTCGCACGGGTGCATCGTACATCCGGTCCGTCCGCCGGCAGCGAATCGGCCGACTGCTACCCTTCCGAAAACCAAGGCCTCTGACGAAGCCCCGAGCGCAGACGGGCTCGTGCCGAATCCCTCCATCCGAACGGAGATCAACGTGACCCCGAATCACGCGCAAACCTCGTCCCTCGCCCTGCTCTTCAGTGCACTCTCGATCCTCTCGGCACCTTTCGCCGCATGGGCTCAAGAGCCGCGACCGATGACCGGGGTCGACCTGATCGAAGTGCCGAGCCTCAGTGACCCCCGCCTCTCGCCCGACGGTTCGCAGATCGCTTACACCCTGGCCGAGGCGAACTGGGACGAGAACAAGCGCATCTCCCATGTCTGGAAGCTCGACGTCGGCAGCGGCGAAAGCCACCAGCTGACGTTCGGAGAGAAGGGAGAGCGTTCGCCACGTTGGTCCCCGGACGGGCAGCGGCTTGCCTTCGTCGCCGAGCGAGGCGACGACGAGAGCGCCCAGATCTATCTGCTGCCGACGGCGGGCGGCGAAGCGCGCCGCCTCACCGAGCACCCGACGAGCGTCGGCTCGGTGCAGTGGGCCGAGGACGGCAAGGCCCTCTACTTCCTTGCGTCGGACGACAAGACGAAGGAACAGAAGGCTCGTGACAAGCGCAAGGACGACGTCTTCGCCTACGACGAGAACTACCAGCAGCGGCATCTCTGGACGGTCGACGCTTCGTCCGGCGAGACGACCCGCATGACCGAAGGCGACTACTCCGTTTCGTCCTACAGCCTGGGCAGGGACGGCCGCTTCGCGCTACACGTCGCTCCGACCCCTCTCTTCGACGACTCGGACGAGTCCGAGATCCGTCTGCTATCGGGCGGCGAGCTCTCGGCGCCGCTCACCAAGAACGGCGTCAACGAGCGCGGAGCGCGCCTGTCGCCCAACGGCGAGACCGTGCTTTTCGGCGCCGGCGCCAATCTCGAGTGGGAGGGTTACTACAACGGCAACGTCTTTCTGATGCCGAGCGCAGGCGGCACGGTGCGCCTGCTCGCCGAAGAGTCACCGCACGACTTCCAGAGAGCCGAGTGGTCGTCCGACGGCAAGTCGCTTTTCGTTCAGGCCAACACCGGTGCACGCTCTCAGATCTTCCGGCTCGATCCAAGGACCGAGGAGCTCGCCGAGATCACCAGCGGCGACCATCAGGTGCGCGGCTGGCACTACCGCCCCGAGCGCGAGCAGCACGTCATCGTGCTCAGCACGCCGAACAGCCCCGGCGAGATCCACCTCGTCGGCAGCGATGGCATCCGCCTCGCCGGCGACCCCTTCGCGAGCTTGCTGGAGGACTTCCGCATTCCTCGCCAGGAGCTCGTCAGCTGGAAGGGAGAGGACGGCGTCACTGTCGAAGGTCTGCTGACCTACCCGCTCGACTTCGAACAAGGCCAGCGCTATCCGCTCGCCGTGCAGACTCACGGCGGACCGGCCGCGTCCGACAAGTTCGGCTTCGGGCGCTGGAACAGCTACCCGCAGCTCCTCGCCGCGCGCGGCTGGCTCGTCTTCAAACCGAACTACCGAGGCAGCACGGGTTACGGCGATGACTTTCTGCGCGACATGGTCGGTCACTACTATCGCCAGTCACATCTCGACGTCATGACCGGCGTCGACGCTCTGATCGAGCGCGGACTCGCCGACCCCGACCGCATGATCAAGATGGGCTGGAGCGCCGGCGGGCACATGACCAACAAGATCATCACCCACACCGATCGCTTCAAGGCCGCCTCCTCCGGAGCGGGCGCCGTCAACTGGATCTCCATGTACGGGCAGAGCGACGTGCGGATCTACCGTACGCCCTGGTTCGGCGGTACGCCCTGGGAAGAGGACGCCCCGATTGCCACGTATTGGGAGCACTCTCCTCTCAAGGACATCTGGAAGGTCAAGACTCCGACGCTCGTGCTCGTCGGTCAGAACGACCTCCGCGTTCCCGCAGCCCAGTCGATCGAGCTCTTCCGTGCGCTCCGCACGAACGGTGTCGAGACGCATCTCTACATGGCGCCTCGCGAAGGCCACGGCTGGCGTGAGCTGCGCCACGAGCTGTTCAAGATCAACGTCGAGCTCGACTGGTTCGAGCGCCACGCCCTCGATCGAGAATACGAGTGGGAGGCCGCTCCGGGAGAAGCCGAAGAGGACGGCGAGGACGAGGCGATCGCGCCGACGGCCGGCGGCTGATTCGGACCTCAGACGCGCAGCGCTTCGTCGACCTCGACCCGGGTCGCCATGCTCGCCGAGGTGCCGTGACGCGTGACGCTGAGAGCCGCCGCAGCGTTCGCGAAGCGAATCGCCTCGACCGGTTCGGCGCCTTCCGCCAGAGCGACCGCGAGGGCGCCGTTGAAGGCATCGCCCGCCCCCGTCGTGTCGACGGCCGCGACGCGGGGCGCCGGCACGTCGACGCGCGCACCTTCGCCGACGTACACCGCTCCCGAGGCGCCGAGAGTGATGGCGAGGCGCTGGCCGGAGCGCAGCGGCGGTGAGACGCCGTGCGCGCCAGAGAGCGTTTCGAGCTCGGTCTCATTCGGCGTCAGCCAGTCGGCGAGCTCCAAGGTCTCGCGCGCTACGGCGGTCGCGGGAGCGGGATTCAGGATGCTCGTCGTACCGGAGCGCCGCGCCAGCTCGAGGGCGGCCGTCGTCGCCTCGTCGGCGACTTCGAGCTGAGTCAGGAGGGCATCGGCGCCGGCGATCAAGTCGCTCGCCTCTTCGACGTCGGACCGGCTCAGGGCGAGGTTCGCACCGAGGACGACGACGATACTGTTCTCACCCGCATCGTCGACCAGAACGGGGGCCACGCCCGTCGAGACGTCGGCATCCTGCACAACGTAGGTCGCGTCGATGCCTTCGCGCCGCCAGAGGTCCAGCGCCGACTGTGCGAAGACGTCCTGGCCGATGCGGCCGACGAACGAAACCTCGGCGCCGAGGCGAGCAGCAGCGACCGCCTGGTTCGTCCCCTTGCCTCCGGCACCGAGCGCGAAGCGATGCCCGGCGACCGTCTCTCCGGGACGCGGCAGGCGCTCGGTGTAGGCCATGAGATCGGCGTTGAAACTGCCGACGACGACGATCTTTGGCGTCATTTCGCTCGTACTTCCACTCGGTCGATTGTAGTGGAGCCAGGCCGTCGCCGGTTCAATGCAGCGAGACGCCGCCACTCGCCTGCGCGAGCCTCTCGCCTCCCAGTGCACGTCGAACGGCTGCGAGCAGCTCGGAGGACTCGAACGGCTTTTCGAGAAGAGGACTCGACGAGGATCGAGGATCCAGCGCTCGCCGCTCGTGTGCGTAGCCGGACATGAAGATCACGGGAGCGTCGCAGTGCTCCTCGAAGGCGCGGACCATCCCGGGGCCGCCGAGTCTCGGCATGACGACGTCGGCCAGAACGAGGTCGATGTCGAAGTCTCGCCTTCGCGCGATCTCGAGGCCGTCGACGCCATCGTTCGCCTCGAGGACCTCGTAGCCGCGGCTGCGCAGGGTTCGGCAGATCAGTCGGCGGACCTCTTCTTCGTCCTCGACGACGAGCACCGTAGCGCTCGGGTCCTGCGCCGACTCCTCGGCGTCGTTCGAGCGACGAGCGGGACTCTCCTCGCGGTCGACGGCGGGGAGACGAACGACCACGGTCGTCCCGTGCCCGACCGAGCTCTCGACGTCGACCTCGCCGGCGCTCTGCTGCACGATGCCGTACACCTGAGCGAGGCCCAAGCCGGTGCCTTCCCCGACACCTTTCGTGGTGAAGAAGGGCTCGAAGAGCTTGTCGCGAATCTCGGCAGACATGCCTTCGCCTTCGTCGCTCACGGTCAAACGCACGACCCGGCGCGGTGCCCCTTCTTCGACGGCCTCGGTCGCGTTGGTCGTTCTGACCGTGAGAACGCCTCCGCTCGGCATGGCGTCGCGCGCGTTGGCGACGAGATTGGTCAGAACCTGCTCCATCTGACCCGGGTCGACACGCACGGGCCAGAGTCCTTCTTCCAACTCGCAGCGGAGCTCGATGTGCTCACCGATCAGGCGGCGCAACATCTTCGAAGTGCTCTGAATCTCGCCGTTGAGGTCCACGACCTTGGGAGCCATGACCTGGCGACGGCCGAAGGCCAGGAGCTGGCGGGTGAGTTGAGCGGCACTGAGAGCCGCCTGCTCGATTCCCATGGCATCCCGGTGACCCAGCGTGTCCTCGTCGAGATCCGAGATCAGTGCCTGGCTGTAACCGAGGATCACGGTGAGCAGATTGTTGAAGTCGTGTGCGACGCCGCCAGCGAGCCGGCCGATCGAGTCGAGCTTCTGACCTTGAAGCAAACGGTCCTCGAGCTCGACCTCCTTGCTCACGTCCCGGATCACCCCGATCACGTTCTTCAAGCGACCGTCAGCGTCGAGCACCGGAGTCACAGTCGCATCGCGATGGAAGGT
Organism: Acidobacteriota bacterium; assembly: GCA_039026915.1. Classification (GTDB taxonomy): domain Bacteria; phylum Acidobacteriota; class Thermoanaerobaculia; order Multivoradales; family Multivoraceae; genus JBCCLJ01. Next base: position 12,130 of record JBCCLJ010000178.1, read on the forward strand.
CTCCCCCGAACGATGGGTCGTCGCGTAGCGCCCCTTCCAGGTCATGCCCTGCTCGAAGCCTTCGGCGATCTCCTGAAGGAGTCGATCGTCTCCGAATCCCTCGGACAGGTCGGAGATCACATCGACCTCCTCGGGTCGTCGGTCCATCATCTCGAAGAGGGCCGAGTTTCCGTAGAGGATTCGTCCGTAGCGGTCCAGCAGCACAAGGCCCTCGCCAGCTCGGTCCAACGACTGCCTCAACCGCCGGTTCATCTCGTCGACCTCGATCCGGGAGTCCACCTGCTGGCGGAGCTTCTCGTTGGCCCGTTCCAGCTCGTCGGTGCGATCCCGCACCTCCACTTCGAGTGCGGCCGCTCGTTCCTCGGCCAGGCGGCGCAGCTGGTCGATGCGGCGCGCGCTCAAGACGCGGACACGAAACACGACGAGCGAGATCGCGGTGACGGAGAGCATGGCAAAGCCGAAGTGCACCCACTCACCCTCCCAGCGGGCTCGCTGAGCCACTGCCAGCCAGGTCGCCCAGCTCGCGGCCAGAATGAAGGAAAGCCAACGCACGTCGACCAGGACGCATCCGACCCCGACGATCAGCGTCATCAGCGTCGTCGACTCGAGCGGCGTGCCGCGGTAGAGCATCAAGACGGCTGCCTGAACGAGAGCGAGCAACGACAGGAGCCCGGCGAGGTGGCTGCCGAGCTCGCTGCGCACGGGACGCAGGCGCAACGCCAGCGAAGAAAGGACGAGCACCACGCCGATGCTGAGAGCCAGGCTGGCGAGAGCGACACGGCCCGGTCCCTCGAGGAAGAACAGATGCCCGACGCCGATGACGAGGTTCAGCAGACCCAGGGCCAGGGCAGCGATGCTGACGACGCGAGAATGCAGCCGAGGGCGGAGGGCCGAAACTCCGTCAGCCCCGGCACTCGCACCCCTTTTTGCCTCTGTTGCGTGCATTCTTCGCAGTCGGAAACAATTTAAACGAGAAATACGACGTCTTCTGCGACAGTCCTTTCGATTCTAGAGGGTAAGTTGCTCCTTGCGTCGCTCTCTCTTGTGAACGAGGCCACAACGGCCCATCCACTGAGGAGATCGACATGCACGCAACGACAGAAACAACGAACGACAGCCCTCACGAGCTGAGCGACGAGGAGCTGGAGCTCGTCGTCGGCGGCAAGGACCGATGGTTTCGGCCTGGAGACGAGCCCGCCTCGACGATGATCTGTAGCGGCAACCGCGGAATGAGCACCCACACCGAGCTGGCTCTGGAACTCTGATCCAGAGCGCTCGAGGAACGAGTCAGACCGCTGCGGTCATCAGGCCCTAGGGCAAGCGACGCACCTTGACGTTGCGAAAGCGCACGAGATCGCCGTGGTCCTGCAGAGCGATGTGGCCTCTCTTGTTGAGTCCGTATCCCGGCATCGAGGCGAACTTGCTGGCCGCCACCATGGCCTTCCACTCGTCGGTCCAGAGTCGGTACTCGACGACCTTCTCCCCGTTCAACCAGTGCGTGACCTGGTCGCCGTCGACGCGCAGTCGGGCCTCGTTGAACTCGCCGACCGGCCGCGTCACGTCGGACGTCGCCGCGTGGAGAGCATAGTTCGCAGCGGCCGAGGTCTCGGCCCGCTGGCCGTCGCGATGACCGCCGTTGTCGAGAATCTGGAACTCCGGTCCCGTGCTGTAAGTGCGCGAGGCGTCCTCAGAGACGCGAAAGAAGATGCCGCTGTTGCCAGCCGGTGTAACGGCCCATTCGACGACGAGCTCGAAGTTCTCGAACTGCTCCTTGGTGACGATGTCTCCGCGGGTACCCGACTCCGGCGGAGCGAAGACGATCGTTCCGTCCTCGACCTTCCAGCCCGCCGGCAGCTCCTCCATCTTGAAGCCGCGCCAGTGTTCGAGAGAGTTGCCATCGAAGAGCAGCTGCCAACCGTCTGCGGCTTCGTCCGCCGAAAGGCCGTTGGTCTCGGCCATCACGGGGAGCGGGAAAGAGAGGGCCGTTGCGAGGAGTGCGACGGAGAGGCGGGGCTTGAAGGATGCTGCGTTCATCTGGGAGCTCCTTGGAGTTGGCGTCGTCGACCCGAGTCTCTCACGACGACGGACCCGACAGTCGCCTTGCCTTTGGACTCCGGCCTCCACCGCCTCCCCCAGCGGACGTCGGTCAGCACGCTTCCCCCGGCGCATTCGGCCCCGACGCTCCGGTGATCGGAGCTCGGCCCAGTAGACTCCGGCGATGCGCAAACTCAGGCTCCTCTCGTCCCATCTCTCTTGCACCTCTTCCGCCCGGGTACTTCTCGCGGCGATGCTCTGGCTCGCCGGCAGCGGCGTCTCGGCTTCGGACTGGCAGCAGTTTCGCGGACCGAACGGCTCCGGCATCGCCGAAGGGGATTCGCTGCCGGACCGCTTCGACGCGTCGACCCTCCGCTGGAAGGTCTCCGTGCCGGCGGGTTCGTCTTCGCCGGCCAGCAGCGACAAGATGCTCGTCCTCACGGCGCTCGACGGCGAGGACCTGATCACCCTCGCTCGCGACCGTCAGGACGGCCGGGAAGTCTGGCGCCAGACCGCTCCGAGAACTCGCCAGGAGAAGCTCGACTCGCGCAACCACCCCGCAGCGAGCAGCCCGTAGTCTCCGAAGAAGACGACCACCGTCTTGCCGTCGGTCACGGGGCTGCTCGCTGCGGGGTGGTTGCGCGAGTCGAGCTTCTCCTGACGAGTTCTCGGAGCGGTTTGGCGCCAGACTTCCCGGCCGTC
>JBCCLJ010000179.1:0-14827 GCA_039026915.1 Acidobacteriota bacterium
CTCGGCGGGGTTGTCGATGAGTGCCTGACGGTACTCGGGGCTCTCGGCTGCGAAGTTGCGGATGATGTCCTCGATCTCGCCGCGGGTGATCTGCTCGCTCATGTTTCTGTCCTCTTTCTTGGTGGCCCGAGGGCCGTGTTGTGTTTCTGAGTGTGGGCGACTCGGTGTGTTCCGTGCCGCGTTGGGAATCCTTAGAGCGAAGGCCGTGCCAACTTTGCAAAATCGGCCCAAAGCTTAGTGTTCATGGGGTTTCTGGGGTCTCTTGGACGAAGTCTCGATCCTGGGTGTTGCCATGGCGTGTGGAGGTCTCGTTCGACTGGATGGAGCTCTGGCTCCACTCTTACCTCTGCTCTACGATCACCCAGCTCCCCGTCCGCTGCTCCAATCGAAACGCCAGTGGCAGCGCACCGAAGGCCCCGCGCAGCGACGCGCCGGTGACCACGCCCTGGCTCCCCTGCACGTCGACGCGCACTCCATCGAAGCTCGCGGTCGCGCCGTTCAGTTGGCCGGCCTGCTGCATCGAGGCCAGGAACTTCTCGAGCTCGGCCTTGCCGCCGCGGGCGCTACGCGCGTCGTCGGCGAAGTAGGTCATCGCCTTGCCTACGTCCTGGGCGACGAGGGAGTCGAGCATCTGACGCACGACGTCGGCGACCTGGCGGTCGGGCGAGTCGGCAGCGGCGTCGAAGACGCTGTGCCCGTACTCGACGTCGAACGAGATGCCGATGCGGGTCATGTCGTCGAGGTTGGGCTTCACCATGTGCAGAAGCCAGCTTGGGAAGAGGACGAAACGGCCGTCCTGCGGCGTGACGCTGACGCTGCGCGGCGGACGCAGGCCCTCCTGGTAGAGCGGCTGGTTCATGTGCGCTTCGATGCGCGGGTCATAGAAGACGATGTCGCCGGTCTTGTTCGTCGTGCGCACGTAGTAGGTGCCGCTGATGAAACCGTGGCCGTGAATGTGGGGCGTGTTCAGCGCGTGCTTGCCGTTGAGGTTCGCCCAGAAGCAGGAGATGCGCGGCGGGTTGAGCGGTGAGACGTTGAGATCGGCGAAGATTTTGGCGGAGACCTCGAGCAGCTTCTCCTGAAACGACACGAAGATCTCGTCGTTGGAGACGATCTGCGAGCTGTGCCAGGAGTCGAGCGTGACCTCTTCGTCGTTCGCCTGGCTCTTCCAGTTCGAGTCGTAGCGAACGCCTTCGTCTTCCCGACGCAGACGGTCGAGGTCGTTCATGATCTCGGCGTTGAACTCCTCGACGTTGTCGATGTCGAACTCCCAGATGGGGGTCGGGAAGAGGTCGGTTCTCTGCAGCTCGGTCATCGGCGGAAGTCTCCGAAGTCGCGGTAGCCCGCGGAGCGCGGGTGCTCTCTTGTCGGCGGGCAGGGCCCGCGGTGTCCTCAGCTGCTGCTGCGAAGGTGCGGCAGCGGTCTCGTCAGTAGATACGTTTTTTGGGCAGCGAAAGGGTCAGTTGCGTCGCATCGAGTTCTTCGATCTCGGACGAACACCCTCGGCGCTCGGTCGAAAAGGCTGGCGCGAGGGGTTCGACTCTTGTCGCGACGCTCGGAGGCGAAATCGGACGCGCCGTGTTCGTTCTTCGCGCCAACGACACGGTCGCGAAGGCTCGAAGGGCAGAACTCGGCACGTCCGCCCGGACCGCCGAGCGTGCCTCTCTCTCTGACCGTATCGACGGCGCGCCCTGTCCACGCGGGAGGGCGCCCAGCCGCCGAAGGTCAGCCGCCGAGCGTTGCGCCCTTGAGCATCGCAATGAACGCGTCACGCTGCTCCGCCATCGTCGCCTGCGGGCCGACGGCCTTGAGGAACCACGGGCCGCCCTCGCCTTCGACCACAGCGCCGAAGAGGCGGTAGTCGGGCATGTCCTCGGTGGGGAAGGAGCCGATCGTGCTGCGCTTGAGCGTTCCGGACGAGTCGATCCAGGTGATGCTCAGGTTGCCGGAGGCGAACGTTTCGCGCAGCGGCTCGTCCGAGGAAGCGACCTGGGAGACCCAGCGGGAGATGTTCGCTTCGGCACCGCCCCCGCCTCCCGGTCCGAAGAAGAAGACGGCCAGCTGACCCGCGCCGCCGGAGCCCGGAATCGTGGCCTGACCGATGCGCATGCTCGAAGAGGGTTCTTCCGGTGTCCAGCCGTCGGGCAGATTGAAAGTGAGCCCTTCAGCCGTGATCGGAGTGCCTCCCGCCGGCGCCGGCGCCGGCGCGGACTCGGGCGTCGGCTCGGCCGCAGGTTCGCTCGCCGTGGAGTCGCCGGCGCAGCCGAGGAGCAGAGCAGTCGTTGCAAGGAGAAGGGGAATCGTCGAAAGCTGTCGCATGAGGGTCTCCAGCGTGAAATCGGGCTCGAAGTTGGAGGAAAGATAGCGCAGCAGCGCTCTGCTTGCTCACGGCCGTGTCATGGAGACGTGGTTGGTCTCGAGAAGGAGCAAGGTGTCCTGCAAGTGAATGCCGACAGACTCCTGACGTCATCTCTGCCCGCCGACACGCCGTCGTCGCCGGCGGAGAGTCGACCGGGAAGCTCGAAGTCCGTCGCCTCGCCCCGATCCCAACGGCCCGGTGCGCTGCCTCCAACTCGCCTTCATCGACTATGATCGACGTCCGCCCCTAGGGGCGAGGACGCCTGAGAAAGGAAGCGTCCGGGGGCTGGTGCCTCCTGCGGTCTTCAAAACCGTTGTCCCGTGCAGGATGCTGTAGGGGGGGTGGGTTCGATTCCCATACGCTTCCGCCAAGGCGAACTTTCTTCTCGCCCAAGGCGAGCAAAAGTTCGCCCGCGCTGAGTTCAATCGTCTTCGTGGCTACTCAAGCACCCGAGGCGAATCGCTTGCGAGCCTGTGCGAGCAACGAATCGCCGACGCATCAGAGATCCCTCCAAGGCGAACTTTCTTCTCGCCCAAGGCGAGCAAAAGTTCGCCCGCGATTCGCTGAACGGCCTTCTCGGCCACTCAAGCGCCCCAGGCGAATCTCTGGCGAGCCTAAGCGAGCCAAGAATCGCCGACGCGTTAGAGCCGTCCAAGGCGAACTTTCTTCTCGCCGAAGGCGAGCAAAAGTTCGTCCGCGCTGAGTTCAATCGTCTTCGTGGCTACTCAAGCACCCCAGGCGAATCGCTTGCGATCCTAAGCGAGCAACGAATCGCCGACGCATCAGAGTTCCTAGACGCCCTAAGCACCGCTGCGGTTCGGAGATCGAGTTCCGCGGTTCGTGACATCGTGGGTTCTCCCGTGACGCTAGCGCAACGCGTGGCGGCGCGATGGGTTGACTTCGGTCAACCGAATCGAATCGTTGACACAAATCAACCAAAATGACTCCGTCCGAAAAAGATGTTCTGACGCTCGCGTTGGACCTCGACCGCTTGATGCGCCTGTTGCACTGCACCCTGCGACGGCGTGCCGAGGGCCTCGACCAGGCTCGCATCGGTCCGTTCGGAGCGATGACCCTGATGACCATTGCCGATCTCGAACCGATGCCTCTGCAGAGCCTCGCGCGACAACTCGCTCGGGACAAAGCGCAGATCACGCGCACTGTGAAGCTGCTCGAGGACGTCGGTCTGATCGAGCGATCTCGGAGCTCGACGGACGGTCGGGTCTGGCTGGTGAGCCTGACGAAAGCCGGGCGCGCGCGCGTCACCGGTTTCCAGGAGCTGCTCGGCGGCATCGTCACGAGCCTGACGAGCGGACTCGACCCGGCGGAGCGACGCCAGTTCTCGGAGGTTCTGGCGAAGATGTTGTCCTCGACCGACCTCCAGGACGAAGACTAGGGCTTCACTGGCCCGAAGAGCGGCGAGGGGTCGCTTGTTCGAGCGGCCCTCTAGACGCCGGCGGCCTTCTCCGCCCGTCGGTGCTGAGACGGTGTCTTCCCGGTCCAGCGCTTGAACGCGCGCCGGAAGGCTCGATCGTCCGAGTAGCCCACGAGCAGCGCCACGCGGCCGGTCGAGATCCGGGCATCTGCAAGCAACTCCTCGGCATAGGTTCGCCGCACCTGGTCGATGAGGCCCCTCAGTGAATGGCCATGGGCCGCGGCGAGGCGCTGAGCGGATCTCAGGCTCATCGAGGATCTTTCGGCAGCGGCCTGGCCGCTGAAGACGCCGTCGGCTGCGTTGTCTGTGATGGCCTCGCGCAGTCCCTCGAGCTCCGCCGGGTACACGTCTTTCCGAATGCGCTGCAGTGCGTGCTCGAAGTGTTGCGAGACATAGGCAAAGAGCTCTGTGTTCGCGTGACGGATGCTCTCATCGAGCGCACCCTCTCGAAAGAAGATCTGGTTGATCGGCAGGCCGAACTCGACGGGCACGCCAAAGTAGGCGTCGTACTCCTCGGTTCGCCCCCAGGGCTCGGACATCAATCTCACCTTGGCGAAGGCGTTCTCGACTCCGAGGGTCTCACGAATCAAGCGCACGGTCAGAGCCACGGCGACGGCTGCCCAACGGCCTCGATCGATCTGATCCGACGGATGATCGCCTTTCAGCAGGGAAACGCCGTCGGACTCGACGATTTCCATCTCGAGGCGATCACCCAGGATCATCCTGTTCTTCGTCAGAAGTTGCAGAGCTTCGCGCAGGTTCGCAGCGAACTGCATGCCTTCGGCCAGCCCGGCCATGCTCGATAGCGGAGTCGCTCGGGCCATCTGCAGCGGCAGCGCCTCATCGGGCCACTCGTTCCAGAGAGCGAGCCAGAGTCTGGGCATTGCATCGTCGGGGAGCCGGTCGGTCGGGTTCACCAGATCCAGGCCGGAGACACCGCAGGTGGCACTGACTTTCTCCATGCTCCAGCCGCGCGACAGCGCGAACGCGGCGCTTGCCGAGGCAAAGCCGCTGTGGCCCGCCCGACCCTCGGGAGAACCTGGCTTGGCGCGGATCGTCCGGTTTTTGATCTTCACGGTCCTTCCTTTCGCGGTTCGCCGCCTTCTAGATTTTTCGACATGCAATACGTTCGAGGGAACAGCTCCCAGGGGAGTTCTTGGTGGAGCCGTTCGTTCACGGTGCTCGGTCTTGCGATCGTCGGCACCTTGGACGCTACGAGCAGTGTGAGCGCTCAGGCCGAGTCCATCGACGTCGCCATCGTCAGCGATGGTGAAACCGCGCTGACTCTCGAGACCAAGGAGGCCTTGATCGAAGAGTTGCTGGGCTTGGGTGATTTCGAAAACACCTTTCGCTTTCCCGACGACCGACAGCTCTCTCACGGTTGGAATCCCGGTCGCGCACGTGCGGCCGTCGAAACGGCACTGGCCGATGAGTCGATCGAGATCGTGGTCGTGCTCGACACGGTCGCCAGTAGCGTCGCCGCAGGGCTTCAGCCCGCGAAGCCGCTGGTCGCAGCCGCCGTCGCTCTCCCCGAGCTTCAGGGCTTCGCAGTGGAAGCAGACGGGACGAGCGCGACGCTCAACCTGCATTTCTTGGCGAGTGATTTCGATCTCGCCGGGGCGCTGAGGGACTTTCAACGCCAAACGTCGGTCCGGCACGTGGGATTGGTCGTCGACGGCAGCCTCCTCGCCGCCATTCCGTCCTTGGAGGCCGAAGCAGAGCGTGTTCGCAACGAGCTCGGATTCGAGTTCAGTCTCGTCGAGGCGCCGTCCCCCGACTCGAGCGATCTGCGGGAGTGGGCCGCGGCCGTTCCAGCCGGCGTCGAGGCGCTTTTCCTCACGCCGTTGCCGCAGCTGAGTGTCTCCCGCCTCGAGCAGCTCGCGGAGCTCGCCAAAGAGCTCCGGTGGCCTACCTTCACGACCGGCGGTCGCGAGCTGGTCGATGCAGGATTCCTCCTGGGTCGGGAGCTGCTGGCGTCGCCGGAGCAGCTGGCTCGACGGATCGCGATCGATGTTCGCGACATCGCTTTGGGGCGCCCGGCCTCCGAGCTGCCGGTCAAACTGAGCGCACGCGATCGCTTGGCGATCAACCGCCGGACTGCGGATGCCATCGGCTTCCGCCCTTCGTTCGAGCTGCTCTTCGAGGCGGACGTGCTTCAAGAGGAGCCGAGCGACGTACCGGTTCTGAGTCTTCGCAGCGCGATCGACGAAGCGATCGACAGAAACCTGCGCCTGGCGATCGCCCAGCGGGATCTCGACATTGCCGGTGAAGACACAGCGCTCGCGCGCAGCTCGCTTCGGCCTCAGGCCCTCGGTGATCTGGGTTGGGACCGTCTGGAACGCGATCTGGACCCCACGGGCGGCCCAACGCGGACCTTCGATGGGACGTTCACACTCTCCCAGACGATCTTCTCCGAGACGCTGCGCGGCAACCTCCGCGCGACGGCTCTGGCCGAGACAGCGGAGTCGTCGAATCGCGACGCGACGGAGCTCGACGTCATCGAAAGCACCGCTCTGGCCTACCTTCGACTGCTCGTTTCATTGACCGAGCGCGACCTGCAGCTGGAGAACCTCAACCAGACACGGGCGAACCTCGAGCGCGCCCAGGTCCGCGCCGACGTCGGTTCGGCGAACCGCTCGGAGGTCTTTCGCTTCGAGGCCGAGCTCGCAGCCGACCAGCAAGCGGTCACGTCGGCTGTCGCCGCCTATGACCGGCAGCGCTTCGAGCTCAACCGCCTCCTCCGCCGACCCATCGGACGGGCTTTTCAGACCGAAGAGCCGAGCATCGAAGCTGCTCGGTTGCTCTCGGATGAGCGGGTGGTCGAGTTGCTCGGGAGCCCTGACGGCGTGGAGAAGCTCAGTGCTTTCGTCGCCGAAGAGGCGCTGCGCAACTCACCCGAGCTCGCTGCGTTGCGTGATCAGATCCAGGCGCAGGACCGCTTGCTGTTGGCGGCCAAGAGACGGCGCTACCTGCCGGATGTCGATGCCGTGTCGCAGGTCAGCCGCATCTTCGACGACGATGGCGCGCTCTTCGACACCGACTTCGATACCGACTGGAGGGCCGGAGTCACGCTCACTTGGAGCCTCTTCGAAGGGGGCGGCATCACGGCGCAGAGGAAGCGTTCGGCCCTGCAGCTGGATCAGCTGAGCCTCACGTTGCAGCGCACCGCCGACTTGATCGAGGCCGACGCTCGCGCCCGCCTGGTGGAAGCCGCATCGACTCGACTCAACATCGCCTTTGCGCAGTCCTCGGCGGAGGCAGCGCGGCAGACGCTCGACCTCGTCGCCGACTCCTATGGGCGAGGGACTGCCCGCTACATCGACCTGATCGACGCACAGAACACCTTTCTGAGCGCTCGGCTCTCGGCAGCGAACGCGTTCTATCAGCATCTGCAAGACCTGCTGGAGGTGCAGCGCGCCATGGGCTTCTTCGACTTCGCTTCGCCGCCGGGTCGCGAGAGCGCTTGGCTCGACCGCTTGACTCGCTTCCTTCAATCTTCTGAGGACGGAGCCCGATGAACGAACGTTCCCATCCATCTCGTCGAGCCGCGGGAATCCTGAGTGCCGGCGCACTTCTTGTCGCGGGCTGCGGCGCCGAGGCCCCGGAGCCCGAGCAGATCCTTCGCCCGGTTTCGTCGGTCGTCGTCGAGAGCGGCTCGGCCTTGATCCGCGACCGCGTCTTCAGCGGAGTTGCGCAGTCGGCGGAAGAGGTCGCCCTCAGCTTCAAGGTCTCGGGCACCGTCGCCAGAGTGCCGGTGGCGGTCGGCGACCAGCTTCGGCGGGGCGGTCTCGTGGCGGCTCTCGACCGGGACCTCTTCGGTGTCGAGCTGGAGCAGGCGCTGGCCGAAGAGGCCCGGACCAAAGCGACCCGGCGTAGCGCTGAGGCGGACTACCAGCGGGTTCGCCTGCTGTTCACCAACGACAACGCATCGCGCAACGAGCTCGACACGGCACTCGCCAACGCCGAGTCCGCCAAGGCCGCCTACGATGCGGCGACTCAGTCGGTGCGGCTCGCCCGTCTCAACCTGGGCTACACCCGACTGGCGGTCGCCGAGAACTGCTCAGTGGCCGAACTGAGCGTCGAGGTGAGCGAGAACGTCGGCGCGGGACAGACGGTGGCGCGGGTCAACTGCGGAGAGGGTTGGGAAGTCGTCCTGGCGGTGCCGGAGAGCATGATCTCCTCGTTCGAAGACGGCATGGTCGGCGTGGCGCGATTCCCTTCCGTTCCCGGATCCTCGTTCGAAGGGGTGGTCACCGAAGTCGGCGTGGGCAGCAGCAACTCGCGGACCTTCCCGGTGACCCTGTCTCTCTCGTCGGTGCCCGAGGACATTCGCTCGAATCTCGCCGCCGAGATCACGTTTCGATTCGAGGATCGTGGTGGTCCCAACGAGACGGCCGAACGGATCTATCTGCCTCCCTCCGCCGCTCTCAAAGACGAGATCGGAACCTTCGTCTTCGTCGTCGGTGCGAGTGAGCAAGAGGGCGCGGCCGTCCTGAGCCGAAGGCTCGTCGAAGTCGGAGAGATCTCCGAGTTGGGCATCGAGGTGATCTCCGGCGTCGACGTGGGAGAGCGGGTCGTGACCGCCGGGCAGATTCACGCTCGCGACGGCATGCTGGTTCGCGAGCCCGTGCAGTAGGCGACCGGCCATGAACATCACTGCCGCCGCCATCCGCTACAACAGGGTCACGATCGTGGCCGTGCTGGCGCTCTTCGTCAGCGGACTCTCGGCTTACGTCAATCTCCCCAAGGCTCAAGATCCTGGCTTCACCATCCGCACGGCGACGGTGACGACGGTCTTCCCCGGCGCCAGCCCCGAGCGGGTCGAGCAGCTCGTCACCGACGCGATCGAAGAGAAGGTTCAGGAGATGCCGGAGGTCGACGAGATCACCAGCGAGTCGATCACCAGTGTTTCGGTGGTCACCGTCACCTTCAAAGACAGCTACGACGACATGCAGCCGATCTTCGACGATCTGCGTCAGAAGGTCGAAGCCGTCATCCCGGAGTTGCCCTCGGGCGTCGTCACGCCGTCGGTGAACGACGAGTACGGCGACACCTATGGCCATCTGTACAGCCTCATCGGTCACGGCTTTTCGCGCAAGGAGCTTCGCGACACGGCGCTCGATGTGCGCGACACGCTGCTCAAGGAGCCCGACATCGCGAAGGTGGTTCTCTTCGGGGACATCGAAGACGCGATCTATGTCGAGTACAACAACGCTCGCCTGACGGAGCTCGGCGTCTCCCCACAGCAACTGCAGGGAGCGCTGAGCACCCTCAACATCCTCTCTTCGGGCGGGGACATCACCATCGGTCGAGAGCTGATCGTGCTCGAGCCCACCGGCAACTTCGACACCGTGGAGGACCTTCGAGAGGCGATCGTCGAGATCCCCGGCAGCCAGGCCCTGATTCGTCTTCGCGACATCGCGGACATCTACCGCGCGTACGAAGATCCGATCAGCGAGAAAGTGCGAGTCGGCGGTGAAGAGGCCATTTCCCTGGCGATCTCCATGCGCGACGGAGGCAACATTCTGACGCTCGGAGAGCGTCTTGAGGGGCTCACTCGCGAGGTGGAGTCCGGGCTTCCCTTGGGCATGGAGCTCAAGCCCATGTTTCTGCAGTCGAGGCTCACGGGTGCGAGCGTCGATGCCTTCGTCAGCAACCTGGTACAGGCGGTCGTCATCGTCATCTTCGTGATGATCTTGTCGCTCGGTGTCCGCACGGGGCTCGTCGTCGCTTCGCTCATCCCGGTGGTCATGGTCTCGACCTTCGTCGTGATGTCGGTCTTTTCCATCGGCATCGATCAGATCTCGCTGGCCGCGCTGATCATCTCGCTGGGCCTTCTGGTCGACAACGCGATCGTCGTGGTCGAGGCAACGATCGTTCGTCGCCAGAACGGCGAAGAACCGATCCCCGCAGCGATCAACGCCGCGGGCGAGATGATGGTGCCGCTGATCATCTCGTCGTTGACGACGGCCGCTGCGTTCACGCCGATTGCTCTCGCCGAGTCTGCGGTCGGCGAGTTCACTGCGTCGATCTTCTACGTCGTCACGATCGCGCTCCTGCTGTCGTGGACGATGGCCATGACCTTCATCCCGATGCTGACGCCTTTCATCCGAGTGGAGAGCAAGCCTGCAGCAGAAGCCGGGGCCGAGTTCGACACCGCCTTCTACCGCTCGTATCGTCGTCTGTTGTCCACCGTGATCCGGTTTCCGTTGGCCTTCTGTGCGCTCGTGGTCGTGCTCTTCGCTGCCTCGATGATGGGCATGAGCCGCGTACCGCAGGTCTTCATTCCACCGTCCGAAGACGCCGTGCTGACCGCGACCCTCGAACTCCCTCCGGGCTCGGACATCGAGGCGACGGAAGCGCTGGTCCGCGACGTCGAGAGCTTTCTCGAGTCCCGACGGGTTGTGGTCGACCCGGAGGCGAGCCGGGGCGATGAAATCGGCACCGTCGACTGGACGAGCTACATCGGCTCGGGCGGGCCGCGCTTCGTGCTTTCGTTCTCGCCCGAGAACCCACGCAAGTCGGTGGCGACGCTGATCGTTAACGTCAGCAACAGCGCGTCTCTCGATCCCATCAAGGTCGCGATCGAGCAGTACGTCTTCGAGAATCACCCGGACGCTCGTCTTCAGGTCAAACGGCTCGCCAACGGTCCGCCGGTCGCCTACCCCATCGAAATCAAGCTTTCGGGTCCCGAGTTCGACGAACTCTTCGCTTTGCAGTCGAAGATCAAGTCGAAGCTCTGGGAGTACGACGTGGTGACGGCGGTGCAGGACACCTGGGGCCCGCAGAGCAAGAAGCTCGTCGTCGATGTCGACCAGGCTCGTGCCTTTCGCGCCGGGGTCTCCAGCCTGGATATTGCGACCTCGCTCAACGCCAGCCTCGCTGGCATGGAGATGACGGAGTTTCGCGAACAGGACGAGACGATTCCGGTCGTCCTGCGAACCCAGCGCACGGACAGCGACGATCTGAGCAAGCTCGACAACATCAGTGTCTTCTCTCAAAGCAGCGGTGCCGTAGTACCTCTGAGTCAGGTCGCCGAGCAGCGGGTCGTCTGGGAGCCGGCGCGCATCGAGCGGCTCGACCGCGTGAGGATGATCACGATCCAAGTGCAGCTCGGGATCGGCGTCACGGTCGCGGAAGTCCTCGACACCTTCCGCCCTTGGCTGCGCGACTTCGAGGCCACGTGGAAGCCGGGGTACAGCTACCTGGAGGGAGGCGAGACCGAGGAGTCCGACAAGGCGGCGGTGTCCGTCGTTGCGGCTCTGCCCTTCGCTGCGGTGGCCATCGTCATGCTCCTGATTCTGCAGTTCAATTCGATTCGCAAGTCGACCATCGTGCTCATCACGATCCCACTGGGCCTGATCGGAATCGTTGCCGGGCTCTTGATTACGGGATCGAGCTTTGGGTTCTTCACCTTCCTCGGGCTGATCTCTCTGGCCGGCATCGTGATCAACAACGCGATTGTCCTGCTGGACCGAATCCAGCTCGAGATCGACGAGAACGGTCTCGAACCGAGTGCCGCGATCGTCGAGGCAAGCCAGCAGCGCGCGCGGCCGATCCTGCTGACGACGGCGACGACCATCGGCGGCATGATTCCGCTGTGGCTGGGCGGGGGGCCAATGTTCGAGACCATGGCGGTGGCGATCTTGTTTGGGCTCCTCTTCGCTACGGTCATCACTCTGCTGCTCGTGCCGGTTCTCTACTCGGTTCTCTATCGAACGGAGAAGACCGGCGGAGCAAGGAGTGGCTCAGGGGAGCGTCAAGGTTCTCGGCAGACTTCGGAGAGCGCCGCAGAGGCCGCCGGGTGATTCCGTCGCTCGTCTGGGGTATGGCTCTGACGTTGGTCAGCGTCGCTGTGCACATCGTCGGACTCTTGCATCTCGGCCAGCTTCTGAGTCTCTTGATCCCCACTCGACTCGTCTCGGAGAATCCGCTGCAGCGCACGCTGTTTCTCAGTCTCGCTGTGCTGCTGATGATCCTGCTCCATCTTCTCGGGGCTGCGCTGTGGGCGGCGGCCTACTGCTGGATCGGGGAACTGGACGACTTTCCAACCGCGCTGTACTTCTCCGTCGTCACGGCGACGTCGCTCGGCTACGGCGACATCACCCTCTCCCCGCCTTGGCAGCTGCTGGCCGTTTTCGAGGCGATGACGGGGCTTCTGCTCTTCGGCGCGAGTACTGCGGCTGTCTTCCGACTCATGGTGAAGGTCATGCCCGATCCGCTCGAGTCGAAGCTGGAGCCGGACCGTCAGAGGGAAGCGGATGACTCGTCGTAGCCAGCTGGTTGCGGCCTTGTTCTGTCTCGCCTGCTTCGCCTCGGCGTCTCGGGCACAGACGGCAGAAGCGGCGACCGAGCCCGCGCCAGGTCCAGGAGGTTCCGATCGGCCGAAGATCGGCGTTGCCTTCGCCGGCGGAGGCGCCAAGGGTTGCGCTCACATCGGCGTGTTGCAGGTCTTCGAAGAGATGGGCATCCCGGTGGACTACGTAGCAGGCACGAGCATGGGCTCGGTCGTCGGCGGGCTCTACGCTGCCGGCTACTCGGCGGACTCGCTGAGCGACCTCGTCGTCGGTATCGACTGGGGCCAGGCGATGCGCGACCGGCCGGCGCGCAAGGATCTGGCGTTTCGTCGCAAGCAGGACAATCTGCGCTATCCGATCGACTTGGAGCTGGGCGTCAAGGAAGGCCGGCTCAGCTGGCCCCGCGGTCTCAGCTCGGCGCAGAACCTCTTCCTGCTCCTTCGTGAGCTGACGCTGCCGGTTCGGCACGTCGAGGACTTCAGCGAGTTGCCGATTCCGTTCAGCGCGATCGCGGCGGACGTGCAGACCGGTGAGCGGGTGGTGCTGCAGAGCGGTGACTTGGCGAAGGTCATTCGCGCCAGCATGGCGATCCCGGGCTACTTCACCCCGGTCACGATCGGAGAGCGCACGTTGATCGACGGCGGCGTCGTCGACAACCTGCCGGTCGATGAGGTGCGCGCCATGGGCGCGGACATCGTCATCGCCATCAACCTGGGCAACACGCTCGTCGAGAACAAAACGCAGACCATGGCTCAGATCCTCGGTCAAACGTCTTCGATGCTGACCCGGCGCAACGTCGATCCTCAACTCGAACGGGCAGATCTGGTGCTGACGCCCGAGGTCCTGGACTTCGGTCTGCTCAACTTCGAAGCGGCGAGCGAGATCATCGAGGCGGGGCGACTTGCGGCGCTTGCGCGCGCGGAAGAGCTCCGAGCCCTCTCCTTGGTCGATCCCTATCGCGACCGTCCGCGCCGGCCGATTCCCAAGAGGCTCGACGCGGACGCCGTGGTGATCGAGGGCGATTCTCGAGTCGATCGCAGGATCATCGAGTCGAACCTTGCCCTTTCGGGAGGGCAAGAAGTCGGCTTCGAGGCCCTCCGCGCCAGCATCACGAGGCTCTTCGGACTGGGTGACTTCGAGGCCGTCGAGTACGACGTGCGACCGAACGAGACGGGGCGTCGGGACCTCGTTGTGCAGCCGCGCGACAAGCCTTGGGGCCCCAACTATCTGCGCTTTGGGCTCGAGCTCGAGGCCGATGAGGACGGTGAGGCGCTCGCGCTGACCGCGAACTTCACGGCAACTCGTCTCAACACCCTGGGCGGCGAATGGCGCAACAATCTCGTCCTGGGTTCGGACCTGGGCATCACGAGCGAGTTCTTCCAGCCTCTCGACTTTCGCGGTGGCTGGTTCGCCTCGGCTCAGCTGGAGTTGGCACAGGAGCGCGCCGGCTTCTTCGCCGAGGGTTTCGAAGTGGCTGAACTCGAGATTCGGCGGGCAGGTGTGCACCTCGACTTGGGCCACCAGTTCGACAAGTACGGCGAGATTCGCCTGGGCTTGGAACGCGGCCGCGCAGAGGTCGGCATCTCGACCGGCGATCCGCGGTTGGGTGAGGGAGCGCTCGACGAGGCCGACTTCGGAGCAGTGGTTCTCGAAGGAACGCTCGATCGCCTCGACCGAGCGATGCTTCCGAGAGACGGTACCTTCGCGAGCCTGCGTCTCTTTCGAGCCGAAGAGTCCCTCGGAGCCGACGACTCCTACTCGAAGGCGCTCTTCAACAGTGCGGCCTTTCGCACGTGGGGGCGGCACACGCTCTTGCTTGGGTTGGACGGCGGTTGGAGTCCGGGCGGTGAACTCCCGTTCTACGACGAGTTTCGGGTTGGAGGGCTGCTGTCGTTTTCGGGGTTCCATGAAGACGAGTTGCGTGGGCAAGAGTTCGGCGTCGCTCGAGCCGGCTACCTGCGCGAGCTGTCGAGCGGCGGTACCTTTTTGAGGCGGACCGTGGCCGGGGGTTGGTTGGAGGCCGGACAGGTATGGACGCTCGGACAAGACCCGAGTATCGACGACCTCGAGACGTCGTTCACCCTTACGCTCGGGGCTGAGACGCTCGTCGGCCCTGTGTACCTGGCGTATGGCTACGCCAGGGAGGGCAAAGGTCGCCTCTACATTCTGGTGGGGCGCAACTTCTAGACGGCGGTGAGCACTGGCTCCCGGGGCCGCTCTGGCGCGGGCTTCTCTGGAGCGCGAGTCGTCCGCTCTCCGATACCATTGCCGCGTGGACGGCCTCCCGCTTCGGCGGCTCTCTCTTGCTCTCTCTTCCCTTCTGCTGACTCTGGCCCTCGCGCCTCCGACGTTTGCGGAGCCACTTCCTCTCCGCTTCGAACGTCCCCGAGTCCTGGGCGATGAAGGTGCCTCCGGTGTGTCCGGGACGGCCGTCGACGCTCTGGCGTTCGATGCGCGCGGCTTTCTCTGGATCGGGAGCTCCGAGGGATTGGTGCGCTACGACGGCGTCGAGTCGCGGCGCTACGGGCGCGGTGAGCCGGGGCGCGCCGAACTGCCGGTTCAGCCGATCCTCGAACTACACGCTGCGGCCGACGGCGCCCTCTGGATCGGGATGGACGGTGGCGGACTTGCGCGCCTCGACCCCGAGACGGAGTCTTTCACCTTCTTCCGGAACGATCCGAACGATCCGCAGAGCCTCGGCTCCGGCGACGTACTGGCGCTCGCGGAAGACGCCGA
>JBCCLJ010000180.1:0-14605 GCA_039026915.1 Acidobacteriota bacterium
AGCTGGGTCAGCGCCGCGACCATCGACTCATCGTCGTAGACGCCGCCGAAGACCCAGTTGTCGAGCAGGAAGGTCGGCACGCCGGTGACGCCCAGAGCCATGGCCTCTTCGGTGCTCAGCTCGACGCGGCCGTACATCTGCGGCGCCGCGGCGAGCACGTCGGGGGGGGCGCGCTCGCCGGCGCGCTCGCGGAGCTGCGGCGTCAGGCGCGGCGTCTTCGCTTCGAAGAACGTGTCGAAGACGGCGGAGCGCCAGCGCGCCTCGTCCTTCAGATTGACCGTGGCGAGGGCGATCTCCGAGGCCGGCCTCGAGTCGAGCCACGGATCGGGCATCTCGATGTCGACACCCAGGCTCAGAGCGGTTTCGCGCACCGATTCCCGGACTTCGTCGTTGAAAGAATCGCCGCGGTCCCAGGGCGCGGCCATCGTCAGATCGACGGGGCGCCATTCGAGCTCGATGCCCTCGGCGGTGATCTCGTTCTGCACACGCGTGATGACGCGGTGTGCGACGTAGCAGAGGGTCGAGGCGAAGTCGTAGTAGACGCGGATCTTGACGAAGTCCATGGCGGTGCCCATTGTTGCACGGCGTTCGTAGTGAAGCGGCCGCTGTCCGAAGGTGCAGGGAGATTGATGTGAGCGACCCTCGATCGAAGGTGATCCTGCTGCGAGGAATCAACGTAGGAGGCCGCCGCAAGGTGCCGATGGCCGAGCTCAAAGCGGTGGCCCTGGCCCTCGGCGTCGAGTCTCCGGCGACCTATATCGCGTCCGGCAACCTCCTCGGCGAGAGCGAAGTGAGTCCCTGGGATCTGGAGAAGGCCTTCGAAGAAGCGCTCAGGAACCACTTCGGCTTCGAGGTGCCGGTCGTCGCGCGCACGGGAGAGCGTTGGCTCGAGCTCGCTCAGGGCAGCGCCTTTCCCGACGCGGAAGCCGAGCGGCCGAAGCTGCTTCATGTCGGACTCTCGAAAGAGATGCCGGTGCCGGGCGCGAGATCGCTCCTCGAAGAGAAGTCGAGCGCCGACGAGCGCCTCGAGCTGCTCGCCGACGGCCTCTGGATCGACTACGCGGACGGTGTCGGGCGGTCGAAACTGACGCCCACGGTCCTCGACCGAGCGGTCGGCTCCGCCGTCACCTGTCGCAATTGGTCGACCGTGCAGAAGCTGGCTGCGCTGCTGCGCGATCGCTAGTCGCGCTCCTCAGCCAGAGCCTGGATCGCGCGCTTCGGCGCGATCCTTCGCCAGGACTCTTCGATCAGCTCTTCGAGGAGGCCCCGCTCGATCACGTCGAGTCGGGCGCCGAGCCAGCCCCGCTTGCTCCACGCGTTGGTGACGAAAGCACCGGGCGCTGCGTCGAGCAAGACCTCCTGGTCGTCGACCGGAATCTTGAGGATCAGCACGCCAGCGTCGTCGCCGACCGAAGCGAAGATGCGATTGCGCACGCGAAAGGACGGCTTGCCCCAGTGGCCTTCTTCGTGGGCTTCGGGAAGGGACAGCGCGAAAGCGCGGATGTGGTCGACGTCGATCATCAGCACTTCGCGGAAGCCCTGCCGCAGAGGCGATCTCCTATTGCGACTCCCCTCCCAGGACGACGGTCTCGATCGTGCGGGTGTTGCTGATGTCGTCGAGCGGGTTCGCTCGCAGCAGTAGGAAGTCGGCCCGCTTGCCCGCCGCGAGGGCCCCGATCGTCTCGTCGCCGAGGTACTCCGCCGGCAGTGTCGTCGCTGCGCGCAGAATCTCCATCGGCTCGAGGCCCGCTTCGGCGAGACGCTCGAGTTCTTCGTGCACGCTCAGGCCCGGCACGATCATCGTGTCGTTGGCGTCCGTGCCGACGACGACGCGGACGCCGGCGCGGTGCGCTCTGCCGGTGAGCTCGATGCCGAGTCGATAGAAGATCTTGTAGAGCTCGCCGAGCTGCGGTGCGACCTCGGCGGTGTTCTTGAGGTCGCGGTTCCAGCTCAGACGCAGCATCTTCGGCAGGTCGTCGGGGATCGCGGCGCGGTACTCCTCTTCCGCAGCGCGGGCGTCCATCTCCCGCGTGCCGTGGGTCGGCACGAGCCAGGTGCCCGTCTCCGCGAGCGTCGAGAGCACCTTGTCGCACAGCTCTTCGTCGAAGCTGTCGAGCGTGTTGCGAAGGCGCTCCTCAGCGGTCGGCGGTTCGGTCGCGAGGTCTCCAGCGAGCACCTTCTCCATCGTGTCGCGGTAGGTCGAGCCGTAGCGACTGCAGGCGAGGGGTAGATCTCGCGCGTGCTCGAGCGTCCGGTGCCCTGCCTGCGCCGCGTCGACCAGCGACACGCCGAGCGGCAGATGCCCAGAGACTTCGAGATCGCCGGCTCCGCGGAGGATCCCGCGATAGGCGTCTCGCGGCACTGAGTTGTAGATCTTGATGAGATCGAAGCCCTTGCGGCGCAGTGCCTGCCCCAGAAGCTCCCCCTCTTCGAAGGTCTCCGGCGCCCAGAAGGCCTCGACGTCTTCGGGGAGGTTGTCGCGCTGCGAGCTGCCGTAGACGACGCCGCTCGACAGCTTGAGAAGGCGCGGTCCGCGGCGCTTGCCACGCTCGAGTTCGCGCTGCACGGTGCGCATGTCGTCGAGGCAGCGCCGGGCGAGGAAGCGTGGCGGCCAGCAGCCAGTGGCCATGTCGCGCACGCCGGTGACGCCGTGGTCGAGCAGCTTGTCGAGCGTCCACTGCAGGTCGTCGTCGCTCAGGACCGGAGTGTTCACGTGAACGTGCAGATCGATCAGGCCCGGGATCGCGAACAGGCCCTGGGCGTCGACCACGCGGCCCCGCCCGCGCGGAGTGCTCGACGGCTCGATGCCGCGGATGAGCTTCCCGCGGACGACGATGCGCTGGTCCTCGAGGACGCTGCGGCTCCCGGGGTCGATCACCGTAACTCCTTCGTAGAGCACGGGCTGTGCCGCCGCCGGAGCCAGGGAGAGCAGAGCAGGCAGGAAGAGGCAGAGGAGCGATCTTCTTCTGCGACGAGCGTCTGTTCGTTCGGCGTCGTTCAAGATATGCTCCGTTGGCTATATATCGACGGCTTCCCTGCCGTCTCTTGTTTTGATCTGTTTTGCGTTCGGGGGGATGTCATGAGATCACGGAGTCGCGCTACGCGACGAGGCCTTGGGTTCGCGCTGCTGTGCTGCATTCTGACCGGTCCGGCCGCAACAGCCTCGAGCGACGACCTCGAGCGTCTGGCCGAGCTGCGGCGACACGACGTCGCGGCGGCGCTCGAACTGGCGGAAGCGCTGTGGGCCGCCGAGCCTTCGAACGCCGCGGTGGGCCACGCTCTGGTGGTCACCCTGGCGGCGGCGGGTGAGGCGAGCCGAGCCATGGAGCTGGCCGACGAGATCGTCTCTCGTCCGGAGACCGAACCGGCTCAGCGCGCCCGTCTCCTCGAAGCGAAGCTCGACGCCGCCAAGCCTGAGAAGCGCTACGCCTCGCTTCCCGCGGACGAGGCGCTTCTCGCCGATCTGGTGCCGGAGCTCGAGCCGCTCGTTGCGGCGAGACTGCTCGAGAAGATCGGGGTTGCGTACTACATCGACGGCAACTTTCCGACGTCGTCTCGGTTCCTCGAGCGCGCCATCGCCCACCGGCCCCAGGTCGTCGACAGTTGGCAGCGCGGTTTCTTCACCAACCTCGGTGCGATGTATGCCCAGCAGGCTCGCTACCCCGAAGCGATCGAAGCGATGCAGAGTGGCCTCCGCATCTCCGAAGAGCTCGGCGAAGAACCGTCGCTGGGGCTTCTGCGGAACCTCGGCGGACTGCACCTGACGATCGGCAACTACGAGGAGTCGATCGCGTTCACGCAGCGCGCGCTCTCTGTGACCCCCGAAGGCGGCGCCGTGGCGGCGTCTTTGATGAACAATCTCGGAGCCTCGCTGCAATCGTTGCAGCGATTCGACGAAGCCAAGGCTTCCTATCGCAAGTCCATCGGCGTGTACGAGAAGCTCGGCAAGGAAGACGCCGGCGTCCTCAACAATCTTGCGTTTCTTCTGCATGAAGAGGGCTCTCACCGCGAATCCCTGGCGCTGCTCGACCGTGTCGTCGAGCTCAACGAGGAGACGCAGGATCGCGAGCTCGTAGCGGTCGCGCGCAAGAACCAGGCGGAAAACTGGATTGCCCTCGGCGACCGCCGCCGCGCCGCCGAGATGATGGAGCAGGCTCACGCGCTCTTCCTCGAGTACGACCTGCGTCCGAAGCGGCTCGAGCTCTACCCGGTGATGATCGACAATGCCGCTGCCCTGGGACGCTACCGCCGCGCCTTCGAGCTGCTGCGCGAGTACAAGGATCTCTACGACGAGACCGTTTCGGTGGAGTCCGCCGAGAAGGTCGCCGAGTTGCAGTCTCGTTTCGATCTCGAAAAGACGCAGCGCGAGCTTGCCACCGCGCAGCGCAATCAGGCGGTGAGCGAGGCTCAGGTGGAGGCGCTCCAGTACGGGCGTCAGGTCCAGCGCGACATCCTGACGATCGTGCTCGTCGGGCTCGCACTGCTGTCCATCATCGCCTTTCTCTTCTTCCGCGCTTGGCACTTCCGCGGTCGTGCGAATCGCGAGCTCGAGAGCAAGAACCTGGAGATCGCCGCACAGGCGGAGGCGCTCCAGGAGCTCAACGAAGAGCTGCTTCGTCAGGGGCGCGAGGATCAGCTCACCGGGCTCTACAACCGGCACTTCCTGCAGGATTTTCTCGACAAAGAGGTTCCTCGGCTGGAGCGCCAGTCCGAGGCGGGCGCGCCGGAGAGCTCACTGCTCATCGTCGCGGATCTCGATCACTTCAAGCAGATCAACGATCGCTACGGTCACGCGACCGGAGACGAGGCGTTGCGGGCCTTCGCGAAAGCGCTTCAGGCCTGCGCCAGGACGTCCGACTACTGCGTGCGCTGGGGCGGCGAGGAGTTCCTCTGGCTTTGTCGCGACGCCGACGCCGACGACGCGGCAGCGCTCTGCGACCGGCTGCTCGCCGCGGCGTCCGACGTCGAGATCGCTTTGCCGGAAGGCTCCGTCACTCTGACGTGCTCCATCGGTTATGCGCCCTTTCCTCTGGCACCGGAAGGGCCGATCGACTGGGCACTGACGTTGGGGGCCGCCGACGCCGCTCTCTACGAAGCGAAGCGCACGGGCCGGAACCGCTGGCGCGGCGTGCAGCCCTGCGACGGTGCGGTCGTTGCGCCCGCACAGCAGGTGCAGGCGCTGCTGGAACAGGGCGCTCTCGAGTTTGCCGCGCAGGTCGCGCACTGAGGTGGCGAGCGGCTACGCTCGCCGTCGGAGGTTTGCTCATGAAGACGTCAAAGGTCGGGGATCCACCGGCGCGACTCGAAGGCATCGACGCGGAGACGGCGGAGGGCTACGTCGGCAAGGTGCT
The DNA here is from genome assembly GCA_039026915.1 of Acidobacteriota bacterium. Lineage (GTDB taxonomy): Bacteria > Acidobacteriota > Thermoanaerobaculia > Multivoradales > Multivoraceae > JBCCLJ01. The sequence goes on from JBCCLJ010000180.1 coordinate 5,352, forward strand.
GCGGGCGCAGGCGAAGACCTGGGGCGGTCCACTGTTGAATCACCGCCTCTATGCTCGTCGGCCGGATCTCTTCCGAGCGGTGCGCGGCATGTGGTCGGGTCTCGACAAGGAAGGGCTTCTCGACGCGGCTCTCGTTCATCTGGTGAACCGGAGGGTCGCGGCGCACAATGGCTGCGTCTTCTGAATGGACATCAACGCTGCCGTGTGCAGCGAGCTCGGCGTCTCGGAAGAGAAGATCCTGGCGCTCGACGGCTACGCCGACAGCGAGTACTACGCGGAGCCGGAGCGAGCGGCGCTGGCGTATGCCGACGCGATGACGCTTTCGGACCAGGACGTGAACGACGCGCTCTTCGAGCGTCTGCGCCAGTACTACTGCGAAGACGCGTTGATCGAGCTCACGGCGGTCATCGCCTGGGAGAACGCGTCGAGTAAGTTCAACCGCGCTCTGCGCGTGCCATCGCAGGGCCTGTGGAGACCTCAGGACGGCAGCGAGTAGCCGTCGCGGAGCTTCGGCTCGACGCCGCCGACGGCGATCAGCGATTCGACGCAGTCGCGCAGGGTCTCGTCGAACGGTCGAAACCTCACGCCAAGCACTTCACGCGCACGGTCGTTGCGCAGTTCGACCTGATTCCAGATCGCCCGCAGCTCGGCCGCGCGCGCCTGGATGCGGTCGGGGAAGGGATCGGTGATGGCGGGGGTGTCGTGGCCGAGCTCGGGCAGCAGCCGGTGAATCGAGGAACAGACGTCTTCGACCGGCACCGTGTCCGTCGACCACGCGATGTAGCGCTCTCCGTTGTGCACCTCGGTGCTCTCGAGCAGCCGCACGTGGCACTCGGCGTCGTCGCGCACGTCGACCGTCATCCAGGGGCGGTAGGCCTGCGTCTGCTCGTAGGAGCCGAGCAGCATGCCCTCGATGATGTGCTGCCAGGGGCCCTTCTCTTTCTGGTGCGCCGAGAGGATCGGCCCGACGTTGTCTCCGGGGCAGCAGACGAGCAGATCCCAACCGCCGTGCTCCTCTGCCGCCTGAGTGAAGAGACGCTCGGCGAGCACCTTGCTCATCGAATAGCCCTGGCCGCGCTCGGCCGTGCGTTTGGGACTCGACTCGTCGGGGTAGCGGTCTTCGTAGAGAACGGGTCGCCGGACGAACTCCTGCATGTCCGCCTCGGAGATGACCGCCGCGATGCTCGACGTGACGACGACGCGCGTCACGGTCTGCGACGCATCGATACTGGCGATGATGTGCTCGCAGGTGCGCTCGATGTAGTCTTGATCGTCGTAGTCGCTGACGTGCGAGATATGGGCCACGCCGTGGCATCCGGCAAAGATCTCGTCGTAGCAGCCCATCTGATCGAGGTCGGCAGAGTGCAGCGTCAGGCGACCGCTGGCGTAGCCCGGCATCTCTTTGAGGAAGGCCACCTTGGCGGCGTCGTCGGCGTCGCGAACGCAGGCGCGCACGCGATAGCCGCGGTCGAGTAGCCGTCGTGTCACCCATCCCCCGACGAAGCCGGCGGCGCCGGTGACGGCGATCGTTCCACCCTTGGGTACTGGAGCCATAGGGTTGTCCCTCCTTCTTGGTTGAGCAGAGGCTACACCCGGCTGGCGCTAGTCGCTCAACGCGTCGATCCGTTTCAGGGCTCTCTCGAGTGTCGGATCGACGCCGGCCTCGAGGTCGGCAGGCCGAAAGACCGTGACGGGCTCGTCCGGCGGGATACCGGGGCCGTCGAAGGACTGGCCGTCCGCCGTGAGGAAGCGCTCGTTGGCCAGACCGAAGGTCCAACCGTTGGGAAGGCTGCGTGAAAGCACGTCCGAGAAGACGCCTTGCGTTGCACTGCCGATGCGGTGGACGGGAGGGGTGCGACCCATGAGCGCCATGGTGAAGGTCTCGGCGGCGCTGACGCTCAGGGGGCTCGTCAAGAGAAAGACGGGGCCCTCGAAGCGAGCGCCGTCGTAGGGGGCAACCCAACTCTCCTGTCCAGCGCTCCATTGCGACGGGTCGTCGACATCGTTGCGCGTCTGTTTGGTGTAGGCGAGGTAGCGAGTCCCAGTGAGACGTTCGGCGATGGCCAGGCCGTAGGGATCGGCGCCTCCGAAGTTGACGCGTACGTCGATCACGAGCGCCTCGAGATCCGCGGCCAGTGCCTCGTCGAGCATGCTCTGCAGACAGTCCATGCCGTCGGCAAAGGAGGAGCCGTAGTCGCTGAACGAACCGAGAATCCAGTAGCCGACGGCGGGTGCAAGCTCGGCGGTTCCGATCTGGTCGTTGCAGTGCATCGTGGGAGGGCCGCCGAGATAGTTCTCGACGAGGATCTGCAGCAGCCGCTCTCGGGCCTCTGGCCCCAGGGGAACTTCGCTGTCTCGGCTACCGAAGTACGAGCGTTCGATCGAGGGCGCCTGGATCGACGTGTGTGCGTCTCTCAGTGGCGCAATCATCGCGACGAGGGTTTCGTAGAGCTCTTCGTCGCCCATCTCCGCGTTGACAGTCGCTGCGGCTTCCCTGCGTACGCTGTCCCAGTCCACGCCTCTGTCGGCAAAGAACGGATAGTGATCGGCGAAGGTCTGTCCGAAGACGTCGACGACCGTCTTCGGGTCGGCTTGTGTCGCCTCAGCGCAGCGATCCGGTAGCTCGTCACGACGGATCAGCCGTCGTCGGGACGCTAGCGAGTCGACGCGCATCCACAGCTCGTCAGATCGCTCTCCCGGCTGCAGATCGATTTCGACGCCCGCTTCGGGCAGTTGGAGAGTGCCGAGGGCCTCCTGGTTCTCAGCGTCCGATCGTTGCAGTGCGTACGAAGGCAGGCAGCTGACCGCGGTCACTTCAAAGAGCTGTGCTCGGGTCTCTTCGACCTTCAAGTACAGGCCATATCCCTCCGTCTCCCACACGCCGTCGATGGAGTGCGCGTCGACCGTGGAAAGAGCCGTGTGCGAATCGGTCTCAGAGCAGGCCGTGAGTATGGTGGCAAGGACGAGAACGCCCAGGCGGCAGAAGGGCCATCGCGAAGCGTGGCCGCAGTCGTCGTTCATGTTGGCTCCGTAGCGCGGGGTTTCCCACTGTACGAAGGCTGGATGCCGCAGTTGCGACGCTAGGACGAACCGCGTTCTGCACCCAGCAGTCCGATCGCCTCGAGATCGCGGCGCAGCGTCGGTGCGTCTGTGAAGAGTAGGCCGTGCAGCCCCAACTGGTTTGCGGCGGCGACGTTCTCGTCGAGGTCATCGATGAAGACCGCCTCGCCCGGGGCGACGTCGAAGCGTTGGAGTGCCGATTTGTAGGCCAAGGGGTCCGGCTTGCGCAGCTTGTGCTCACCGGAGACCCAGATGTCTTCGAAGAGCTCGAGGAAGTCGAGCTCTGTGGCGAGGTCGGTACGTAGTTTCTGCGGCGGCCACGCCTGCTCGGGCCAATTGGACAGTCCGTAGAGGGGTACGCCGCCTGCGTGCAGCTCCCGAGCGATCCGTACGGTGTCGGTCATCACCTCGGTGATGAAGTCGCCCCAGCGATGCTCGTAGACGTCGATCAGGTGGTTCCACTCGGGTCGCTCCGTGCGGATCGGAGCAACGCATTCGGCGATCGAGCCCCGGCCATCGTGCACCGCGTCGTAGATCGTGCGAAAGGGGCCGCGCAGAAACTCTTCGAGCTCCGGGTCACTGCTGAAAAACTCGCCGTAGACCGGGCGCAGCTCCCAACCGATGAGCACGCTACCCATGTCGAAGATGGCCCGGGTCGGTGTCATGCGCCCTTCGATCGGGCCTCGCGCACGAGCTCGTCGACGCGCTCGAGACCGCGCGCGCCGTTGAGCGGCGGCGCCTTGTCGCGCTGAATTGCATCGTCCCAGTTGGTCATCAGACGCTCGAGAGCGTCGAGGGCGCTGCGTCCGGCATCGCAGCCTTCGCCGGGGCACTCACAGGCCGCCCGCGCCCGTCCCAACCGACCGCGCGCCATCGCCAGGTCGCTGTTCCAGCGTTCGACCTGCACGGGCGGCGTGACCTTCGCCATCTTGTCGGCGAAGTTGTCGCGGGCGCGCTCGATGCTGCGCGAGCAGCTGCCCGCGCCGCCGGCGCCGAGGCTGTCGACCTCTTCGAAGAGACCTTCGAGGTAGGGGCGGCCGAAGCTGTAGCCGACGGCGAGCAGGATGACGATCACAGCGAGCTTGAAGATCTTTTCCATGGCGTCCTCCAAAGAGCTGGAGATCCGAGTCGAATCGAGCCGGGATGAGGGGTGGTACGGTGCGCCGGGGAGAGAACCGTGAGCGACAAGACGCCCGAGCAGCATCGTAACGACATCTACGCCAAGGACCTCGACGACAAGAGCTCAACGCCTGCGATTCCTGCGGCGACTGTAGTTTTGTTGCGGCAGCGTGAGACCTCGCCCGAGGTTCTGATGCTCCGCAAGAACTCGAAGATCGCCTTCGGGGGCATGTGGGTCTTCCCAGGCGGCAGGATCGACGAAGAGGACTACCCCGCGGATCGTGATCTCGAGGGCGCGGCACGAGTCGCTGCGGCGCGCGAAGCTGCCGAGGAGGCGGCGGTGACGGCGACTCCCGAGGAGTTCGTCTGGTTTGCTCACTGGACACCTCCGCCGAGCTCCCCGAAGCGCTTCGCCACCTACTTCTTCGCGACGGTGATCGAGGGCTCTGAGAACGTCCAGATCGACGGCGGTGAGGTGCTCGATCACATGTGGATCGCACCGGCGGAGGCGCTCGCCAAGCACGGTGCCGGCGACATCGATCTTGCGCCGCCGACCTGGGTGACTCTCTACCATCTGACGAGGCGTGCGACCGCCCGCGCCGTGATCGACGACTTCTCAGCCCGAGCGCCTCGGCACTATGCGACGCGGATCGGCCAGCGCGCCGACGGTGTGCGCGTGGCGATCTGGGAGGGCGACGGTGCCTACGAACACGGCGACGCCGACGCTGAGGGGACTCGTCATCGGCTCGTCATGGCCAAGGGTGGATTCGAGTTCGAGCATCCGCCTGAGGACTACTGAAGCGCCGAGGCCTCCGTCTCTCGGGCGAGTGCGCCCTGGGCCGATCCCTCCGCTCCTGCAGCGGGATCGAGTCGCCGCGAGCCCTGCGCGATCGTTGCGGCCAGCGCGGTGTGCCGACGGTTGCACGGAGACTGAAAGAAATGACAGTCTGAAGGGCTCCGGCGCAAGAGCGCCTCGCGACGAAGCTGGAATAGCCTTCGAAACTAGTAAAATGCGGGGATGGCGAAGCCAGTGGGACAAACGACGCCTCGAGCGGCAGCGGAGAGCGACGAGATCTCGGAAGAAGAGATCGCGGAAGTTCACCGCATCGCGGACGCCAAAGAGCTCGGCATTGCCTTCCAGCCGATCTTCGAGCTGCGCTCGGGAGAGATCTACGCGTACGAGGCTCTCTCCCGCATTCGTTCGAAAGTGTTCACCAATCTGGAGCGCTTCTATCGGGCTGCCGCCGTCAGCGGTCGCGTCGGCACCCTGGGACGCCTGCATCGAGAGCAGGCCATTCGGCTCGCTCCGCGCCTGCCGCTCTTTCTGAACGTCAACCCGAACGAGTTCAACTTTCCGTGGCTCGTACGCGCCGACGATCCCATCTTCCGCCGTGAGGACGTCTACCTCGAGTTGACGGAGTCGGTGCCTCTCAGCCACTTTGAACAGTGCCGCTCCGTGATGGAAGAAGTGCGCAAGAAGGGCGTCCACCTGGCCGTCGACGATCTGGGTGCGGGCTACTCGAACCTGAAGTACATCTCGGATCTGGTCCCCGAGATCGTCAAGCTCGACCGCGATCTGATCACCGGCATCCGCAATGGAACTCGGCAGTTCAGACTGCTCGACAGCATCGTTCGTCTCTGCAAGAACCTGAATGCCAAGGTGGTCGCAGAGGGGATCGAGACGCCGGAAGAGCTCGCTTCGGTCCAGCACGCGAACATCGATTTTTGCCAGGGCTATCTGCTCGGCATGCCGATGCAGGCCAAGACCGACCACCTCAGGATCCCGGACGAGTCGCTGCACTGAATCCGGGCGTAGCGCCCCGCGAAGCGCGACCGCCGGCATTAGAGCCGGACACAAAAGAAACGCTCCGGGTCCGGCCGAGCCCCCCCGAAGGTCACCGCTGGGCGGTGGTCTTCAGCTTCTCGGCCGGACCCGGAGCGACAAAAGAAAGCCGACCGGGCTTGAAGCGGAACGAAAGTTCCGCGATCAGAAAGGTGGGCAGATCAAATCAAAGGAAAAAGAGAGAGCGCGAAGAAAAAGAGCGGGAAGAGAAAGCAAAAGAAGGGCGAGTGCGGGAACGTGAAGGCGAAGTCAGCGCGAACCCAAGACCCGCCGATCAAGGCAGAAAAGAGATCAAATCAAAACAAGGGAAGGCGGGAGGGCGATGGGGCACCGCAGTGCAAACGAAAGAAAAGACCCGCGAAAAGGGTCGGTCAAGCGATCCGACCTTTGATGTGGTTCAGTACAGCAAGGCCGATGCCAAACTTTCGGCACGAGAAAGACAAGCAAAAAGAGGAATTCGGCGCGCCGGTGGCGACCACCCACTCGTCTTTTGACGAAAATTTGTCAGCCGGAGTGCGGAAAGATGGCGGCTAGGGCTTTCCGCTGATCGCTACAGCAGCTCGCGGGCGGCACGCAGGACGTTCTCGGCGGTCAATCCGTATTCGCGTTGCAGGTCGGCGAGCGGTGCCGAAGCGCCGAAGCGATCGACCGTTACTGTAGCTCCTTGCGCTCCGACGTAGCGGTCCCAGCCGATCGAGCAGCCCGCTTCGATCGCGAGAGCCGGTACGCCGGCGGGAATCACGCTGGATCTCGTCTCCTCGCTCTGCTGCTCGAACAGCTCCCAGGACGGGAAGCTGACGACACGCGTCGGGGTGCCTTCGGCCTCGAGCGTCGCTCGGGCGTCAACGGCCAGCGCCACCTCTGCGCCGCTGGCCATGAGCACGAGCCCTGGTTCGGAGGAGGCCTCTTCGAGGACATAGGCGCCCTCGCCGACCCGTTGCTCGCCCTCGGCGGTTGCGTCCAGCGTCGGGATTCCCTGTCGCGAGAGGACGATCGCAGTGGGACCTTCGGTGTTCTGCACGGCGACGCGCCAAGCTGCCTTGGTCTCGCGCGCATCCGCGGGGCGCAGAACGGTGAGCTGCGGAATCGATCGCAGCGACAGCAGCTGGCTGATCGGCTGATGCGTCGGGCCGTCCTCTCCGAGGAGGACCGAATCGTGTGTGAAGACGTAGATCGCCGGCAGACCCATGAGCGCTGCCAGCCGGATCGACGGTCGCATGTAGTCCGAAAAGATGAGGAAGGTGCCGGCGTAGGGGCGCCACAGGCCGGAGAGCGCCAGTCCGTTGAGGATGGCGCCCATGGCGTGCTCACGAACGCCGAAGCGCACGTGTCGCGACGGCTTGCCGGGGAGGTAGTCCTCGGTGTCGGCGAGCAGCGTGTTGTTGGATCCGGTCAGGTCGGCCGAGCCGCCGACGAGAGGCACGAAACTCTGCAGCGCCTGGACGGCCATGCCGGACGCCTTCCGGGTCGCCAGCTTCGCTGCGGGCTCGGCAAAGGCGGCGTCGAGCTGCTCGAGCCAGCCGTCCGCGGGCTCGCCGCTCTCGCGGCGTTCGAGGTCCGCGGCAGCCTGCGGATCCTTGCCGGCGAGCTCGGCCCTGCGGGCGTCCCAGTCTTCGCGCCGTCGCGCTCCTCGCTCGGCAGCGCTTCGGAATCCGGCGTAGGCTTCAGCGGGAACGTGAAACGCGGGCTCGCGAGGCCAGTCGAGAGCGTCTTTCGTGGCCGCCGCTTCCTCAGCGCCGAGGGCGGCACCGTGAGCTGCAGCGGAGTCCTGCTTGTTCGGGCTGCCGAAGCCGATGTGCGTGCGGATGACGACCAGCGTCGGCCGCTCGGTCTCCGCTCCCGCCGCGGTCAGCGCTGCGTCGAGCGCCTCGAGATCGTTGCCGTCGTCGACGTGCAGCGTCTGCCAGCCGTACGCCTCGTAGCGCTGCGCGACGTCCTCGGTGAAGCTGAGATCCGTCGATCCGTCGATGGTGATCTCGTTGGCATCGTAGAGGACGTTCAGCTTGCCGAGCTTGAGGTGGCCGGCGAGCGAAGCCGCCTCCGCCGACACACCCTCCATGAGATCGCCGTCGCTGGCGATGACCCAGGTCTTGTGATCGAAGAGCTCCAGGTCTTCTCGGTTGTATTCGGCGGCGAGCAGCGCCTCGGACATGGCCATGCCGACGGCCGTCGACACGCCTTGACCGAGCGGCCCCGTCGTCGTTTCGACGCCCACCGTATGCCCATATTCCGGGTGACCTGGGGTCTTCGAACCGTGCTGACGAAACGCCTTGAGGTCGTCGAGCGAGAGATCGTAGCCGGCCAGGTGCAAAAGCCCGTACTGGAGCGCCGAGGCGTGGCCGCAGGAGAGGACGAACCGGTCGCGGTCGTGCCAATCGGGGCTCTTCGGGTCGAACTTCAGATGCCGTGCGAAGAGCACGTAGGCGAGGGCCGCCTGCCCCATCGGCGCGCCCGGATGACCGCATCCCGCGGCTTCCACCATGTCGACAGCGAGGAAGCGGAGAGCGTTGATCGTGGCGTCGGCCGTGGAACGGTCGAAGGGTTCGGCAGGGCTCATGGCATGCGACCTCGGGTCTCGAGCAAAGCAGAAGACAGCCGCTCTGCAGCCGTCACGGTCCGTTGGGATGGCGGCAGTGTAGCGTGTTTGTCATGGGCCGAGCAGAGGCGTTGTGCGGCCGTCGAGGGGGTTGTCGAGAGCCCTCCGCGGCTCATACAATCAGCGCTTCCCACTCGACCCTGGGAACCCGCCTGCAGGTACCTGCCCGCGCGCGGAAAGTAACGCCGGAGAGGTGCTGGAGTGGTCGAACAGGGCTGCTTGCTAAGCAGTTGACCGGGGAAACCTGGTCCGGGGGTTCGAATCCCTCCCTCTCCGCCAAAAGCTCCCTCCGGTCGCTCATGTCGGTGTGGGAGGGATTCGGCGGTCGTCGCGGTCGCGCCCGCCCGGGCCACCCCCCCCGCTGGCAAACCCCGTCGTATTGGGGTCCCGTGTGGGGGTTGGCCCGGGTGGCCGCGACCGCGACGACCGCCGAATCCCTCCCTCACCGACATGAGCGACAGGAGGGAGCGTTTGGCGAAGACCCTCTTCCGAGCCACCGACGCCGAAGGCGAGGGCAGCGAGCCAAACACCTCCGCAGGGCAACCATGCCGGGATTCGTTCCCGAGTCGGGGGAGTGCCCGGAGGGCGCGACCGCGACGACCGCCGAATCCCTCCCTCACCGACATGAGCGACCGG
>JBCCLJ010000181.1:0-14575 GCA_039026915.1 Acidobacteriota bacterium
GCACCTTTCCCGGCGAGGGTTTCGCGGCGCGGCGCCAGGAGAATCGACCCGACCCGAAGACCCTCCTGCGCCGTCTCGCCTGCCAGCTCTTGGGCAAGGGTGAAGGCTTCTCCAAGGGCATCGAGCGTTCCTACCACTACGGCTATCTTGCGCCGGAGCGACATCTACGGCACCTCGGCATGATCAGCCACCTCGGCTCGATGATCCCGGTCGCGGCCGGCTGCGCCTTCTCCTGTCAGCGCGCCGGCGACGGCGTCGCGGTGAACTTCATCGGCGAGGGCGGCACCTCGACCGGCGACTTTCACGAGGCTCTCAACATGGCCGCCGTCTGGCGTCTGCCGCTGGTTCTGATCATCGAGAACAATCGCTACGCCTTTTCGACGCCGTCGGTCCATCAGTACGCAGCGGAACGGCTCAGCGATCGCGGCGTCGGCTACGGCATGGCCGCCGCGACCGTCGACGGCAACGATCCCGCCGCCGTCTCGGCCGCGATCGACCGCGCCTTCGAGCGCGCCCGTTCCGGTGGCGGGCCGACCTTGATCGAAGCGATGGTCGGACGCATGCGCGGTCACGCCGAGGGTGACGACTCTCTCAAGGTCGTGCCCTCGGACGAGCTCGAGCGCTACATGGCCGAAGATCCTGTGCTCGCCTTCGAGCGAGACCTCGAGGCGAGCGGAGCGGTGCCTGCCGAGCGACTGCGGCGGCTCGCCGAGCGCGCGACCGAGCTGGTCGAAGACGCCGTCGACTACGCACTCGACGCGGCGCCTCCCGAGCCGGAGGTGGCGCACCGCCCGGCGTTGGCGCCGGCTCCGGCTCCGCGTTCGTACTCGGGCGGCGGTACCGAAGAAGTGACGTACGTTGAGGCGGTCACGCAGGCACTGCGAGAGGAGATGGAGGACGATCCGACGGTCGTCGTTCTCGGGCAGGACGTCGGGGCTTTCGAAGGCGCCTTCCGAGTCACCAAGGGGCTGCACGATCGCTGGCCGTCCCGCGTGCTCGACACGCCGATCGCCGAGAGCGGCACGCTCGGCCTCGCGGCCGGAGCCGCCGTGCTGGGCTGGCGACCGGTGGTCGAGATGCAGTTTGCCGACTTCGTCTCGTGCGGCTTCAATCAGCTGGTCAACGTTCTCGCCAAGCTCTACTACCGTTGGGAGCAGAACTGTCCGGTCGTGGTGCGATTGCCGTCGGGCGGTGGAGTCGGGGCGGGCGCCTACCACTCGCAGAATCCCGAGGGCTGGTTCGCGCACGTCGCCGGCCTCAAGGTGGTCTGCCCGGCGAACGCTCAGGACGCCTACGCTCTGCTGCGCGCTTCGATCCGCGATCCGAATCCAGTCATCTTCTGCGAGCACAAGTTCCTCTACCGTCGGGAGAAGGGGGTGCTCGGTTCGGGGCTCGACGGTGAGCTCGGCAAGGCGCGGATCGTGAGGCGGGGCAGCGACATCTCGCTGATCGGCTACGGCGCGACGACTCGAGGCTGCCTCGAAGCGGCCGAACGCCTGGCACACTCGGGTGTCGATGCCGAGGTCGTCGACCTGCGTACTCTGGTGCCGTTCGATCAGGCGACGGTGATCGAGTCGGTACAGCGCACGAATCGTGCGCTCGTCGCCTATGAGTCGCAGCTGACCGGCGGCTTTGGTGCGGAGGTGAGCGCACGCATCGCCGAGCACGCGTTCTCGTGGCTCGACGCACCTGTCGTGCGCGTCGCACATGCCGATCGTCCTGTTCCCTTCGTCAAGTCTCTCGAGCAGCAGCTCTTGCCGACCGTCGACCGCATCGTCGAAGGGGCCGAGAAGGCCCTGCGCTACTGAGGAGCTGCTGATGACCCGCAAGCGAGTGACGATCGATGGAGTCGAGTTGGAGCTTGCCCGCCCGCTCGAATCGGACGACCGCTGGATCGGGCAGCGTGAGGTGCTGGGCCAGCTGCTGGCTGCCTGGACGTGTATCGACGAGGCGGATCGCCCGCTCAACCCTCGGTTGCTGGGACTGCCGGGAGTCGGCAAGACGACCCTCGCCTCGGCCGCGGCGCGAGCCGCAGGTCTCGATCTGTACGTCATGCAAGGCACGATGGATACGCGTCCAGAAGACCTCGTCGTGGTACCGGTGCTCGACCGAGAAGACAGCAGTCGGCTACGCTACGCAGCCTCGCCCCTGGTCACTGCCATGATCCGTGGTGCCGCATGCGTGCTCGACGAGGGCAACCGAATGAGCGAGAAGTCGTGGGCGAGCCTCGCTCCACTGCTCGACCATCGACGCTACGTGGAAAGCCAGGTCGCCGGTCTGCGCATCGAAGCGCATCCGGACTTTCGCTTCGTGACCACCATGAACCGCGATGCTTCGACCTTCGAGATCCCCGAGTTCATTCACTCACGGCTGATGCCGCAGATCGTGCTCGACTTTCCCGACGAGCACGAAGAGCGTGTGATTCTCAAGGCGCACGTGCCGCAGGCGGACGAGGACGTTCTGCAGTACGTGCTCGACTTCCTGCGCGTGGCGCACGACGCCGACCTGCGCTATACGGCGCGCGACGGCATCAACGTCGCGCGCTACGCCCTCAAGACACTACAGACCTCAGGCGAAGGCGGGCCCGAGCCCAAAGACGCTGTTCAGGCCGCGATCCGTCTGGCCGTCGATCCGAGCGATCTCGATCTCTGCCTGATCGACTGACCCGTGGTTTCGGCCGCGCTGGACGACGACTGGGCACCGCGGCGGGGGCGTGTGCGCCTCGTACCGGTGCTCCACGGCTCTCTCGAGATCGCGGCCCTCGCGCGCTCGGTCCTGCTGGCGTCTCGGCCGGCGGCGGTCGCCGTCGAGCTGCCGCCGAGCTTCGGCACGGCGGTCCAGCGCGCCGTACGCCGACTGCCCAAGGTCTCGGCGGTGTTCGACGTCGTCCCCGGAGCCGGAGCCGCTCGACTCTACGTGTGCAGCCCCGGAGAGCCTTTCGCCGAGGCGCTGAGAACGGCCGCCGAGCTGGGTATCGAGGCGAGCCTCATCGACGCCGACGTCGATCCCGAAGAGCCGGTGCGCGACGTGGTGCCGGACAGCCACGCGCTTTGGAATCTCGGTCCGAAGAGCTACTTCGAGCTCCTCTACGAGGCCCTCGACAGCGGTCAGCCGGCCTCGCTGCGCGAGCGGATCATGGCGCATCGGCTTCAGGATCTCGCCTCGGGACTGTCGAGGGACGGCGACGTACTCGCCTTCGTCGGCGCGGCGCACGTGAGAGCGTTGGCGGACCTGCTCGGGAGCCCCCAACCGCGTCCTCTGGCGCGTGAGCTGCAAAGGCAGGTCGAGGTGCGACACGTCGAGTCGCAGAGCGTTCCTGCGCTGGTCGACGGCGCACCGATCCTGGACGCCGCCTGGGAGGAGATTCGCCACGGGAGGCGGCCCGAGGCGCCGCCGCCGCAAGCCGTGCGGTCGGCGAAGCTGAGTCTCGACCTGCAGCCCGAGGGCTTCCGTCTGCTGCAGGGAGACGGTGACACGGCGACGGCCGACGCCGACCGCGCCGACCAGGTTCGGCGTTTCGTCGCGGCCCACGCTGCCAGAGGGCTCGAGGGGGAGTTTCTGGCACTCGACCGCGTGCGAGCGGGCGAAGCTCTCTGGAAGACGGCCGAGCTTTCCTACCTGGAGCAGACGACGGTTCGCCCCGCGCGCTGGCAGCGGCGCGTCTTCTTCGACTTCGCCAGGCGCTACGCCCGTGTTCAGGGGCGCTTGGCGCCGGATCTCTACGAGTGGGTCGTTGCGGCGCGCGGCGTCGGCGACGACGTCCTGGCCTGGGAGATGTACGAGGCCTGTTGTGGACTGCCCTGGCAGTCGGGTCCTCAGGACCTCGACACCGTCTCGGTCGACGGCGACGAACTCGACCTCGGCACGCGCCGACTCCGCTTTCGGCCATGGTCTCTGAAGGTCAAGCGTCCGGGCCTTCGGCTCAAGCCGCGACCGAAGCCGGACGACCCGGACGAGTGGCTCGAGGGCTTTCGTGGCGGCCTCTGCTCCTATCCGCCGGAGGATCTGCTGATCGAAGACTTCGGGACGGCGCTCGCCGACCGTGCGCGAGCGCTGCTGCAGCAGCAGCGCAGCCGCGTCGAGCGCTTCCGCGGCGGCATGCTCGACGGCATCGATCTTCGTGAGACGGTCCGGCGGCGAGCGAACGAGCAGGAGACCGTGCCGGGCCCTGCCATCTGGGTTCGCGAAGAGGGACGGTCGCCGGGCGCCTCGGGGGCGGTCGTGGTGATCTTCGACGACGACGAGAGTGACGAGAAGTATCCCTACCGGATGACCTGGCTCAGCGAGCACGAGGACGAGTCGGACATGGCCTTCTTTGCGACGACGCCGCTCGATCAGATCGTCGGCCCAGGAATCACGCGTGCGACCTACGGCGGCCTGATGATGACGCGCCCTCCGGGGCGCCTCGCCGACGTCTGGGCCGACCCCGACTATGCGAGCCTCGGCTTGAAGTCACGACAGCTGCTGGTCGCTGCGATCGACTACAGCATCGAGCCGCTGGTCACTTACGTCGGTCCGCAGGCGCCGGTCTCCTGGATTCACGCCTACGCGCGGCGGCAAGGCAAGCAGGTCGTGCACCTGCCGCTCGGTTCGCTGTCCCCTCGCAGCCTGGCGCAGCTTCGCGTCGTGCATCTCTTGGCCGGTCGCGACAAGCGCGACATCGCTCCTCGGTACATCTGGTAGCGCGTCGAGCCGTCCGAAGTGGTCCGTCCTACATTCGGTCGGGCGCCGGGATGCCGAGCAGCGCGACGAGTTCGCCCTGGGCCTTGAGAAAGAGCTGTGTCGTCGCGAGTCGCACGCTGCGCAGCTCGACGTCCTCTTCGTGCAGCATCGGATGCTTGTGGAAGAAGGCGTTGAACTTCTGAGCGAGGTCGACCGCCTGCCGCGCGATCAGCGATAGCTCCAGCGTATCCGCGGCACGCTCGGCCACTTCCTGGATCTGCCCGGCGGTGAAGATCAGGTCCCAGAGGTCCTCGGACCAGAGCTCGGCGGGCAGTTCGCCGGCGGCTTCGGCGCTGACGTGACGGTCGAGTCCCGCCTCCTCGAGCTTGCGCAGGATGTTCTTGGCGCGCACCATCGAGTACTGCAGATACGGTCCCGAGTCGCCCTCGAAGCGCAGCGCTTCGTCGACGTCGAAGGGGATGATGCGCGTCGTCGTCGCCTTGACCATGAAGTAGCGAAGCGCCGCGATCATGATCTCGCGCGAGAGCTGGTCGAGGTCCTCGGGAGCCAGCTCGCGGTTGCGCTTGGAGATCTCTTCGCGGCTCTTGGCGACGAGCTGGTCGAGCATGTCGTCGGCCTTCACTCCGACGCCCTTGCGGCCGGACATCTCGACCGATTTTCCTTCGCCGTCGTCGTCGACGTAGCCGAGCTGTACCGCAGTGTTCTTGGAGAGCGAGACCATCTCGTAGGCGAAGTGGATGCTGCGCTCCGCCTCAGCGCGGTGTCCGAGGGCTTCGAGTCCGGCCCTCACGATCTTCTGCAGATAGCTCTGGCGAGCGTCGATGACGTTGACGACGCGGTGGGCGGCGCCGAACTGGGTCGGGGGCGAGCTCTGCTCGTTCGGCGACGTCTGCCAGTAGTTCGGTTTCTCGGTGTACTCGAAGTCGCGTCCGAGCAGTCCGAACTTCCAGAGCTGGTAGGCGATGTCCTTACCGACGTAGGTCACCGTGCCGTCCGAGCGCACGATGACCTTGTCCGGATCTTCGAGACCCTGGAACTCTTCGCTCTCGGACAGCGGCATGACCCAGCAGCCTTCGTTCTTGCCCGAAGCCTCGAGTCGTACGGCTCCGCTCTCCTTGAGCTTCTCGAAGGCCGAGGCGAAGAAGTCGAGCCGTAGGATCTCGCTCTCGTGCGTCAGCAGGTCGTAGTCGATGTCGAGGCGGGCCATCGTCGCAATGTGGCAACCGACAATGCGCTCGGCGACGATCCGGCCGATTTCGGCGCGCTCGCCCTCTCCCGACTCCAGCTCGTGAAGCGTCGTGCGTCGCAGCGCGGTGCGCTCCGCGTCGGCGTCGAACCACCGTCCGACTTCGGCGTAGAGGTCCCAGCACGCGTAGTCGAACGGATCGGGGAGTTCGCGCACGTCCTGCGCGCTGAGGCCCCGGAGATCCTTGAAACCGACGACGACGTCAGCAACCTGCACGCCGGTGTCGTCGATGTAGTTCTGGGTCTCGACCGGGTGCCCCAACTTGCGCAGGCACCGGATCAGGATGTCGCCGAGAACCGCATTGCGCAGGTGGCCGATGTGAGCCGCTTTGTTGGGATTGATGTTGGTGTGCTCGACGACGATCTTGGCGTTCTGACGCTCCGGCGAGATCGTGATGAGATCCTCCGTGAGCAGCCTCCGCGTGGCCGACGGTCGATCGAGAAACACGTTGATGTAGCCAGCGCCCTCGACCCGGGCGTCCGAGAGCCCCGCGGGAAGCTCGACGTGCGGCAAGAGCTCTTCCGCGATCTGCCGGGGGTTCCGCTTCAGCGTGCGTGCCAGATGCAGCCCGGCCGGAGCCGCGAGATCGCCGAGCTCACGTCGCGGCGGTACCTCGATGACCGGCTCGTGGTCGACGTCAAAGGCTCTTGCGATGCCCTCACGGATGGCGTTCTGAAGCTCGTTTTTCAGTGTCGAAAGCATGGTGGCGCGCAGTGTACACCGCGTGCCATTCCCTCAGGCCCAGGGCGGCTGGCGGCATAAGTGTCGTGTTTTCAGTGTTTTCCATTCCAGAGCCCTACCCCGGCCCGGCGACGGTGCTGCGGTAGGGAGAAATGGAGTAAAATGATCGTTCGCACAATACTTCTTTTGGGCCAACTGGGTAAGGAGACAGAGCACGTTGGCTGTCCGAATGAATGACACGCTACTCGACCTCGTCGAGGGCGACCTGACAGAGCTGGATGTCGATGCGATCGTCAATCCAGCGAACGAAGGGCTCAAACTGGGCTCTGGAGTAGCTGGCGCCATCCTGGAGAAGGGCGGAAAGTCCATCCAGGACGAGTGCAACCGCATCGGCAGCACCCCCGTTGGCACGGCGGTCATGACCGGAGCGGGAACCCTCGAGGTAAAGCAGGTGATTCACGCCGTCGGCCCCAAGATGGGCGAGGGCGACGAGGATCGCAAGCTGGCTTCGGCGGTGCGCTCGGCGTTGGCCCTTGCAGACCGCAATGGACTGAAGTCCATTGGCATTCCGGCGATCTCTACCGGCAACTATGGCTTCCCTGTAGACCGATGCGCACGAATCCTGCTGACCGAGGTGCATCGCTACCTGCAGGGCGGCACGAAGCTCGAGCGCGTCATCGTCTGCCTGCACGACGAAGACAACTACCAGACGTTCCGTCGCGAGCTGCGACGAGGCTTCCGGTAGACCGACGGCGGCGCGCACGTCGCGCCGCTGGATAGCGGGTGTCGAGCGCACCCGGGATGGCCGGCTTCGAGCCGGCCATCGTTGCGTCTGGAGTCCCTCCGCTCGCCTCAGGCGCCGTATTTGGCGAGCCGGCCCGCGTTCGCGAGCAGGAGCGCCATGAGGTCGTAGGAGGGTCCGGTGCCGACGGCGCCGCGAGCCGCGGCGAGCTCGTCGAAGCGGGTCTCCTCGTCGACGAAGCAGTGATCGCCGTGAAGGAGGAGTGGTATCGGGTGCCAGGAGTGGGCCTTCATCGGCACCGGCGTCGAGTGATCGCCGGTCACCGCGAGGGCGGCAGGCTCGAGCGCCAGCAGCCGCGGTAGCTCGCGGTCGACCGACTCCAGTACGTCGACCTTGGCGGTGAAGTTGCCGTCCTCTCCCGCCTGATCGGTCTGCTTGACGTGCAGGAAGAAGAAGTCGAATTCGTTCCATTGCTCGGCGACCGTGCCGACGATGTCGCCAAAGGTCTTGCCGCAGGGCACGACCTCCATGCCACACACCGAGGCCACACCGCGATAGAGGGGGTAGCCGGCGAAGGCTCCGGCGCGCAGACCGTAGAGGTCGTCGAAGCCCGGAATGTCGGGTCGCTGCGAGAAACCACGCAGCAGAAGGGAGTTGGCTGCTTCTTCGCCGTGCAGCGCGCTACTCAGATGGGTCACGAGGCGACGCAGGTGGCTCGCGGTCGCTTCCGCTGAGGCGTCGCGCGTCTCGATGTCGAGGGGCGGCACTCCGAGGATCTGTGGATCGGTGTCACGGAGTTCGGCGCTCAGCGCCTCCGTCTCGGATCGCAGGAGCAGCACGAATCGGTAGCCTTCGCCGGGGTGGATCTCGGCGACGACCCCCTGGCCGTCCCAACTCTCGAGTGCCGAGCGCAGCTTCTCGCAGAGACGCACGCACTCTTCGGTGGGGATACGTCCAGCGCGGCGATCGGTGAGGTTGCCGTCGACGTCGACCGTGGCGAAGTTGGCGCGCGCCGCGACGGTGCCGGCGTCGAGGTCGAGACCCAGTCCGAGGGCCTCGAGCACACCGCGCCCAATGTCCGTCTCGGGACGCCGCGGATCGTAGCCGAAGAGTCCCAGGTGGCCGGGTCCGCTGCCGGGTGTGATCCCGGGAGCGACGGGGAGCAGCCTTCCCAACGCCGAGCGGCTGGCGAGCTCGTCGAGATGGGGCGTCGACGCGGCTTCGAGAGGCGTTCTCGGTTGGTCTGAGGAGCGAATGTCACCGACGCCGTCGAGGACGAGCAGAACGATCTTCTGGTCGTTCTGGCGGGCTTGTCGCTGGAGGAGCTCGAGTCGGGGATCCACGGGGTTCTCCTTCGTGGGGCCGCCTCAGGCGACCAGAAATGCGTGCGCTCGGAGCTGAAGTCGCGCGCGGGGCTCGAAGCCGCCGCCGAAGATGGCGAGCGAGGTCGCGGCCGCCAGGACCGGCAGCACGATCCAGCCGTCGAAGCTACGGCCGCTCTGATAGGGCGGTACGACGGGCTCGATCTCGGCGAGCTTCATCCAACGTGCGGGATCCGGCTCGAAAGCAGCGCGGAGCTCGACGTAAGCACGGTCGAGATCGATCGCCGGTTTGTCCGAAGGGTGCCACGCGACGACGGAGAGGCGCATTTCGTCGTAGGCGCTCGTATCGAAGAGCTCTTGGCCACCTTTGACGAGCGGAAAGAAGAAGCTCCCCTGGGAATCACTCGCGAAGATCTCCGGCGTCGGATCGAAGTCGAGCTGCAGTGGCGGCTGGCGTTTGCCCTCGGAGCTCATGACGAGGCTCCCGTTGCACGGCGAGCGAGCTCGAGTGCGCGTCGCGCCAAACGCACCGTCTCTTCGTAGGTCGGGCCGACCATCGGCGGTCCGATGCCGAAGGCGCGAGCGCCGGCCTCCGCATACTCCTCGATCTCGTCGAGTCCGAAGCCGCCGCCGGCGAGCATCGGAATCTCGGCTAGCGGCTGACGCACGACGCTCAGATAGCTCGCTCCTCCGACGGGACCCAGCGGATAGACCTTGACCATGTCGGCTCCGAGCTCCCAGGCGTGCACGATTTCGGTCGCGGTCAGGCCGCCCATCAGCAGGTAGCGGTCAGCATCGCGAGCGAGGCGTGCGACGCCGTCGGAGATGTTGGGCGAGACGATGAACTCGGCCCCGCAGCTGAGCGCGGCCCGGGCGCGCTCCTGCGTCGTGACGGTGCCCATACCGATCCACGGAGGCCCTGAGGCGTCGGCCTCATCGAGCAGCGCGCTGACCAACGACGTGGCGTTCGGCACGGAGAAGGTGATCTCGATGAGCTCCAGACCGGCTTCCATGAAGGCCCTGGCCTGCCCTTCTGCTGCGTCGTAGGAGTCGGTGCGCACGACCCCGAAAACGGGGGCCGACCTCACCGAGGCCGCGACTTGATCTCTAGATGCTTTGCGCATGAAGCGAGCTCCGACGACCGCGTGACTGTATCACCGCACCCGAGGTCGAAACGGGCGCCCAACGGTCGTTCTCCTGGCAAAATCAGCCGATCAGCGAGCTCGACGCAGGTCGAGACCGGCCCGCCGAAAGAGTTGATAGACGTTGGGGAGCGGCAGTCCGACGACGTTGGTGTAGTTGCCGTCGATCGACTCGACGAAGAGCGCACCCTGTCCCTGAATGGCATAGGACCCGGCCTTGTCGTCGGGCTCACCGGTTCCGGCGTACCAGTCGATCTCGGCGTCGGTCATGGCGGCGAGCCGCACCCTCGTGGTGACCACCTCGCCGCTGCACTGCGCTTCGTCAGGTCCCAGCGCGAGGGCGATCCCGGTATGCACGACGTGCGTCCGTCCCTGGAGGGCCGTGAGCATCCGACGCGCGTTTGCCGGGTCTTCGGGTTTGCCCAGAATGTCGTCGCCGAGCACGACCACCGTGTCCGCAGCGAGCACCGCTTCCCCGCGATGAATCTCGTGAGCCGCCTTCTCCTTTGCAAGGCGTCGCACCAGAGTGTCCGCCGTCTCACCGACGCGCGGCGTTTCGTCGATGTCCGAGGGACGAACGACGAAGTCGAGTCCCAGACTCTGCAGAAGCTCTCGCCGTCGGGGCGAGCCGGAGGCGAGGACGAGCTGAAAACCGGCGGACATCGTCGCGACTGTACACCGGCACCGCGGCCCTGAGAACGCCTGTGCCGTGCTTCTGATCGGTGCCGCCCCGCCGGTGGGACTCGGCGACGCGACTAGGGGTAGTAGCCGCGGATCGTCTTGGCCTTGAGCCCCGAACGGGTCTTGAGCTCGATCTCGCGGAAGTCCTGGTTGTCTTCTGCCGACGACTGGTAAGAGATCACGTACTGCGTCCGCACCTCACGCTCAATGCGCTCGTAGGTACGCTTGAGCTCAGGCGCGCCGTCGATGAAGAAGCAGCTGCCTCCCGTCTCTCGGCAGAGCCGGTTGAGCTTCGAGCGCACGTCGAGCGCACGGCTGTCGATCGAAAGTCCGATGCTGTAGATCGTCACGCCGGAACGACGCGCGTACTCGAGCACCTCGTCGAACTCGTAGTCGGAGGCCGAATCCGCACCGTCGGAGAGCAGGATCAGCGCTCGCTTGCCGCGGACGCCACCGAAGCGAAAGAGCGTCTGGATCAGACTGTCGTTCAGGGCGGTCTCACCTTCGGCGACGAGTCCGCTCAGCCCGCCCGCAAGAACGGCGGTGCTGTTGGTGAACGGTACGACCAGGTTCGGCTCGTCGTTGAAGACCATCAGGCAGGCGCGGTCGCGCTCGGTCATGACGAGCTCGAGAAAGTAGAGCGCTGCGTCCTCCGCTTCACGCAGCCGATCCTCCATCGACGTCGAAGTGTCGAGCAGCAGGCAGGCGTGAATCGGCAGGTCGTTCGCCGGCTCGAAGCGCATGATCTTCTGGGGCTCGCCGTTCTCGAGGATCTGCAGGTCTTCGGCAGAGATGGAGTCGACCGGTCGGCCGCGGCGGTCGGTGACGCTGGTGTAGAGCTCGACCATGTTGACGTCGAGCCGGTCGACGAGATCCGGCGCGTTGACGAAGACAATGTCCTCGGCGGCGCCGCCGCTCTCCAGGTAGCCGACCGCGCGCACGTAGCTGAGCGGCTGATCCTGCGGAACCTCGATGCGCTGGATGAAGGGCTCTTGATAAAGCGTGGCGATCTTGTCCTCGTTGAGGAAGTACTCGACCCGATCGAGCTTCTCGAGACGGGGCACCTCGACCTGCGTCACCGCCTGCACGAAGCGCTCGGCCGTCTGGCCGGAGATCGGCGACGTCAGTCGAACCGAGAACCGGTGAGGGCCGCCGTTGATGATCACCTCGTCACTCGCGATCGTATGGCCCTCGCCGTCGAGCGCCGTCGCCTCGAGCGTATGAGTGCGCGGGCTCCGCCCGACGTCGAGCTCGAGCGAGTAGGGTGGCGTGCGCTTCGACATGAGCTGCCGTCCGTCGAGCGAGAAGCTGACGCGTTCGACGCCCTCACCGCTCGTGCGTGCTTCGACGCGGACCGTGCCGACCATCAACTCGTCCTGCGGCACGAAGAGGCGCACCGTGCAGGGCGACGTTTCGTCCGCCGCGGCCTCCGGCGGCGGTTGCTCGGCCTGGACGATCTCGGATTTCGTTTCCGGCGCGCTGTCGATCCGCGGTACGTCGAGTTCGAGCTCCTCGCGGTAATAGGTGTCGGCGACGAGATCCTGAACTCGGAGGTTCAGCTGGTAGTGGCCCGGGCGTAGATAGCGCTGCACGGCGATCGGAATGTGCCGAACGTCGCTGGCCAGCGGCAGATCGAAGCGGTAGCGAAAGTTCTCGAAGAGATCGCCTTCGCGCAGCACCTCGCCGTCGACCAGGAAGTGCGCGATCTTGCGGTCCTCGACCGTGTCCACGGCGACGTTGGCGCTTTCGATGTCGATCAGTGCGTCGACGATCGTGCGGCTCTGACGACGCCCCGTGTAGTCCAGGGAGACCGAGGCGACCAGCGGCGCCGCGTCGGTCGGCAGGGTCGTCGAGCTGGCGAGAAAGGCCCGTGCCCACTCGGTGCTCGATTCGGGGAAGAGCCGTTCGTCGAGATCGTTCCAGTCCGGCGACAGCGCGAGCGCCTGCAGGATGTCGTTCGATCGCGGACACTTCTGCTCGATCTGCTGGATCGTGTCCCGGTCGTCGAGCGCCGTCGTGAACTGGGCCAGCGGGAAGAGTCCTTCGTCCTGCGACCAGAGGCGATAGTCGCCCCCCTCGCGCACGAAGACGGCGTAGAACTCGGCAGCGAAGAGAGAGCTGTGCCGGTAGTACCAGATGTCGATCCGTCGTAGAACTTCGCAGGACGCCTGGAACGTCCGTGTCGGTCGACCGTGTGCGAGCATGAATCGAGCGCGCTCGACGGTGAGATCGCTGTAGCGCTCACGGGCAGCGACGAGGTTCTGCTCGAAGGCTTCGTGGAACTCGTTGCGTGCGGTCTCCGGACTGAGATCGTGCTCCCGCCAGAAGCGCCGGATGAAAGCGTCGCGCTGGTAGTTCTCGGTGAGCTGATCCCAGACCTCACGCTCGACCGGCTGAAGCAGGTAGTGCGTCTGCTCCAGGAACTGCTTGTGGCGCGGCTCCAGCTCTCCCGGTACGGCGGCGTTGGCGGCGCCGATGAAGAGGACGAAGAGGACAGCTGTCAGCCGAAATGCCAGAGGCATTCGCTGATCCTACGTCTCCAGGCCGAACCGTTGCAACGTTGCGGGGCCGAGCTGCGGACCCTAAGGGTAATAGCCCCGCAGCGTCTTCGCCGTCACGCCCGGCTTGAGTGCCTTCAACTCGATGAAGCGGAAGCGGCCGTCGGCCTCGCTGTTCGTCGACTGGTAGGTCAGCAGATAACGCGACCGGAGCTCTCTCTGGATCTGTGCGTAGACGTCGCCGAGGCCGGACACGTCGTCGAGGAAGAAGCTGCGGCCACCGGTCTCTTCGGCGATCTCGGTCAGCTTCTTCTTCGCCTCGCGCGCTCCCTTGCCGTCGATTGCCAAGCCGATCGAGTAGATGGCGACGCCGGCGCGTCGCGCGAACTCGAGCGTGTCTTCGTAGCTGAAGCGCGAGCTCTCGTCCTTGCCGTCGGAGAGCAGGAGCATGGCCCGCTGCCCCTTCAGACCGTTGAGGTGGTAGAGCCCGAAGATGAGGCTGTCGTAGAGCGCGGTGCCGCGCTCGGCTTGGAGGCCGGCGAGCCCGCCCGCCAACTCCTGGATCTCGTTGGTGAAACTGACGGCCAGGTGCGGGTGATCGTTGAAGGTGATCAGCGCACCACGGTCCTTCTCACCGATGCCCGTCTGGAAGAACTCCAGGGCGGCTTGCTTGGTCTGGTCGATGTCTTCGCTCATCGACGCCGAGGTGTCGATCATCACCTGGACGTGGATCGGCAGATTTTCGACCTGCTCGAAGCGGCGAATCTCCTGTGCGACTCCGTCTTCGCTGATGGTGAAGTCGTCCTTGGTGAGGCCCTCGGCAGGCTGCTCGCTCCGGTCGCGCGCCGTGACGTAGAGCTCGACGTACTCGATCTCCACGGTCTCGAGGTAGTCGGGTGCGTTCACATAGACGAGATCTTCCGTGTAGTTGCCGTCGGTCAGATAAGCGACGGCGCGGACGTACGCGATCGTCTTCTCGTCAGGGAGCGGGATCTCCTGGACGTATGGCTCCTGGTAGAGCGTCGCCATCAGGGTCTCGTTGAGGTAGAGCTCGACCCGCTCGAGCGCCTGATCCTCAGGCACCTTCACTTCGGCGGTCGCTTTGACGGAGCCGACATAGTCGATGCCCGCGGTGGGCTCGACGAGCCGGGCGCTGAAGGTGTACTGGCTCGAGTTCAGCTGAATCTGGTCGGAGGTCAGCTCGGCGCCGTTCTCGTCATGAGCGCTGACGCGCAGCTCGTGTGTGCGTGGAACGCGTCCGAGATCGAGCTCGACCGAGTACGGAGCGCGGCGTTTCTGCATGACCACGCGGCCGTTCAGGGCAAAGCGGATTTCGGCGATGCCCTCGCCGGTGGTCAGCGTGTCGAAGCGTACGAACCCTGTCTGCATTTGCCCAGCGGGCTTGACGATCTGCACCGTGGCCTCGCTGGCACCAAAGGCGGCCTCGGCCTGCTCGAGGATGCGGCGTGTCTCCGGGTCGTCCGGAAGCGGACCCGCCGTCGACTGGATGTAGGGCACTTCGAGGTCCTGTGCGGCGCGAAAGAGCTTCCCGGAGTTGAGGTCTTCGACCTTGACCACCA
>JBCCLJ010000182.1:0-14331 GCA_039026915.1 Acidobacteriota bacterium
AATCCTCGCCAGTACTTCCGAACCGACGAGTTTGGCGAACGCGTGCCCTCCAAGAAGACCGGGGATCTACGTTACGAACGTTCCGACCGCGAGCTCTCGAAGCTGGTGGGTCCGCTGCCGGAGAACTTGACGGCCACGTTGAGGCTTGGGTTGCAGATCTCGGCCGAGGGAGGCGTTGTGGTCGAGGTGGAAAGAGTCGACGCTGAGCCGGAGTACGCGCCCCTAGCGGACCAGATGATCTCCGCAGTCCAGCGTGTCAGCTGGATCCCGTTCGAGCATGTGCAGCACGGCTTCGTCGACGTGGAGGCCGATTTGATCGTCGACATCAGGCCGGCCTTCGTCCAAGAGGAGCTGCGGCTAGCGCGCCGAGAACTCGTGGCCACTGTCCTGCATGCCTTCCCGGGTAAGGAGCACAGCGGCAGTTCTGCCACCCGAGACGTGCAGCCGACCATCGCTCTTCTCGAATCCGAGCCTCTGGATGAACTCGGTGTCTATCCGCAGCACTTTCACGGCGACTATGTGCTCTGGCTCGAGGTCGATTCCCGAGGTCTGGTCGAGCGATCCCGGGTGCGCAGCGCACCGCAAGGCCTCAGGCTAAGGCGCGACTTCGAACAGGAGAGCCGAGAGCTAATGGGTGCTCTGGATGCGTGGAGCGACGGCGTGTCTGTAGAACCTGTAGTGCACCCCCGTCTTGGGCCCCTGCGGGCGCAGGTCTCTGTCGCTCTGCGCCTTGGCCCGGAAGGCTTCGACGTCATTTCGTACGAGCCGCCGCGGGAAGGTTGGCAGAGGGCTTTTCGAGCTCACTACAGATTGGAGGAGGGACGCTCTTTCAAGCTCTTGCCGGGAGACCCAATCCCCGAGCGATTGGACTTCCTCCAGACCTTCCACCCGCGCATCATTCAGAGCGGCGCGAAAGCTGCCCTTGCTCTCGGTTTGCAGGAGGCAGAAGGCACCATCGATATGAGGCGGATCCGCTCGCAGTGCCACGGAGGCTGCGACCTCTTCTCGGCGGGGATCAGTCGGCCTTCGGCCGGGGCAGCTCTTCTGCCGATCGCCCACCTTCTCGATCTGAACATTGGCGTCGAAGGCGATGTTGGTCACATCGGTGCTGGTGACTTCGTGATGCGTGCGGACGCATCGGGTGAGGAGCTTCTGAACGACTTCTTGCTCGAGGCGGAGCACTTCACAGGGATTCCGCTCCGCTGGGAGCGCGCTGTCGAGATGAAGCCGGCCGTCGTGCTGCGCGGCAGCTTGGGTGAGATCCAACGAGAGCCGAAGCTCGGTGAACAGCGTGTGGTTCACCTCTTTGTGCATGGGTTGGAAGGTGATGCGGAGGTGACCTCGGGTTTCGCAACCGGCGAGAACGCTGAAACGGTCCGCATGACTCTCGAAGGCGCTCTTCGACTTCCCGTGATCGACGAGACGGTGGGCCCGCCCATCGACGGCGGCTTCGGAGTGCGGACGGATCGGTCGGCGGTGGGGACGGAGCGGATCGACGAGCTCCTCGCCAACGTTGAGGCGCAGACCGAGCTCGAGATCGAAGTCACCGAAATGCCGGTCGAACGCATCGTGATTCGTCCGCGCAACGACGACCCCGCGAGCCCTTGAGCCTTCCGATTGCCTGAGCCCGTCACGCCAAGGGCTCGTCCGGCAACTACCTGTTGAAGGCCGCGTGGCCTCACCGGGCGTCGCGGTTTGGACGCGGCCTTGCCTTGCGCCGTAGAGAAGGCAGAGCTACAGCACAGTGAACTCACCGGGAGGGGGAGAGGATGGATTCGTTCACTCGATGGATCGCTCGGACGAAGGCTTGGGGTCTTGGCATGGCCGGCGGGCTGCTCTTGATGATGTGGCCGTCGCAGGTCACTGCCCAGCTGCCGCAGGAGGCGCAGTGGGCGATGGAGTCGGCGATGACGCGGCTCGAGAGTCAGGGCTCGGTGGCGACCAAGGCCGGCCTGGCGCAGATCGTCGGCCAGGCGAAGATCGACGCCTTCTTGGACGGCGCGGTAGCGCGCCTCACACTCGAGGCCGACGGCTCGTTCAGATCGCACGTCAACGCGGGCGGCGAGCTGCTCTCCTTCAAGTTGGGCAAGAAGGATGTCGAGATCCTCGAGCCAGCGGCGGAGGCGAACGGCGGCATGGAAAGCCAAGGCATCTTTCCGATGCCCAAGAAGAAGGCCAAGCTCACGCTACGGCTGCGCGCCGGCAGCCGCGACGTCAGCGTGGAGTGCTTCAACCCGTACAAAAAGAGCAAAGAGAGCGTGACGTACTACGTCGGTCCGTTGAACGGACTCTTCTGCATGGGGATGACCGGCTGAGGCAAGCGCGCCGAAGACGAGCTGGACGGAGAGGTCGCTAGCTCGCCGCTGGCTTCCCCAACTTGTACACCGCGCGCCCTTGCGCCACGAGCTGATCGTCGGAGTCGTGCACGTCGACGTTGCAGAAGGCGAGTGAGCTGCCGCGTCGCGCGACGGTGCCGGTGGCGCGGAGATCCTGGCTTTTGGCCGGAGCCATGAAGGCGACTTCGAGGTTCACCGTCGTGCCGAAGGACGGCAGCTTGTCCGGGTCGAGGCCGACCCAGGCAGCGGCCGTCGCGGTAACGTCGATGAGGGCGCTGATCGCGCCGCCGTGAACCTGATCGGCGACGGTGGTGTTCTCTTGACGGAAGGCCATGCGCGTGACGACGTGCTCGCGCTGCGCGTCGACGAGCTCGATGCCGAGCTGGCGCGAGAAGGGGCTGGTGAGGATGCGCAGGGCGATGTCGTGGCTGAAGCTCATCGTGGGTTCCTCGGTCTCGGGTTGTCTCGGTCTTTGGGGCTCTGGGTTGCAGAGCTCAGAGCTCTTCGACGGTGACGCGGTCGCCGTAGAACGCGACGTAGCCGCGGATGCCCTCGCACTCGTCGTACGGCTCTTCGTAGCTCCACACGGAGCGCTTTCCGTCAGTCCCGTCGGTGCCGATCAGATTCCAGTACGACGCGTGCCCTTTGAAAGGACAGTAGGTCGAGTGGTCGGCTTCGCTGGCGAAGTGCGTCTCGACGCGGTCCGCGGCGGGGAAGTAGATCACCGGCGGATAGCTCGCCTCGAACAGCTTGATGGCCTTGTCCGAGCGAGCGACGACCGTCGTGCCGTGCGTGGCTTGGGCTTGGCAGGTTTCGAAGCGAAGGGTGTGATCGGGACGCTGGGAAAAGCCCGGGGCAGGGTTGCTCATGAGACCTCGGAATTGTCGTGAGAGAGGGCCGCCATGCTACGCCAGGCTGTAATTCGAGGTGGCTCCGTCACCGGGGCCCGAGGTTCGTCCCGGTCTTTGCTCGTTCTTAGTTATGTTCTGATAGCATAGTATCCATGGTGTTCTCGCCACGCTCCTTCCTCGCCCTTGCGCTTTTACTCGTAGCGAGCGCAACGCCCGCCGTTGCTTCAGAGACGCCCTATCTCCTCCTGGATGTGGCGACGGAATCGATCCCTCGCAATTCGGATGGACTCCCTCTCGTCGCTATGGGAGACGAGTTCTTCTTCGTAGCCACGGACGGGCTGCATGGCTATGAGCTGTGGCGCAGCGACGGGTCGACCGCGGGCACGCGTATGGTGCGCGACCTCTGTTCTGGCCTCTGCTCGAGCATGCCGCAGCGGTTGTCCGTAGTGAACGATCGCCTCTACTTCGTCGCGTGGACGACTGAGGCCGTGTCGGAGCTCTGGACGTCCGACGGCACAGCGCAGGGTACGGTACGGCTCGAATTGCGGCCTGGTCCGCCGAGTTGGGGGCTCTCAGCTCTCATGCCTACCGAGGATCTGCTGCTCTTCTTCTTGTCGGACTCGGCCGGAAACAGAGAGCTTTGGCGCTCCGACGGCACCGTGGCGGGAACCCGTTCGGTCAGGCTCTTCGATCAGGGAACGTCGCCTCAGTACGTCAACTCCGGGGTGACTCTTGGAGACAGGGGAGCGTTCGTCATGCGCGTCGACCTGGCCGACGAGGTCTGGGCGTCCGACGGTACGACGTCCGGAACGCGTCGGCTCGCTTCGTTCCCGTTCGGTGAGCGAGTGCTGAATCTCAGAGCGACCACGAGCCACATCTTCTTCCAGGTGAGAAAGTCCTCCAGCGAGTACGAGCTCTGGAGCAGCGACGGCACGGCGTCGGGTACGCAGCTCGCTCTGAGCTCTCGGTTTCCCATGAACTCTTCCGAGCCCTTCGGCGACCTGTTGATGTTCATCCGCGACCGCCACATCTGGGCCAGCGACGGTACGGAGCAGGGGACGCGCGTTTGGCGGCGTCCGGACTGTCGGCCGGGCACGCTGACCGCTTCGGCGATCGGTCTGTTCTTCTCGTGCCGAGACGAGGCGGGCTACGAACCGTGGTTCTCCGACGGTACGTCGCGAGGCACTCAGCGCCTCGCGGATACCGTCCCCGGAGAAACCGACGGCATCACGAGAACGAAGCGCTTCCTGGCAAGCTCCGAGGGTGCGCTGTTCGCTGCGCCGAAACCGGGCGATCCGAACCAAAGTGTTGTCTGGTTCAGCGATGGAACCCCGTCAGGGACCCGAGCGGTGCAGGGGACCGAAAAGCTGAGTTGGTTCTACCGAGGCGGTCAGACGAGTGCTGGGTTCTTGTTCCGTCGGGGGCTGACCTCACATGCCGAGTACTTCGTGCTGGGCGCGCAAGGCGTTCCGGCGACGACGCTCGGCTCCTTGAACCGCCAGACGTCGAGCTATGCAGACAGCTTCTCTGCATTGCCCGCTGGGAGGACCTTCTTCCAAACCCGACGCTCGTCCGGGTCGAGCGCGCGCCTGACGGAGAACTGGACACTCGAAGGAGCCGCCGCAACGCCCTTTGATCTGGATCCGTCGAACGGTGATGTCGAGGAGATCTTCGCTCCGTCCTTCGAACAGGTGGAGGATCGCCTCTTCTTTCTGGCGACCGAACCGGGGGTTGCTTTCTGTCCGTTCACGAACAGCCCTTACCCTCACGTCTCCCTGCTCCGGTCTCTCGCGCTCGACCTGTCGGACGCGCAGCGCCCGGGACCCTTCGTTCCTGGCTCTTGGCTGAAGGGCTTCGACGGTACGCTCTATTCGCGCCGCTTTGCTGGCTGCTCGTCTTTCGACACCGAAGTCGCCTTCTTTGAGCCTTCGACCGGTCTGGAGGGTTCGGTCCAGGGGCCGCTTCCCCTCATGTCTCTCTGGCTGCGACGCAACGAGTGGGTCGAGGGGGGGAACCGGCTCTACGTCCCCTCGAGAGAGGGCGTCTGGTCCATCTCCCGAACGAGGGACGCCACTGACAGCCTCGCCGAGGCGCAGAACTCCGACTCGTTCGCGGTGACTTCAACGGGGACGGTGTTCTTTTCGGCAGAGACGCCTGGCGAAGGTAGAGAAGTCTGGTCCCTGCCGACTGGAGGAACCCCGCGACTCCTTTCCGTGCGTGCTGGGCCCGATGCTGGGGTCTTCCGACTGCTGGAGCAGAACCTAGAGCCCTACGGGCGCCGTGCACCTCAGACCGAGCTCCTGAGCGAAGAGGCGACCGCCTTTCCGCCCGACTTTGCCGTGCTCGACGACCACTACTTCTTCGTCGCGGACGACGGTCTTTCGGGCGTGGAGCTGTGGTCGACGTCCGCGACGGGCCCTCCTGCCCTCGTCGCCGATCTCGCACCCGGCTCGAGCTCGTCTCTCCCGAACAACCTACTCGTCGCGGGTGGCCGACTCTACTTTCGGGCCGACGACGGCGTGCACGGCAGCGAGCTATGGATGGTCGATGCTCCCGGATCGGCTCCCGTGATGCTCGGCGACCTGCAGCCGGGAAGCGGATCTTCCGTGCCGCAGCAGTTCGCCGACGTCGGTGGCCAGCTGCTCTTCTCGGCGGACGACGGCGTGCACGGCCGCGAATTGTGGGTGAGCGATGGGACTCCTGGGGGCACGTGGCTCGCTGCCGACATCGCAGCGGGACCGGCGTCGTCGAGCCCGTCGGGGTTCTACATCGAGTCGACTCGCGTGCTCTTCTCGGCGAACGACGGCCTACGTGGCTTCGAGATTTGGGCTCTCGACCGTCCCTTGGCGGGTCCCGGAGGGATCTTTCGCAGCGGCTTCGAGAGCGGCGACAACTCGAGCTGGGCGGCTGAGGTCCCTTAGGGACTGCGCACTACTTGTCGGCGCCGTTTGCAGCCTTGCCGAGCGCATACAGATGCCCCGGAGTGCGCACATAGAGCACTCCAGCGGCGATCGCGGGCGTCGCCATGAGCGGTTCGTCGAAGTCGTTCACTGCGATCTCTTCGTGGATCGGTCCAGCTGCCAGGACGTACATCAGGCCGCCCTCCGTGGGTACGTAGAGGCGACCGTTGTTGACGACCGGTGAACCGGTAAAGGTGCCGCCGCGCGAGAAGCGCTTCTTGTAGCGCGCTGCACCGGTCTCGGCGTCGTAGGCGACGATGCGCCCATTGTGGTGCACCACGTAGAGCAGTCCTTTGTAGAGCAGCGGCGACGGCATGTAGGCACCGCCGACGCGGTGGCTCCAGAGCAGGGCGCCGTGCTCCTCGCCGGGCTTCACCTCGAGGTCGCCGCGGAGTCTCGCGCGGATGGCGTAGACGGGTTTCACCGGCGGGTAGCCGGCCGAGACGTAGGCGACGCCGTCGCTGACGACGGGGCGCGCGATGACCAGCTCGGAGTTCGGGCCGAGGCTCCAGAGCTGCTCGCCCGTCTCCGGGTCGTAGCCGCGGATTGACGAAGCGTTGACGATGAGCTCGTCGCGCTCTTCGCCGCGCAGCAGCGTCGGCGTCGCCCAGGAGCTGGCGGTGTCGCGCTCGGTCTTCCACAGTTCTTTGCCGGTCTTCACGTCCCAGGCGGCAAGGTAGCCCCCACCGAAGACGTCGACCTGCAGGATGACCTTGCCGTCCACCAGGATCGGTGAGCTGGCGAAGCCCCACTGGTCGTCGGGATCGAAGAAGTTGCTGGCGTTGAGCGGTCCGAGGTCGTGATGCCAGAGGATCTTGCCGCTCGGATCGAGTGCCGCGAGGCCCGCCGTGGGAAAGACGACGACGACGTGCTGGCCGTCGGTGACCGGGGTCGAGTTCGCCTGCGAGCCTTTGAAGTGGCGGCGGGTCTTCGGTACGCCGCGCCCGACCTCGGTGGTCCACAGCCGCTCGCCGGAACGAGCGTCGAGCGCGATCACCTGCCAGCTGTGCTCGACCGACTCGTCGACGTCGGCGCCCGAGCCGGTGTCGCCGGTGGTTACTTCCTGTTCGATGCCCTGGGCGATCGCGGTCGTGATGTAGACCCTGTCCCCCCAGATCACGGGGCTGGAGTTGCCCAGCCCCTCGAGCGCGGCGACCCAGCGCACGTTCTCGCCGGTCTCGAGATTCCAGGACTCGGGGGCCGGTTCGCCGTCGCCGATGCCGTCGCCGTTCGGACCGCGAAAGCTGGGCCAGTTCGCGGTGCGCCGGACCGGCGTTTGCGCGTCGGTCGAGCGTGCTGCGACGTCGGTCGGCGCGTCGGTCACCGGTTCGGCGACGCTGCGACGCAGGGCGCCTTCCATGCTGCCGCCCAGGAAGATGCCCTCGACGCTACCGGCGCGGCCGAAGTAGGAGACGCGCAGCGCACCGTCTGAAGTGGCGAAAGCGTTCTCCGCTGTCGCCTCGAGAACCAGGGGTTCCGCGCCGTCGATGGCTACGGTGAGCCGTCCTTCGCGGACCGCGGCGACGATGCGCTGGTCGTCGGACCAGCCCTCGTAGATGCCGGCGTACGGTTCCAGGTCCGCTGCGGAGAGCTCGGGTGCTGGCGGATCGGGGCGCGTCTTCACCCGATCGAGGAGCTCGGCGTACGCGGGCGGCGGGGATTGCCCGGCAAGTCGATCTCGCGCCGACGCGAAGAAGGGTCCGCTCTCCACGGCGGCTCGAGCGAGGGCCAGAAAACGCTCCGGCGTCTCCGCTTCGGCGCCTCGCATCACAGCGAAGCCGAAGGCGTCCTCCCGGCCCTCCGCTCCGGCCGCGAGCAGCTGAGCCGCTACTTCGAAGTGACCGTCGCCGAGCGCGGCGCTCAAAGCGCTCTGGCCCCAGAACGACTCCTGGACGTTGGCGTTCGCCTTTTGCTCGAGCAGGTAGCTCACGACCTCGGTGCGGCCGGCTGCAGCCGCCTTGAAGAGCGCGGTGCCCGACCAGCGATCCGCGACCTCAATGTCGATGCCGGCCTCGACCGCCGTGCGCACCTCAGTAAGGTCGCCGCGCCGAGCGGCGTCCCAGAAGGCGCTCCGATCGAGCGTTGACTCGGAGAA
Organism: Acidobacteriota bacterium; assembly: GCA_039026915.1. Taxonomy (GTDB): domain Bacteria; phylum Acidobacteriota; class Thermoanaerobaculia; order Multivoradales; family Multivoraceae; genus JBCCLJ01. Next base: position 8,243 of record JBCCLJ010000182.1, read on the forward strand.
TCCCTGTGCCTGGAGGCCCGAGAGCGCTCCCAGCACGAAGGCGATCCAAAGAGCCCCGTAGAGACACAGGTGCGTCGAGCGCCCGATGTGCCTTGCAGTGGGTCGAGGGGTCTGGCTCATCGTCACCATCTCTGATCTCCCGGGCGCTTTGTGCGAGGTGTCCCGACGTCGCTGCCGGCGGGCATTCTCTGGCTTCATGCAGCAGGAGTTACTGCCTCGCGGATCTCACTCAGCAGACTCGCAGAACGTGACCCCTAGGTCTAGATCGCGGCCTCTGTCGGCGGCAGTTCGTCGATCCGAGGCCCTTTGCGAACGCATAGAGCGCGGTTGGATCACTGAATGCTGTAGTAGCATATGAGGATGAGAGTGCGTGGTGGGCTAACCGTCTTGTTCTTTGTCATGGTCTCCTTCTGGGCTGGTACCTCGGGCGGCTCCGAGACTCCCTATCTTCTCTTCGACCTAGCTTCGGATCCGATCCCGAGGGAGGCGATCTCCTTCAACGACGAAGTGGTTGAGTTCCAGGACGACTTCTACTTCGTCGCGACGGATGGTTTGCACGGCTACGAGCTGTGGCGCAGCGATGGCTCGGCTCGCGAAACGCACATGGTGTTCGACGTGTGCTCCGGTGTGTGCTCGAGCATGCCGAGGAGTCTCGTCGTCGCCGGTGACCGACTCTTCTTTCTCGCTTGGACGATCGAGGCCGGAGTCGAGCTCTGGTCGACCGACGGCACCGGGCAGGGCACGGCCTTGATGGGCGACTTGATGCGTGGCCCTGAGAGCTCGTTGCCCTTCTTCCTGACGGGCCTTGACGATCAACTGCTCTTCTTCACCAAGGACGAACAAGACGACCCCTCGCTGTGGCGCTCCGACGGCACGGTAGGAGGAACCTCCGTCGTCGCAACGTTCGATCGCAGCGTCGCTGGAATGGGGGGCCTCGGCGACCAGGCTGTGTTCTTGCTGGACGCCGGGACGAACCTCGAGCTTTGGTCCACCGACGGATCGAGCTCGGGCACGACGCAGTTGCCGGCACCCGGCTTCGCCAGGTCCTACAGCGTCGTGGGGGTCGCCTCAGGCAAGGTCTTCTTCGTACTCCGCGGAGCGCCTCGCGACCAGCTTTGGTCGAGTGACGGAACGCAGAACGGAACACGATTCCTCCTGGAGACGAGCGACTCGCTCTACGGTTTCGAGCCCCATGCGGGTGAGATGTACTTTCTCCGTGGCGGCCGAGAAGAGATTTGGGCTAGCGACGGCACCTCTCAGGGAACCCGGCTCTGGCAGAGCTTGAACTGCCGCCCGATCGATCCGATGGTCTCGTCCGGAGTCGGTCTCTTCTTCGGATGCATGGATAGCTCCGGCCGCGAGCCGTGGTTCTCCGACGGAACCGCCTCCGGCACTCGACTCTTGGCGGACACGGCGCCGGGAAGCGACAGCGGCCTGAGTCTCTTCCCCAACGTTGCGGGTGGAAGCCAAGGTGCGCTCTTCACCGCCGCGAATCCCGGCGACCCGACCGCGACGGCGACGTGGTTCAGCGACGGTACGGCAACGGGGACGGTGACTCTCTCCAACGCCGGCGACGACTTTCATTTCCGTTCGCGGGGCGAGTTTCAAACGACTTCCGAGGGATGGCTGTTGCGCTCCGACGCTCGGTCGCATGCCGAGCTCTTTGTGGCTGCACTCGATGGCAATACGTTGAAGTCGCTCGGCTTGCCCAATCAGCAAGCATCGAGTTATCCGGATGGCTACGAACAACTGGCCGGCGGGCGTCTGTTCTTTCGCAGCCGTTCCGCCTTCGCGCTCTGGCCGTGGGTCAGTTGGACCGCGAATGACATCGCCGCAACGCCCTTCGTGGCAGATCCGAGTGCACCCTACCCCTGGAGGGTCCCGCCGACCTTCGTCTCTCTCGGTGGCCGCCTGTACTTCCTCCAGAACGAGAGCTTTGGTCTGGGTGCGGCTGGAGGGCCCGGTACGCCGATGTCTCCCCCCAGAGTCTCGGAGCTCTACTCGGCGACGGGCGAACTCGCCGACGTACGGAGTGTAGGCAGCTTTCCCTGGTCGTCATGGCTCATCGAGCTCGAAGGTTCTCTTTACGCTCGCCAACTGGATCCTTGCTGTACAGGACTCGCGGACTTTGTGAGGCTCGACCCGGTGTCCGAGCAGGCCCACGAGATTCCAGGCCCGGCTCCGCCGTTGGCACCTCCCTCCCGGCGCAACGAGTGGCTGAGGGCGCAAGGCGGGGTCTTCATGCCGTCGGGTACGGGCGTCTGGGGGTTCTCGACCTCGCGAGGGGCCTTCAATCTCATACCGGTCGCCGAGAACTCGGACTCCCTTGCTGTCGATTCGGTGGGCACGGTCTTCGTCTCGGCGGAGAGTGCCAGCCAGGGTCGCGAGATCTGGGTTCTTCCGATCCTGTCATCGGCCAACCCACTTTCCGTTCGTCCTGGGCCTGAGTCGGGAGTCTTCCGGGCAGCGGTCGACAACCCCGATCCTGTGCGCAACTCCAGCCGGCACTACGATCTGTTGAGCGAAGAGAGCGCGGTGTCGCCGCCGGACTTCGCGATGTTCGAGGACCACTACTACTTCATGGGAGACGACGGTGCTTCGGGCGTTGAGCTCTGGGCCACCAACGCGGGTGGCCCACCGTTCCTCGTCGGAGATCTGGCTCCGGGTCCCGCCTCGTCCTATCCGCAGAACCTCCTCGCGGTGGGCGACAAGCTCTTCTTCCGAGCCGATGACGGCGTGCACGGGAGTGAGCTCTGGGTGGTGAGCGAAACGGGCACGCCTCCGGTGCTCGTGGCGGATCTCCAGTCGGGTCCGGGCTCCTCGATGCCACAGCAGTTTGCCGAGGCAGACGGGCGCCTGCTCTTCTCGGCGGACGACGGGACGCGCGGGCGCGAGCTCTGGGTGAGTGACGGCACGCCTGCGGGAACCTACGCTGTTGCGGACATCGCCCCAGGTCCCGACTCTTCGAGCCCTTCCGGCTTCTTCGTTGAGCCGGGCCGAGTCGTCTTCACGGCCAACGACGGCGTGCATGGCTTCGAGGTCTGGGCCCTGGACCTTCCGGAGCCTGGTGACATCTTCAGTAGTGGGTTCGAAGCCGGCGATAGCGCTAGCTGGTCGACCACAGTGCCCTGAGCCGGGTCTCGTGAGTGACAGCAGCAGCCGGCTCACGCCTCTCTGGTGGGTCCGTCGAGCTCGTTGATTCGCGGCACCATCAGCAGCGCCAGCGTCAGGAACCCAGCCGCGGGAATCCAGCCGTTGACGCGGACCATCTTGCCGATGACTTCGGGTGCGTTGTCGCCGCCGGCGACGAAGCCGAGAGCGGCGACGAGCGGCAGGATCGTTCCCGAAGCGATCCCGCTGCCCATCTTGTCGAGAAAGGTGAGCAGTGCGAACGCGTTGCCGCGCACGCTGCGTCCGGTCTCCTGCTCGTACCGGTTGGCGAGGTTCCCGGTGAGTGCTCGCACGAGGTAGGGCCCCGCGCCGAAGCCCAGGCCCAGGAGCAGCATGTAGCCGAAGTAGACCGTCTTGTTGCCGGGCTCTACGGCCCAGGGAAGAGCACCGAGCACGACGGCGCTGTACGTTGCCGCGACGACGAGCGTGCGCCGGTCGCCGAGCTTCTTTGCGATGCGCATCCAGAGGGCCATGCCGCCGAAGGCCGCCACGAAGTAGAGGCTGAGCCCCTGCGCGTAGCTGCCGCCGAGCTGGAAGCCGTAGGCCGCAAGGAAGTACGAGAGCACCGAGAGCGCGACGAACGAGTAGTTGAGAACGAAGTTGCCGAGCACGATGCGCAGGAAGGCGCCGCGCAGCGCGAACTCGCGCAGCGCCTTCCAGGAGAAGCGGCGCGGCTTTTTGTCCGGCTCGGGATCGGGAACCGTGAGCACGGTGATCAGCGTAAAGACGACGAAGACAGCGAGCAGGAACCAGCCGACCGACGTCACCTTGCCTTCGAGTGAGGGATCGCCCGTCTGCTCGACGACGCCGGGCACGAAGAAGACGCCGAAGATGCCGATCACCACAGCCAGCTCGCGCACGCCGAAGAGGCGCGAGAGCTCCGCGGGGTCGGAAGCGAGCGAGCCGGCCCACGCCGTATGGGCGATGAGTCCAATGGTGTAGGCGCTGTACGCCAAGGTGCCTGCGACAACGAGGTAGGCCGTGCTCACCAGGGAATGTCTCGGCAGGAAGAGCAGCCAGATGGAAAGCAGGAAGAGCGGCAGCGCCAGCACGAGCCAGGGGCGGTGCCGCTCGCGAAAGGGCTTGCGGTCGACGAGGTAGCCCATACCGAAGTCGGTCGCTGCGTCGAAGAAACGCAGCAACATGAAGACCGTGCCGACGGTCACGAGGTCCATCGACAGGGCCTCGGCGTAAAACGGTGGGATCAGATTGGCGATCGCCGAAGGAAGGGCGGTGACCGGCAGGGCGAAGGCGACGTAGCCGAGCGTCGTCTTGAGTCCCAGCCGGTCGCGCACTAGCTGGCCCTGTTCATGAGATCCATGGCCTGTTCGAGCGACGAGATCTGGTCCGCGAAGCTCTCGCCGCCCGTGTGCAGCCGCAGCGTCGTGACGCCGGCATCGCGATACGCGCCGATGCGCTCGATCACCATGTCTTCGGTACCGATGAGCGAAGTCTTGAGCACGAGCTCGTCCGGGACGCGCGCGGTTGCTTCTTCGCGCTTGCCCTCGACCCAGAGCTTTTGCACCTCGATCGCCGCGTCTTCGAAGCCGCCGCGGCGGTACGCAGCGTTGTAGAAGTTCGTCTTGGGCGAGCCCATGGCCCCGAGGGTGAAGGCCATCGCAGGGCGGCGCGCGTCGATCAGCCGCTCGACGTCGTCGCCAATCTCCATGTGGGCGCCGATCTGGATGTCGATGTCCGCCATGGTGCGGCCCGCGCGCTCCGCGCCCGCCTTCATGTAGTCGAAGAAGACGTGCGCCTGTTCGGGCAGGAAGCTCGTACCGAGCCAGCCGTCGGCGACTTCTCCAGTGAACTCGAGCGCCTTCGGACCGAGCGTCGCGAGGTAGATCGGCAGGTCGGGGCAGGGAGGCTGCGACAGGCGAATCGGCTTGCCCTCACCCCCCGGGCGCGGCAGTACGAGGTGGTCGCCGTCGTACTGCAGCTTGTCGCCGCGCAGGCCCATCTTGATGACGTCGACGGTCTCGCGGAGCCTCGTCAGCGGTTTCGCGAAGGCGGCGCCGTGCAGGCCCTCGACGACCTGCGGGCCGCTGACGCCGAGGCCCAGCACGAAGCGCCCGTTCGAGACGCGCTGCAGGCTCTGCGAGGTCATCGCAACCATCGACGGCACGCGCGAGCTGATCTGCAGGATGCCGGTGCCGAGCTGGATGCGGTCGGTCTTGGCGGCAAGGTAGGCGAGCGGCACGACCGCGTCCATCCCCCAGGCCTCTGCTGACCAGGCGTAGTCGACGCCAAGCCTCTCAGCCGCGCAGGTGTACTCGACGAGGCCGTCCCAGTCTTCACCGTTGTAGTAGGCACTGCCGATGCCGATGGACGTCTTCATGGGGCGTCTCTCCTTCGCTGCGTTGTCCCTGAGGGTGGAGGGGCAATCTAACGCATCGAAGGGAAGCTGCTGCTTTCCGAAGGGGAGGGCACCGAGCGTGTCTGGAAGCGCGGCAGGAGCTCCGCCGCGTCCTGCGTGCTCAGGGAACTTCTTGCCGCAGCGGTTCGTAGTAGAGCTCGACCAGAGCGGGCGGTCCTTCCGCTGCTGGCGCCGGCTCGAGGTGAATCGTGTGATTCGCGCTCTTCAGCTTGCCGCCCGACAGGGTGTAGCGCACGGGCGAGTAGCCTTCGGCCAAGATGAAGAGGTCGTGCTGCTGGCGCGGCTTGCGAAGGCGAAGACCGAGCTGGCCGTCCCGATCACTCCGGTAGGCGAGGGGGATCATCTTCTGCAGCTCGGGCATGCTTAGGGGCTTGCTGAAAAACTCCCGTAGCGCTCAGTTTGCGCGCCGCGGGTCGAGATTTGGTGCGCCGTGCGCGAAGGCGAGGCGGTGTCCATCGTTGAGCGCGCGCCGTGCCGAAGATCGGCCCGCGCCGCGCAAACCCAAGGGGCGCAGGGGTTTGCGCCCTCTGCCCTCGCCGAG
>JBCCLJ010000183.1:0-14326 GCA_039026915.1 Acidobacteriota bacterium
GAGGCATCGCTGCTCTGGTCGAAGCTTCGGCTCTGCGGTCCCCGGTCAAAGAGCGTGCGCTGCGCATGTTGCGCTGGGTGGGGGAGGCCGAGGCGCGCGTGCACGGCATGAGCCTCGACAACGTGCACTTTCACGAGCTGGCGGCCATCGACTCGATCGTCGATATCGTTGGCGCGGCCGCGGCGATCGAAGAGCTCGCAGGAGCTCGCGTCTCTTGTGGAACGGTCGTCGTCGGCAGCGGAACGGTTCACACGGCGCACGGTTTGATGCCGGTGCCCGCTCCCGCCACGGCCTTGCTCCTCGAAGGAATCCCAACCGTCGGCGGCGGACGCGGGGAACTCGTGACGCCGACGGGCGCGCTCATCCTCAAGGAGCTCGTCGACGAGTTTTGTGAGCAGCCCGCGTTGACGACGGAGGCCACTGGCTACGGCCTGGGTCGCAAGCACTTGGCGGATCGCTCCAACAGCGTGCGTCTCGTCCGGGGACGGCCAGCGCGCCAAGCGCCGGCGGATGAGGCGCTCGTTCCCGTCGACATTCTCGAGGCTCAACTCGACGACGTGACGGGCGAGTCGGTCGGGTTTCTTCTCGAGACCCTGCTCGAGGACGGTGCGCTCGACGCGTACAGCACCCCTGTCTATATGAAGAAGTCGCGTCCCGGAGTCCTGGTGACGGCACTCTGTCGGCCCGAGGCGACGCGCTCACTTGCTCGCCGGTTGATCGAGCACTCCTCGTCCCTCGGATGTCGAGTGACCCGTTCCCGTCGCCTCGAAGCCGAGCGATATACGGTGTCGGTGAATACTCCCTACGGCGCGATCGATCTCAAGGTCGGGCGGTTGGAGGGGAGCATCGTTTCGGTCAAGCCCGAGTACGAGCAGGCCCGGGCCTGTGCCCGCGCCTCGAACGTGCCGCTCATCGAGGTGCAGCGTGCTGCCCTTCGTGCAGCGGACGAACTTGCGTTGGATGAACTGGCCGACTCTGCGGCCTCGAGGGAGGCCGCCTCAGATGTCTGAGCCTTCCCCCGCGGGTGAGCTTCGTGTTGGCACTGCTGCGGCGGGGCAGCTCCGCTACGTTGGCTGCGAGCTGACCTCGGTCCTCGACCACGCTCGCCTGATTCTCGATCTGGGTCCCCTGGCGACGATCGCTTTGGGGCGTGGCCTCGCGGCGACCGCCATGTTGACCCGACTGGTCACGAAGCGCCCGCGCCGACTGTCGCTCGACTTCAAGGGATCCGGACCTCTGGACCGCGTGCTCGCGGAGTGCGATGCGAAGGGACGGCTGCGGGGCATCGTCGGCGCCAAGCACGCGACAGGAGTTCGGGGGGCCAGCGATTTGCAGGTCGGCCCAGCTCTCGGCGTCGGTCTCCTCATCGTGCAGAGAATCGAAGAGCAGGGTCAGGTCTACGAGAGCCGCGTCGTTCTGCACGACGGTGAGATCGGGACGGACGTCGCGCACTACCTGGACCAGAGCGAGCAGCGTCGGTCTGCGGTGCTCGTCGGTGCGGATCTGAGGGCTGAAGGCGTTCAGGGCGCTGGTGGTTTGATCGTCGAGGCGCTTCCGGCAGCCGATCCGGAACTCGTAGAGGACCTGGAGTCTCGATTGGGAGCGATCTCTTCGCCTTCGAGGAGAATCTCCGAGGCCGGTCTCGGAGGCCTGGTCGACGACGTCCTCGGTACGCTGAGTCCAAGCGAGCTCGAGCGGGCGCCTCTCGTTTACGACTGCGGTTGCAGTCGAGAGAGTCTGCTTGGATCTCTTGGATCGCTTCCAGAGAAAGAGCTGAGAGAGCTCACGGCCAGCGACGGCACCCTCGATGCGGAGTGCAGCTACTGCGGGCGGACGTTTCGAATGGCCTTGCGCGAGATCCTCGGGCCCAGCCCGAACTGATCCGATCGATCCGCACCTCATCGAAGCAGCGGGGCGCGGGTCAGAAAGAGAAAAGGCCCGTCTTGCGACGGGCCTTCGGTTCCTCCAGAGAAGAGCGTTCGCTCTGCGTCAGGCTCGAGCGGGCTGCTGTTCCAGGAGTTCTTCGCAGGTCTTGACGAGAAGCTCGTTGGCTTCGGTCTTGGCGAGAAACCGATCAGCGCCCGCCTCGAGCACCCGGCGCCGGGTCTCCGTTGAGCTGTCACCGCTGATGGCCAAGAGGCAGAGCTCGCCGGTGAGATTCTCTCGCAGTCGGCGACAGAACTCGAAGCCGTCCATGTCCGGCATGTAAATGTCGAAGACGACGACCTGAGGACGCTCGGCACCGATCCGCATGAGAGCTTCGACCGGATGATCGACGAGGATCGTCTCGGTACCCGGCAGGCCCTTCCGGAGCATGCGTCCAAACATGCTCAGGATGTCGGGCTCGTCGTCCAGGACGACCAGCTTGCGGGTCAGCTCGGCGAAAGCCGGAGGACTGGGAAGACCGTGGCGCCGAAGGAACTCCAGCACGGCTAGATGAGTGATTCGTCGATGACCACCGAGAGTCTTGAACGCTTCGAGCTTCCCGGCCTCGATCCAGTCGATGACGGTCGTCGGGACGACTCCGAAGAGCTTGGCCAACTGATTCGTGGTGTATAGACGATCACTCATAGTTCTTCTCAGAAATCCAAGTTTCTAGACGCCTCGCAGTATACAGCAGCGCAACGAATGTCGCAGTGAGCAAAGACGGACGAGCTAGTCGCGACGACGACCTCTGCCGCCGCGACGATCGCCACCGCGTCCACCGCGGTCGCCACCTCTTCCTCGCCCGCCGCGATCACCGCGTCCGCCTCGTCCACGATCTCGTCCGCCGCGATCACCGCGACGAGGTCCGCGATCCGCCGACTCGGGCGCATCCATGCCCTCGTAGTCCTTCGGGTCGTAGTCCGGGGAGGCCATGATGACTGCCTTACGGGAGAGACGAACCTTGCCGGAGGGATCGATGTCGATGACCTTGACCGTCATCTCGTCGCCTTCGCTGCAGATGTCGGTCACGTCGCCAACGCGGTAGGGAGCGAGCTCGCTGATGTGAACGAGGCCGTCGGTACCGGGGAGGATCTCGACGAAGCAGCCGTAGGGCTCCACACGCCGTACCTGACCGGTGTAGACCTTGTCGATCTCGGGCACCTCGGTGATCTGCTCGACCATCGCGATGGCTGCCTTGGCTGCCGCAGCGTCGGGCGAAGCAATGATCACCTTGCCGTCGTCTTCGATCTCGATCTGACAACCGGTCTCTTCGGTGATCGAGCGAATCGTCTTGCCGCCCGGTCCAATGACGTCCCGAATCTTGTCCCGCGGCACCTCGAGAGTGGTGAGACGCGGAGCGAAGTTCGAGATGTCCTCGCGCGGCGACTGGATCGCTTCTTCCATGGCTTCGAGGATGTGCAGACGCCCGGCCTTTGCCTGCTCGAGAGCCTTGCCCATGATCTCGCGGGTCACACCGGTGATCTTGATGTCCATCTGAAGGGCCGTGATGCCGTCGGAGGTACCGGCGACCTTGAAGTCCATGTCGCCATGATGGTCTTCCTGGCCGGCGATGTCGGAGAGGATCCAGAAGTCGTCGCCGTCCTTGACGAGCCCCATGGCAACGCCTGCCACGGGTGCCAGCATCGGGACGCCGGCGTCGAAGAGAGCCAGCGAACCGCCGCAGACCGTCGCCATCGACGACGATCCGTTGGACTCGAGAATCTCAGAGACGACGCGGACCGTGTACGGGAAGTCCTCATCGAGCGGCAGGACCGGGACGAGGGCTCGACGCGCGAGCACACCGTGACCGATCTCACGACGGCTCGAACCGCGCAGGAAGCGAACCTCGCCCACAGAGAAGGGCGGGAAGTTGTAGTGCAGAAGGAACTTCTGAACGGTTTCGCCTTCGTACTCTTCGACGATCTGCGCGTCGCGCTTCGTGCCCAACGTGACATTGACGAGAGCCTGAGTCTCGCCCCGCTGGAACATCGCCGAGCCATGCGTGCGAGGCAGGAGACCGGTTTCGATGTCGAGTGCTCGAATCTCGTCCAGAGAGCGACCGTCAAATCGATGGCCGCTTTCCTTGATCGATTCTCGGAGACAGTAGTCCTCGAGGTCACCGATGACCTTCTTCACCGAGGAGCGCAGGTCTGCGTCGTCCTCTGGAAGGGTCTCCATGTACTTCTCGACCACGGCACCGACAGCGTCCTTGCGCTCGAACTTGCCGACGGTGTGAAGAGCGCCCTTGAAGTCGTCGTAGATCGCCTGCTCGACCTGCTGACGCAGCTCGCTCGAGTAGCTCTCGGGAACCTGCCAGTCGGGCTTTTCGAGGTTGCGCTCGCGAAACAGCTCGTGCTGCGCCGCGATGACCTTCTGCAGCTCCTGATGGGCTTGAAAGATCGCATCGAGAACGACGTCTTCCGGCAGCTGATTGGCGGCTGCCTCGACCATGACCACGGCCTCTTCGGTCCCGACGACGATGAGGTCGAGGTCCGAGACGTCGCGTTCGCTGTTCGTCGGGTTGAAGACGAGGTCGTCGTCGATCATGCCGACGCGTACGGCGCCCACCGGGTTGTAGAAAGGAATCGAGGACAGGACGAGTGCCGCGGACGCGCCATTGATGGCGAGGATGTCCGGATCGTTCTCTTCATCCGCCGACAGGACGAACGAGATGATCTGCGTTTCGTTGAAGTAGCCCTTCGGAAAAAGCGGACGCAGCGGCCGGTCGGTGAGGCGACAGGTGATGATCTCTTTCTCACTGGGCCGGCCTTCCCGCTTGAAAAAGCCACCGGGGATCCGGCCGGCGGCCGCGGAGTACTCGCGATAGTCGACGGTGAGCGGCAGAAAGCCTCGGGGCTCGCCGCCCTTGTTCATGCAGGCGGTCGTGAGGACGACGGTGTCGCCGAGGCGCACGGTACAGCTGCCGTCGGCCTGCTTGGCCAAACGGCCGGATTCGATCGTGATCGTGCCGTCGCCGACGTGAATGTCTTTACTGAATGCCATTCTTTTTTCCTTGGTTGTCTTGAGACGCGATGGGGCAGGACAAGGCGGGAGCGCAGCGGGGCGCAGCACCTTTCGCGTCGTTTTGGTGCGCCTGGAAGGAGCGTGGGCTCGCGACTTGGGCGCAGGGGAGCCCTCACACCTTCGGCGTGAGTCTCGCGGGTCACGCCGCAGGCAGCGGCGCAGACCGAGTCAGCGGCGAAGGCCGAGTCGCTCGATCGTGGTCTTGTAGCGGTCGAAGTCGCGGGAGCGCAGGTAGTCGAGCAGGCGACGACGGCGTCCGACGAGCTTCAGGAGGCCGTTGCGGCCGTGGTGATCGTGCTTGTGGATCTTGAAGTGCTCGGTCAGATGATTGATCCGATCGGTCAGAAGGGCGACCTGCACTTCCGGTGACCCGGTGTCGGTTTCGTGGTGACCGAAGTCACCCACGATTTGGCTCTTGGTCTCTTTGAGCTGAGGCAATGTACGAATTCTCCTTGTTTCTTCTTAACGCGCGGATTTTACCACAGAAACTCGCCGCAGGTGGGTCGAGCTGTGCTGCGCCTGAAGGGGTGTAAGTGCAGATGTGTGAGATGTTTACGGACGCTCCGGCGGACGGTCTCAGGCCTGGCCCACAAAGACGATGCGTGGCTGAACGACACCCATTCCACGGCTACCGATCCGTTCGATGACGGAGCCGACCGCCAAGACCTGGCGCCGGCCGCTGAGCAGACGTACCCAGTCGCCTTCCTCCGAGTCGAGGTGAGGTACGACGACCGTCTGGCCGTGGCGGATACGGCGCTCCTGCGATGCATCGAGACGAATGTCGTCGAAGGGCAGCTGGATCTCGTCGAAGGGCGTCACGTGCTCGAGGAGGTCGTCACGATCGTCTTGGTCGAGGTCGTCGGCGCGCACGGCATCAGAGACCGCGAACGGGCCGATCTGCGTACGACGCAAGGCGCAGAGGTGCGCGCCGCAGCCCAGTTCCTGTCCCACTTCGTGAGCCAGGCTGCGGGCGTACGTACCGGAAGAACAGCTGAGTCGGAAGTCGAAGGAGTCGTCCTCCAGCTCCGACGTGGCGACGAACTCGAAGATCTCGACTTCGGCAGGTTCGAGTTCGACCGCTTCGCCTTTGCGCGCCAGCTCGTAGGACTTCCTGCCGCCGACCTTCTTTGCCGAAAAGGCCGGAGGGGTCTGCAGGAGCTTGCCCTGGAACTGCGACATCGCCTCGCGGATCGACTCCAGGGTGACTCCTTCGGTCGAAGACTCGGTGACGGTGTCTCCGGCGGCATCGTACGTGTCCGTAGCGATGCCCAGCTTCACCGTGCCTTCGTAGACCTTCGGGGCGCGAATCAGGAAGCGGGTCAGGCGCGTCGCTCGTCCCAGCGTCAGGAGCAAGAGGCCGGTCGCCTCGGGGTCGAGAGTGCCGCAGTGTCCGATCTTGCGCTGTCCCAAGGCCCGGCGAGCTCGGCCAACGACGTCGTGAGACGTGTAGCCGCTGCCTTTGTCGACGAGCAGAAGGCCGTCGAGGCCGCTCGATTTGGGCCGACGCGGGCTCATGAGGGCTCTCCAGACGGTGCCGCAGCTTCGAGCGCCCGGATCACCTCGCCAACCAGACGCTGCCGCTGCTCGGGAGTGTCGCGGGTCAGACGGCAACCGGCGGCGTTGCGATGACCGCCGCCCTGATGGCGGTTGGCGATGGCGGCCACGTCGACCTCGCCTCGACTGCGCAGCGAGATCTTCGCGGTGCCGTCGCCGAGGGGCCGAAAGAGCGCGACCGCGTCGACGCCTGCGATGGAGCGCGGGTAGTCGATCAAGCCCTCGGAGTCCTCTTTGCGGGCTCCGGCCCTGTCGAACATGTCGGCAGTCAACTCGACGGTGGCAACGCGCCCGTCGGCATGCAGCGCGAGCGAGCCGAGCATCTCGGAGAGCAACTTCAGAGTTGCCAGCGGTAGAGACTCGTACACCCAGAGCGAAACGGTCTCTGGGTCAGCGCCGGCGTGAACCAGCTCGCTTGCCGATGCGAAGGCCTGAGCCGTTGCGTTGGAGAAGCGAAAGCCACCGGTATCGGTGACGATCGTCATGTAGAGGAGGGTCGCGGTCGTCGCATCGATCTCTACTTCGAGGGCTCGTGCGAGACGAAAGAGCATCTCTCCGGCCGACGGAGCGGCCGTGTCGATCCACTGCGCCACACCGTAGTGGCTGTTGCCGAGGTGATGATCGATGTCGAGGAGGGGAAGCTGCTCGAGGCACTCCTCGAGGCCGGTCCGATCGACCGTGGGGCACTCGATCGGAATGGCGAGGTCGAAGGACTCCGGGAACCCATCGGGGGGATTCCCACCGCAGTGGATTTCGTCGGCGCCGGGGAGCACGCGATAGAGCGTCGGCGTCGGATCCTGATTCCAGATGGTCACCGACTTGCCCATGCTGCGCAGGATGCGCGCCAGCGCGAGCTCGGAGCCGATGGCATCGCCGTCAGGGTTGGCGTGGCTGGAGAGCAGAATGCTCGAAGCCTTGCGCAGGCTCGCGAGGAGCGAGTCGGGCGGAGGGACCGGGCTCACGGATCGAGCTCCTCGAGCAGCTCGTGGATCCGCTGGCTGTGCTCGGCACCGCGGTCGACGACGAACTTGAGCTCGGGAACCCGTCGCAGCTGAAGTTTGGGAGCGAGAGCGCTGCGAAAGAAGCCGCTGGCACCTCGGATCGCATCGAGGCACTCCTCGCGGGCGTCCTCTTCACCGAGATACGAGATCCGCACCGTCGCGTGACCGAGGTCGCCGCTCACCTCGACGCCGGAGACCGTTGCCAGTTTCATGCGTGGGTCGCGGACTTCGCGCAGCAGAAGATCGGTGATCTCGCGCTGGATCAGGTCGGCGACGCGCTGTGTTCGATGTTGAGCCATTTCTTCTTTCCGGCGTCAAAGGACCTCGACGACCTCGAGGTTCCAGTCGGTCACGAAAGCGTCGTGCAGATCGAAGTTGTCTCGCAGCGCTTCCATGCGTTGTTCGATGTCTTGATCGCTCTGGCCCACCGCCGCGATGCAGAGCTGGCTGCGCTGATGGAGATCGTGATGATCCGTCTCCGCAATCGACACGCGATGCCTCTGATGCACCCTCTCGACGAGACCCTTGACGACCCGACGCTTGTCCTTGAGGCTTCGCGCACCGGGTACGTGAAGTTCAGCGACGACGATGCCGACGAGTGCCATCAGAGCGGAGGAGGAACCGGCCGGACGCGTCAGAGCGTGGCGGCGACCTCTTCGTGGGTGAAGGCCTCGATCAGATCGCCAGGCTTGACGTCCTGAAAGCGATCGATGCCGATACCGCAGTCGAAGCCGGAGCGCACTTCGGACGCGTCGTCCTTGAAGCGCCGTAGCGAACCGATCTTGCCTTCATGAACGACGACGTTGTCACGCAGCAGGCGGACGTGATCGTTGCGGTTAATCACGCCCTCGATGACGTGGCAGCCGGCGACCATGCCGATCCGCGGAACCTTGAAGATCTCGCGCACCTCGGCTCGGCCCTGTTCGACCTCTCGGATGGTGGGCTCGAGAAGTCCGGCCATGGCGGCCTTGAGCTCATCGATCAGCTCGTAGATCACGGTATGAGTTCGGATCTCGATCGACTCCTTGGCCGCCAGCTCGGAGGCGTTGCGCTCCGGGCGGACGTTGAAGCCGTAGATGATTGCACCCGAGGCGGAAGCCAGAAGCACGTCGTTGGTCGAAACCGCGCCAGCCGAGGCGTGGATGACATTGACCTTGACCTGTTCTGTGCTCGTCTTCTGCAGCGTGTCCTTGAGCACCTCGACCGAACCCTGCACGTCCGCCTTGACGACCACCGGGAGCTCCTTGACCTCGCCCTCCTGGAGGTTGGAGAGGAGGTTCTCGAGAGACATGCGCCCGGCGGTTGGGGCGAGCTCGCGCTGGCGCTCCTCCTGAGCACGAAGCTCCGCGATGTCCCGCGCCTTCGATTCCTTGGCGACGACCTGAAGGGCGTCACCCGCAGCCGGCAGGTCGTTCAGACCCGTGACCTCGACCGGGGTCGAGGGGCCGGCTTCCTTGATGCGTTCACCGCGATCGTCGGAGAGCGAGCGCACGCGCCCCCACGTCGAGCCGCATACGAAGGCGTCTCCGATGCGGAGAGTGCCCGTCTGGACGAGGATGGTCGCGACGACGCCTCGGCCGGCCTCCTTGCGAGCTTCGATGACCGAGGCCTGCGCCGGAATCGAAGCGTCGGCGCGCAGCTCCGCCATCTCGGCGGTCAAGTTGATCATCTCCAGCAGGTCGTCGACGCCTTCCTTCTTGATCGCCGACACCGGCACCATGACCGTCTCGCCGCCCCAGTCTTCGGCGAGGAGCTCGCGCTCAGCGAGCTCTTTCTTGACGCGGTCCGGGTTGGCGTTGTCGCGGTCCATCTTGTTGATGGCGACGAGGATCGGCACCTTGGCGGCGCGGGCATGATCGATGGCTTCGATCGTTTGCGGCATGACGCCGTCGTCCGCGGCCACCACGAGAATGACGATGTCGGTGACGCGTGCGCCGCGGGCCCTGAGCTGGGTGAAGGCCTCGTGTCCCGGGGTGTCGAGAAAGACCAGATCGCCGTTGTCGGTGTCGACCTTGTAGGCAGCGATGTGCTGGGTGATGCCCCCCGACTCGCCCTCAGCGACGCTCGACGCGCGGATGGCATCGAGTAGCGAGGTCTTTCCGTGATCGACGTGGCCCATCACGGTGATGACCGGGGCGCGCACGTCTTTGCCGGACGACTCCTGACCGAGCTCTTCCAACTCGGCCTCGCGCTGCAGCTGCACCTCTTCCTCGAAGGAGACGACCATCGCGTCGAAACCGAGCTCCTCGGCGACCTCGAGAGCCGTCTGCGGGTCGAGCGTATGGTTGACGCCAGCAATGACGCCCTTGCCCATGAGGGTCTTCATCAGGTCCTTGGCCCGCACTCCGAGCTTCTCGGCGAGATCGCGAACGCGCATGCCCTCCGAGATGGTGATGACCCCGCCTTCAGGGTCTCTGGACGAGACGATTCGGCCCTGCTCGTTCGCCGTCTCCGCCTCTTCCTTGCGCGAAGCGCGGCGGCGGCGGCGGCGGCTGTTGCTCTAGGCAATCGCTTCGGCATCGGCCTGCTCGGCAGCCTCCAGCTCGTCGACCGATCCCCTGAAGTCTTCCAGTGAGCGATCTTCCACCCGCACTTCGATGTTGCGAATGGCTCGTTTCTTCTCGGGTACTCGAGCGCGCGACCGGGGACCGGCGGGCTTCGCCGGAGCCGACTTGGCCTTGGCTGCGGCGGGTGCCGGAGCGGGGGCCTGCGTTTCGATCGCCTCGGCAGGGGGCTCGGCACGAGGCTCTTCCTTGGGCTTGCTCGAGGGCAGCGTGCGAATCTTGTCGGCCTTCTGGACGATCGACGGCCGACGACGGTTGGGACGCGGCGGGGGAGCCGGCTGCCGACGAGGAGGACGCTTCTTCGGCGCAGCCGGCGCCGGCGTCTTCGCGTCGCGCATGATGACCTCTTGCTGCGGCGCCTGTGGCAGCGTCTTGCCGCTCAACAGGGCCTGGATCACTTCGGTGTCGATCTGGGCGTCCTCGCCCTCGACTCGCACACCGATCGACTTGAGTTTGAAGATGAGGTCCTGCTCGGGGACCTTCATCTTCTTAGCAATGTCGCTGACTCGAATCTTCGCCATGCGCTGTCTCTCTCCGCGGGAGCCCTGGACTCTGTCGTCGGGCCCTGACTTCGTTGTTTCTCTCGTGATTCTGCGTGAAATGACCGGGGGGCGCTAGGTCATTCCTCTTCGCCGGATTCGGATTCCGATTCGGACTCCTGGAAGGCCTTGCTGAGCGCTGCCATGAAGTCCATGTCGTCCATCGTGCCACCGTCACCCTCGTCGTCCGAGGCGGCTTCCACCGTGGCTTCCTCGGCGTCCTCGGCAGCGTAGGCCAGGAGTGCTTCGGCGATCTCCGGTGTGACCCCTTCGATCGACTGAAGCGCTTCGGCATCGGCTGCGGCGACGGCCTCCTGAGTGTCGTAGCCGGCTTCGCCGAGCGCCGCTGCGAGCCCCTCGTCGACACCGTCGACGGCCGTCAGATCGAACGTCGACTCACCGACCTGGAGTAGCTGTGCCAGAGCACCGGCGACCTCGTCCTTGACGTCGGTTTCACTCTTGATGTCGATCTTCGCGCCGATCAGCTCCGCGGCGAGACGCACGTTCTGGCCCCGCTTGCCGATGGCCAGGGAGAGCTGCTCGTCCTCGACGATCACGTCCAGGTGAGGCGTTTCCCCAGGGTTGGTGACGGAGACGCGGGTGATCTTGGCCGGGGCCAGTGCGCTCTGGGCGAAGGTGACGAGATCGTCGCTGTACTCGATGATGTCGATCTTCTCGCCCCGGAGCTCTCGGATGATCGACTGCACGCGTGAGCCCTTCATGCCAACGCAGGCTCCGACGGGGTCGACGTCGCGCTCGCGGCTCAGCACGGCCACCTTGGCGCGCTCGCCGGGAGCGCGCACCGCCGTCTTGATGACGACCGTGCCATCGTAGATCTCGGGAACCTCGGTCTCGAAGAGCTTGACCAGCAGGCGCGGATCGGTGCGCGACAGGATGACCTGCGGGCCCTTCGGCTGCTTGTGAACCTCGACGATGACGGCGCGGATGCGCTCACCCTGGCTGTAGCGCTCGTGACGGGACTGCTCGGGGCGCGGTACGGCAGCTTCCGTCTGGCCGAGGTCGACGACGATGTCGCCTCGCTCGAAGCGCCGGACCGTGCCGTTGACGACTTCGCCGACTCGATCGATGAACTCGTCGTAGACCTTCTCACGCTCGGCCTCGCGGACGCGTTGATAGAGGACCTGTTTGGCGGACTGGGCGGCGATGCGCCCGAGACCTTCGGTGGAGATCGGGCGGAGAATCTCGTCTCCGACGGCCGCACCGGGCTCGTGCTCCTGAGCTTCCTCGACGTCCCACTCCGCCGTCGGGTCTTCGACCTCTTCGACGACCGTACGCACGGTGAACGCCTCGAACTTGCCGGTTTCGCGATCCATCTTGGCGCGGACCGGCTCTTTGATCCGGTGCTGCTTCTTGGCGGCGGAGGCGACGGCGTCCTCGAGCGCAATGATCCAGCGATCGAGGTCGATGTCCTTCTCATGAGCGACTTGCTTGAGGACCTCGGTGATGTTCACTTCAGGAGCTTGTGTAGGCATGGAAGCACCTTTGAGGGTTAGAGCTCGATCTCGAGCCGTGTCGTCTGGATGTCATCCAGGGGAATCTGATGAGACTGCTCGTTCTGTCCGTCGACGAACGTGACGGATTGGCCGTCGCAGGACTCGAGCAGGCCTCGTCGTGTCTGTTTCGCGCGTTGCGGTCCGCCCAAGAAGGTCATCTTCACGCGGCGGCCGACGAAGCGCTCGTAGTCTGCAATCGAGTAGAGCTCGCGATCGAGGCCAGGCGAGCTGACTTCCAGCAGGTAACGCTGCCCGCCGTAGTCCTCGAGGTCGAGGAGGGCCGAAGCGTCTCTCGAAACGGTCTCACAGTCCTCGAGCGTGATGCCCCCGGTCTTGTCCAGAATCAACTGAAGCGTGTCGCCCTTGCGCGCGACGTGGATCAGCTCGCAGTCCGATCGTCGGGCTGCGCCGGCCAGCTGCTCGAACAGCTCGTCGTCGATTTCGGGGCGTTTCATAGGCGTTGCGTGGAGTTCTACTCGAGAGGCTCTTGGGTGTCTTGCTGTTGCGTTCAGTCGTGTCTCTCCCGCACTCGCGATCGGCTCTCCGAGAGCCGGCCGCCGGACGCCGAGTGGGTTGCTCCGAGCGGCAGGCCTACGGGGCCGACGCGTCTGGCAACCCGTTGCCGGCCGGATCGCGCCCGCACCTCGGAGTGAGTCCGAGAGACCGGGGAGCGATTCCGAAGTCAACCTCCGGCAACAAAAAAAGCGGGCCGAGACCCACTCCGAGCTCCGTCTACTGCAGGGTAGACAGAGTCAGTATAGGAGAGGTGCGGAGAGCAGGCAAGCGTCGATTCGGCCAAGTCGAGACCTGTCAACGGTGTGGGCGGAATTGCAGCATCCGGTCACAGTAAGGAATGAAAGGCCGACACCCTGCGGTTGTCCCCTGTGAGTGACAACAGATGTGCGACACTCGGTAACGTCAGTCGCTTCAGCAGGTCACTCGGAGCGAGCCCGGTCTGATCCTGGGCGCTCCCATCCCTCCAGCACTTCACTTCCTTCCCGCAGGTGTTCTCTCCATGATTGACCGCATTTCCTCCGCCTCCTCGAGCCGTCGGGGCAGGACCCCCCTGATCGTTTTGGCCCTCATCGCAGGGACGGTCTTCGGCTTCGCCGTCGCCAGCGACTTCCAGACGGTGCGCCCATCGATCGCGGCAACTCAAGACGACGGCGAGGTCGTCGGCGCCGCGGCGACGGCGCAGAGGGTCGAGGCCGATGCTGTTCGCGCCATCGGCAGCTTCGCAGACCTGGCCGAGGCCGCACTACCAGCGGTGGCCACGATTCGCGCGACGACGATCCGTCAGACGTCGAGTCGGGACGGTGTTCCGGAAGACTTCTTCCAGCGCTTCTTCCGGTCTCCCGACGGCCAGCGTGACCCGCGCTTCCGCTTTCAGCAGCCGCCGCCGGACCAGCGCGACGACGGTTCCGGGTCTGGCTTCGTGGTCTCGCCGGACGGTTGGGTCGTCACCAACAACCACGTCATCGACGAAGCGACCAAGGTCGTCGTGCTCCTGGGGGAGCGCGAGTATGAAGCCGAAGTCCGCGGCCAGGATCCGGAGACGGACCTTGCCCTGCTGAAGGTCGACGCTGGAACCCCGCTGCCTTACCTCGCGCTCGGTGACAGCCGCGGCCTGCGTGCCGGCGATTGGGTCATGGCAATCGGGAGTCCGCTCGGCTACGGCTCCAGCGTGACGGTTGGCGTGGTCAGCGCCAAAGGGCGCTCAATCGGGATCACCGGCCCCGACAGCTCCTTCGAGAACTTCATTCAGACCGACGCGGCCATCAATCGCGGCAACTCCGGCGGCCCTCTCGTCAACACGGCGGGTGAGGTCGTCGGAATCTCCACAGCGATGAACTATGGCGCCGAGAACATCGGCTTTGCCGTCCCCGTCGACACCCTCAAGCAGATTCTTCCCCAGCTGAGGGACGACGGCCGGGTCCGTCGCGGCTATCTCGGGGTGAACATTCGCGATCTCCAGTACCGCGACATGGAGGCCTTTGGCGTCGAGTCCACGGATGGCGCTCTGGTGACGATCGTGCGCAACGGCACCCCGGCGGAGAAAGCGGGGCTCGAGCCCGGCGACATCATCGTGCGGGTCGACGAGCACGAGGTCGAACGCAACCGCGATCTCATCGACTACGTCTCGGGCAAGGCCCCCGGAGACAAGGTGCGCGTCGAGGTCTGGCGCGATCGAGTGAAGGTCGAGA